>CP046865.1:3217500-3517500 GCA_039640505.1 Rhodobacteraceae bacterium Araon29 | reverse complement strand
CATCGGAAAAACAAATCAGCTTGGTTGGAATATCGCTAATTTCGCGAAACGCCTGCATCACCATTGTGGTGCGCGCAACTTCCCCAAAGGTCCCGATATGCGGTAGGCCCGACGGCCCATAGCCGGTTTGAAACAGCACATAGCCCTTGTCCGGCGGCGCTTTTTGATAGCGTTTCAGCACCCGCCGCGCCTCTTCAAAGGGCCAGGCTTTTGCGCTGAGCGCAGCATCGCGCAGATCAGACATATTTATTCTCCGAATTAAACTATTGCGCTAAAACCGGCGCATTTCTCTGCTTACTATTGCCACCAGCAACATAGGTCAATATTCTGCACTGCAACAAACTTTATCAAAGGTGGCTATTTTGACCCAGGATTCTTCCCATGTGATGACACCGCAGGATTGTCTTGTGGTGTTGATGATGGCCGTCTCAGCATCGGATGAAAACATTCTGACCGCTGAATTGGTCAAAATTCAATCCACCGTCAATAACCTGCCGATCTTTGCGCAATACGACATCGACCGGCTCAATATCATGTCGCAGGTGGTGTTTGACCTTTTCGAACAAGAGGACGGTCTGGATGCGCTGTTTGGGTTGGTCAAAACCAACCTGCCTAAAGAGCTTTATGAAACCGCCTATGCCCTGTGCTGTGATGTGGCCGCCGCCGATGGAATTATCCGCGAGCCGGAACTGCGGCTATTGGAGGAAATGCGCTATCAGTTGACCATTGACCGGCTGCACGCGGCCGCGATCGAGCGCGGCGCTAGGGCGCGGCATTTAACCCTATAACCCGCGTTTGGACCAACGGGCCAGCAGCACATACTGCACATAGCGTGCCCTCCGGTTCCAATATTCAGCTGCTTTTGAGCTTTCACGCTGCCAGATAGATAGCCGCGCGCGGCGATCAAGGTTTTGGGTGAAAATCGCAAAAGCATAGGGGGTATCGACCCCTTCGGTGACATAGCCGGCAAGCGCGCTGACGAAATGCAACGTTCCGGTTTTGGCCTGAATAAGCGCTTTGGATTTTCGGTCTAAATTGCCGCGGGTATCGCGCGGCTTGATCTGGCGAAGCAGTGACGGAAAATCCGGCATAAGCTTTTGCGCAGCCACCAGACCGCGCACCATGTCCAGCGCCTTGATCCGCGCCCGATCGCCGAGCCCGGAATGGTCAACAAAATGCGCATCTGCCATTTCCAGCTTCTGCGCTGCCCACTCTTGCATATGTTGCGCCGAGCTTATCAGTGTCGAAGCATCCCCACCGGCTTTACGGGTTGCTGCCCTGCCCAGACCTTCCGCAGTTAGGTTGACGGAGTTTTTCAGCATATCAACGAGTATATCAGACAGCTCTGCGCTGTCCGTATAGCAAAGCGGTCGATGCGATGGTTCTGGACTGCCCTCTTGCGGTACTGGCAGATCAATTTTGTAGTACCGCGCAAGACTGTGAAAGACATCTGCCGTACAAGCCCCGGGGCGGCGCAGCGGCAACCAGCGCCCGCCGCCTTTGCCCAAGGCGCTGCGGGCCACCGACCATGCTTCAAGCTCGGGGGTTTGGGTGTATTTGAACACCTCCATCCCCCGGCGTTCAGAGGTCATTTGCACGGTATTGACCTTGGGGCGGAACTTTAAATCACGGGCTTCCAGTTTGAAATCATAGGCTTGGCCTTGCCGCGTCCATTCAAAAAACACACGGTTGAAATTTAGATTAAGCCCAGCAACCGAGGGATTATACCCCAAGTGAACTGGTTGATCGGGGTCAATCTGATGCACGGTGGGAAAACCGCCGTGGTGATAGAAAAACCGTCCGTTAACCTGATTGACACCGGCCGTTTTTAAGGCCTTGGCAAGTTCCGCCAGCCGGTCTGTGGTCAACGTGGGGTCGCCGCCGCCTGCCAGTATAAGGTCGCCATCAAGCACGCCTTCGCTGAGCGTACCGGTGATCATCAGCTGCGTGCGAAACCTGTAATCTGCGCCCAGATGATACAGGGCATAGGCGGCGGTAATGGCTTTGGCCACGCTCGCTGGTGCAAAGCCTTGAGTTTGGTTTTCAGTGGTGAGCAGGCGCCCATCAGCCAGTGCCGCAGCGGCGCAGCCAAGCTCGCCCTTCAAGCCGGATTTTTCAAAAAACGCTCTGGTTGGGGATTTGGCGGGTAACAGCGGCCTTGCTTTGGGGCGCAGCGATGTTTGCGGCGCGCTGGCCCAAGCTGGTCCTGCCACAGCTGCCCCAGTGAGCAGCGCCGCGATCTGGCGTCTGTTAAATCGTTGGCTCATCTGTCTTAGACCCTCAGCATCCTGATGGCCAAGCTTGCGCGCGCAGCGCGGTCGAGGATAGATCGACCATCGGCATATCCACATAGCACCAGCACGGCGCTTGATAGTGCCCCAGCAGGCGGCTTTGGGCTGCTGGTAGGCGTGCCCAGCGATAGATCCGTGCAGCGCGGGCTTTGAGCGGCGCAAGCCGGTGGCCGGGCCGTGCCAGAATACCAAGCGGTGTTGTGGAAATGATGTTTTGCCAATCTTGCCATTGATCAAACTGCATCAGATTATCCGCCCCCATCAGCCAAATGAACCGTGTTTTTGGGTATCGGGCGGCAAGCGCAGCAAGGGTTTCGGCGGTGTACCGCGTGCCGAGGTCTGCTTCAACAGAGGATACCTTCACCCTTGGATCGGTGATCAGATCGCGGGCCGCCGCAATACGGTCCTGCATCGGGGCAGGGCCATGCGGCTTTAAGGGATTGCCGGGGCTGACCAACCACCACAATTGATCCAAGGCAAACCGGCGCAATGCGGTGCGGGTAATTTCAACATGACCCGCATGCGCTGGATCAAACGATCCCCCCAAAAGCCCAACAACCCTTGACGTCATGCGCCGCTTATTCCTTGCTTGGTTCACTTCTATCGCTTGCTGTATCTATCTAACTTGATTGAGAAAAGAAAGCCGATGTTCCACACCTTTATGGGGGCATAGCGATTATCCTACCGTGCCAATGATAGTTTTCGCTGTCAAACCGTTGCCCCGAGGCGTGCAAAGCGTTATTGAGACGAAAAACCCACCTCTGGCGGAGTGCGCGAATGGCTTCCTATCAATATGTCTATCACATGGACGGCGTTTCAAAAACCTATCCAGGTGGAAAGAAGTGCTTTGAAAACATACGGCTGTCGTTTTTGCCCGGGGTGAAAATCGGTGTTGTCGGGGTCAATGGCGCCGGTAAATCCACGCTGATGAAAATCATGGCCGGCCTTGATAAGGACTTTACCGGCGAAGCTTGGGCCGCCGAGGGCGCCAAGGTGGGCTATCTGCCGCAAGAGCCGCATCTGGATGACGGCTTGAATGTGCGCGAAAACGTGATGCTGGGCGTGGCCGAGAAAAAGGCTGTTTTAGATCGCTATAACGAGTTGGCGATGAATTATTCTGATGAAACCGCCGATGAAATGGCGGAGCTGCAAGATCAGATCGACGCAGAAAACCTGTGGGATCTGGACAGCCAGATAGATGTCTCAATGGAGGCCTTGCGCTGTCCGCCCGATGATGCGGATGTGGCGACACTGTCGGGCGGTGAACGCCGCCGCGTGGCGCTGTGTAAATTGCTGCTGGAAGCGCCGGAAATGTTGCTGCTGGATGAACCGACCAACCATCTGGATGCGGAAACTATCGCTTGGCTGCAGCAGCATTTGATCGACTATAAAGGCACCATCCTAATCGTGACCCACGACCGGTATTTCCTTGATGATATCACCGGCTGGATCTTGGAACTCGACCGCGGACGCGGCGTTCCTTATGAGGGCAACTATTCCAGCTGGCTTGAGCAAAAGGCCAAGCGCCTTGCTCAAGAAGCGCGTGAAGATAAGTCCAAACAAAAAACCCTTGAGCGCGAATTGGAATGGATGCGTCAGGGGCAAAAGGCGCGCCAAGCCAAGCAAAAAGCCCGGATCAACGCCTATAATGAGCTGGCAAGCCAATCTGAGCGGGAAAAAATTGCCCGTGCCCAGATTGTTATTCCAAACGGTCAGCGGCTCGGCGGTAAGGTGATTGAAATTGACGGTCTGCAAAAAGCAATGGGCGACAAGCTGTTAATCGAAGGCCTAAGCTTTGCATTGCCGCCCGGCGGTATTGTTGGCGTGATTGGTCCGAACGGCGCAGGTAAATCAACCCTTTTCAAAATGCTCACCGGTCATGAAACCCCTGATGCGGGATCAATCGGCTATGGCGATACGGTGCAGCTTTCTTATGTGGACCAGTCGCGCGATGATCTAAAATCCGATGAAACCGTCTGGGAAGCCATTTCCGGCGGCGCTGAAATTATTGAGCTAGGCGATGCACAGGTCAATTCCCGCGCCTATTGTTCTTCGTTTAACTTCAAAGGCGGGGATCAGCAAAAGAAGGTCGGGCTGCTTTCGGGCGGGGAACGCAACCGGGTGCATATGGCGCGGCTGTTGAAAGAGGGCGGCAATGTGCTGCTGCTCGATGAGCCGACCAATGATCTTGATGTGGAAACCCTGCGTGCATTGGAAGATGCGCTGGTGGATTTTGCCGGCTGCGCTGTGGTCATATCCCACGACCGGTTTTTCCTTGATCGCATCTGTACCCATATCCTTGCCTTTGAAGGCGAAGCGCATGTGGAATGGTTTGAAGGCAACTTTGAAGACTATGAAGAAGATAAAAAGCGTCGCCTTGGGGCCGATGCGCTTGAGCCCAAACGGATTAAGCACAAAAAATTCACCCGCTAGGGGTGGGCTGTGGCCTTATGAGAGCAAATCACCCGCGGCTCTGACATCTGCGGCCATGCCCTCAAGCACTGAACCAGTTCCATCCAGCACGCCTTTGGTGGTCCCGCAGGCCCCCAGCGTTGCCATAAGTGCTAGGATGACAAAAAATCGCAGTGTGCGCATTGATCAATACCTATGTTTTTTGGGCTCGTAAATGAGCGACTGATTTACGAGCTCGACTATACCTGTGCGCGGCCCGCTTTAGCAAACCTAAATCTCATTTGAAAATATCTGCGTTGCTGAACTCTGACATCACGATGCCGGAATAGGCATCGGTGCGGCTTTCGCCGAAAAATTCAAGCATATGTTCCACCTGGTCAAGCCAGCTGAGGCCGGTCACTTCATCTTGGCCAGTTTTTTCAATATCATCATATTCCATAATGACGATCCTAGCTTGCATCAGTCGTAACGCAATTCAAGCAGTGTGCTTAGGGTGTTGCGCCGGTTCCCTCTAGAAGAGTTTCGAATTCGTTGGCTGCAAAATCGACAAGCTGTGCGAAAGAAAACAACAGTGTGGTCGCTTGTCCAATTAGATTGCGCTGAACGTCGTGTGATTGAGTGAACCGCATGCCAACTTCGGGAAAGAGGCGGCCATTGTCATCTGCCACGTCATCTGTTTCGTGCCAAGCATCAACGTGTTTGAAAATCCGCCGTTTTGTGCGCCGTGCCGCGACAAGCGTTTCCGCAGTATGCAGTGCTGAGCAACGGGTCCAGTCTACACCCAGAAGCATAATTTTCATGCGTGGACGTGTCCGGAATTTGCCCAAGGGCGTGTCTGGTCCGCATGCCCAAGCAAGGCTGTGTTCCTTGATGAAGGACGCACTTTCTGGCCCACGCGCGGTGACTGAAACGCACGGGTGCGAGCTGCGGTACGTGCCTGGCCAATTTCGGAATGTCTCAGCTATCAAGCCCATCTCGAGGCAAGGCGTCAGGGCTGCGTTGTGTCCAGGCACGGCGTCTTGGATACGCTTGAACGTCGCTTGCGAACTCTCGTTGGCGTCAAACCATGCGGGCATATAGGCGTCGTTTGAGAAGCCCGGCATCGCAACAAGACCTTTCTCCCCTACCGTTTCGATAATTGCGCTGACAACAGCACGTGCGCCACCGACGACACGCCCGATGCCTTTCATTGACGCATGTACGAAGACACCATCACCGTCTTGAAGGCCAAGACGTTTGAAGTCGGCAATCAACGTAGTTCGCGTTGAAAACGCTTTGTTACATTGATTTTTGGCCTGAGTGCTCATGATACGCATTCCTTTCCATCTGTTTGCCGCCTGTGTACTGACGTATTGATTGTCCTCGAGCGCGATTAACCGCATAAAGTTCGAGTTTGAATAATCATAGTCATTGATGGCCGCGACAAAAGCGTCTTCATAGCCGTCTTTGACTTTGTATTTTACCACAGTGACAATATTGACCATCCCGGCCTCCATATCTTGACGGGCCTTGGGCAGGCCAGAATAGCTGCACAGCGAAAAATTCGCCTAGAGCAGCATATCACCAATGTCTTTGACATCTTCGGAAACGCCGTTGATTACGGCTCCGGCGCCGTTCCAAACGCCTTTGGCGGTGCCGCAGGACACCAAGCCGGTAAGAATGATAAGCATTGTTATTGTTTTAATCGACATCACTTTGCACTGCAAAAGCAGGTCCTTTATATTCTACAATCATTGTGACCATTCGGTCATCCTTTGCATAATCGCGCTGCATTTCGTTTTTTTCAAGGAAAGCGTGATACGCCTCTTCGGATTTATAAATCGCAACTGAGCCGTGGGTCTTTTCGTCGATCTTATACCAGATGGTTTCCTCGACATAGTCCGCAGCATCCAATGTGGATTTCAAAACCACCATATAGTCCCGGTAGGCTTCTTCATCTATTGGGCTTTCGTGCTGCCATAATGCATTGACGATGAACTTCATTTCATATGCCTTTCGCTTGGGGACAGGATCCCATATTAGGTTATCCAAGATCGGTCGTTAAGCAAAGTTGGCAGAACGATCTTTTAGACTCGCGTCATCCCCTTTGATCGATGTTTTCCAAAAGCTCGGAGACCCGCTCTATGGTGCCATTATGGTCATAGCTTTGCACAACGCTGTCGGCCCGCGTCACCCACGGTAAACGGTTATGCGCAAAGAGTTCAACCTTTGGCTCAAACGTATAATGTTCTTTCATGAGACCGGCAAAAACATAGACCAGACCCTCAAGGAGGTCCGGCTTTGAATAGAGGTTCATCCCGCAGTTTTTACAAAATGTCAGATGCAAAAGATTGCCGCTGCCGCCTTCATAAGAATAGGTGTCATGCGGGCCTGATAGTTCAAGATCAATTTCGGTATAGGCAAATCCCCTAAACGCGCCATTGAATAAAAATTCGCAATCTTCGCAATGACACATAAAATGCATCATTGGATCATGTTTGAATTCAAGCGAGCATTGCCCGCAAAAGCACGATACAGTCTTCATTTTTCCCCCCAATCTTTGTCAAGATATGTAAATGTTACTATCCCCAACATTAAAACGGTTTGGCAAGAATTTTTTCAAATTGAGAATTTCAGCCTAATAACTGAACCCTAGGCGGGCGACGTCTTCATAGTCTTTATTGCCGCGGCCCATACACAGTTTGCTCATATCCATTACTTGCAGTTTTTCGAAAAAGGATAATCGGGCCCGCAAGCACAAGCCTCACAGGAAGGAAACACATAAACCGCATCCTCTTAGGGCATCTTTCGGCGATGGTCATTCGGCCAGTCAGGCTAAAAGATATGATACTCACTGATCGCCGTGATGACTTCGTGGCTTTCTAAAATAACGCCCGCTTCGCGGCGCATTTGCATCACTTCGGGGTCGGTCACAAAGGCCTCGACCCCTGCCATGGTTTCCGCCTCGCCAAGATCATAGACCCGGGTTTGATCTTCGTTGCTCATCGCGGTGATAAGTTTCAAGCCGTGCTTGTCCATATGCGGCTTTAAATCATCCACCAGCTTTAACCACCGCTCAAAGCTGCATGTAATTTCAAAGGTTGCTAAAAACCTCATATCTCACCTCTTAATACGCGTTACCAATATAGGGTTTCATATCATAAAATTTATCAAAACGATAAAAAAATTACGAACTCGTGTCCGGATGATCGACTAAATTAGCCGTTGGATTTTTCAGCCACTGCTCCGGTTGCTTTATCTCACCCAAACTCACAGGTTACTTTATTCAAGTCAGTACTATTGGCCGCAATAACCAATCTAGAGGCCCTTTAGGTTATTTGGAAAAAACGTGCTAAGGTTCGCCGCGAATTTAACGACAAATTTCAGCAAGGATTTTTTTATGAGGTTTATTTTATGCGCGCTTATGGCGCTCGGCTTTGGAACTGCTGTGCAGGCTGAAATTCCAGAAGAAATTATTGAAGAATGTAACGAACTTCTCAAAGAAACTTATGATGAGATGCCCGGCTGTTTAATCTATGGAGCTATTGCGTTTCATTTATTGGAAACCATACAACGTGATGATTTTTACGGCTCGTCAGTAAAGTCGGTGCTTGATGGGTGCCGAAATATAAACAATTCAACTCCCGGTGTTTGGACTTGTGTAAACGAGGCCGCCAAAAGCGCGGCTAGAACTCGGAAATTAATAGGTGTCGAGAACATGAAAGACATTTGTTATCGAGGTATTTCAGACCCCGAAACTCTTTTTAAAATAGAAGGTATTCACGAGAATTTAAACAACAAGTACGCCGAAAGTAGTCATATGTTCCCTTTATCAATCAGGAATTCCGTCTACGGGTTTAGAGGTTGTCCAGACTAGCGCTTGCTGCCCCACCCCAGCTCCTTAATCAGCGACATAGCAAGACGCATATTAGCAATTTTGCCACTCGCTTTTGCCCCATTTTTAGGCATCTAAGTTGCATTTTACCCTAGAGATCCCCAGATTAACTTTACATTATAAAATCTATAACTCTTTCGATTTTCAAGGAGCAGATGCATGCCAGGCACATATTACGGGTCGAGTGCAACGGTAACTAGAGGCCATTTTGACTCTTTAGATCCGGCAGAGGATAGGAGAAGTCCAAAGAGAAGTTCTAAGAAACTATCAAATAAGAATAGACGTTACACGGATGAGCTTACAATAATTGATTTTATAATTACACGAAAATTCAATCCAAATATTAAAAAAGAGTTTCCTAACAATACTGATCCAAAGTTGAAGAAGCTCATACAAAAAAAGTATGAAGATCAGTATGAGTGGGCAAAGCAACAACCTCTTTTTAAAACCAGATTTTTAAAAATCCGTAAGAGTATGAAAAAACATCAAAAGAAAGAGAAATTAGATACTAGTGTTGTAGATGAAACCCAACTGAATATTAATATTGATAAATTGCAAAAAAAACGAGGAGAACTTATTGATGAACTTGCAACAATTGATCAGCAAATTCTCTTACTGAAAACAGCCTTAGAAAATAGATAGATCACCGCTCCTGATCTTTCTGCGTTGCCCCACCCTAAAGCAGAAGGGCCTTTTCAAAATTACGACCCACCCCCGCGCAATTCAAAACCGCGCGTCGGGGTCGGCTAGGCGGGCTTTTAGGTTGTCTTCAAGCGCCACTTCGCCGGCGATTTTCATCTGCGCCCAGGTCGACAGCAGCCGGTTGATGCGCCCCTGATACCCGCGGCCCATGGCGCGAAACAGCCGCACCACCGAGCGATCCAGATAGAGCGTGATTTTTTCTTTCGGCTCGCTGCAGTCCACATCAAGCTCAAGCGTGTGCCACGCCTCGGGCACCTGATCGCGCAGGGTGATGTCGATAAAATCATCGCGCTGCAGATAGTAAAGGTTATACAGCAGCCGGTCGCGGGCACGCAGTTCGGATTTACTGGGACGGTGGGGCATGGCGCAATTCTCCTTTGCCGCCATGATGCCCCGCAGCGGGTTAATATCGGCTCACCGCGCCGTGCGCTGCCACCACCGCGATAACGCCGCGATACTGCCGCGATACCGATCTGCCAAATCGGGCTTTTTTGCCGTGGTGATGGCTGCGCAGCTTTAGCTGATCAGCTCAAAGTGGGTCACATCCACCAATCCACGATCAGTGATTTTCAGCGCCGGGATCACCGGCAGCGCAAGGAAGGCCAATTGCAAAAACGGCTCGTCCAAAACCACGCCCAGACCGCGCGCCGCTGCGCGTAAATCCATCAGCCGGTCGCGCACGATCTCGAACGGCTCAAGGCTCATCAAGCCGGCCACAGGCAGCGCCAGTTCGGCCAGAACCTGACCATCGCGCACCACGACAAAACCGCCCTCAATCGCGCTAAGCCGGTTCGCCGCCAGCGCCATATCTGCATAAGATGCACCAACGCAGGCAATGTTGTGATGATCATGGCACACGGTCGAGGCAATGGCGCCCGCCTTTAGCCCAAAACCGCGCACAAATCCGGTAGCGATATTGCCATTTTTCCCATGCCGTTCGATCACCGCAATGCGCAGCAGATCACGGGCCGGATCAGGGGCTTTGTCGCCGTCCACGATGTCTATCTCAACCCGTTGATGTTCAGTGATAATCTGGCCTTCGATGATGCCAATTACATCGCTGATGCGATGGTTTTCCGCGCTGCGAAAATCAGCGGCTTTCAGCGCCCGTGTGTGTACGGAATTGCGCCCCACTGGCGGCAATTGGGGGCGGGCCTCAAAGCGGGCGGGTTCCACCCGGCGGCCGGCGCAAAACACCATCTGTGCATCGCAGGCTTCAAGCGATCCAAGCGCCACAATATCGGCCCGTTTGCCCGGCGCAATATGTCCGCGATCTTTTAGGCCAAAGGCTTCGGCCGCCGAAAGCGATGCTGCGCGATACGCTGCCAGCGGTGGTGTGCCCAGGGCGATCAACTGGCGGATCATGTAATCCAGATGGCCATGCTCAGCGATATCTAGCGGATTGCGATCATCGGTGCACAGGCACATATAGGGCGCAGTGCGTTCGGTTAAAACCGGCTGCAAGGCAGTCAGGTCTTTGGAAACCGAGCCCTCGCGGATCAGCACCCGCATGCCTTTTTGCAGCTTTTCAAGCGCTTCTTGCGCGGTTGTCGCCTCATGCTCGGTCCGGATACCTGCTGCGATATAAGCGTTCAAGTCACGCCCGCTAAGTTGCGGACAATGCCCATCAATATGCTGCCCGTCGAATAATTTTAGCTTGGCCAGAACATCGGGGTCGCGGTGTATTACGCCGGGATAATTCATAAATTCGGCAAGCCCTATGCCCGAGGCGTGATGCCGCAATTCAGCCAGCTCTACGGCATCAATCCTTGCACCCGCCGTTTCCATATCGGTTGAGGGAACGCATGAGCTAAGCTGCACTCGCAGATCCATCACCATATGGTCGCTGGCGTTTTGGAACCAGCGAATACCCTCAGTACCGATCACATTGGCAATCTCATGCGGATCACAAATCGCCGTGGTGATGCCAAGCGGCGCAACGCAGCGGTCGAATTCAAACGGCGTGACCAGACTCGATTCGATGTGCAAGTGGGTATCTATAAATCCAGGCACCAGAGTTAAGCCGCTGACATCTATGACCTCATGACCGTGATACTGATCTGCAATGCCAACAATCATATCACCGCAGATGGCAACATCGCCCACAATGAATGTACCCGTTATAAGATCAAAAATACGACCGCCGGTGAGCACTAGATCGGCGGGTTCATCGCCGCGTCCCTGTTCAATCCGGGCGTTTAGGTCGGCCATAGAACTCTCCTTAAATCATTGTTTATGGGAAATTTATTAAGATCACCCAAAACTCTAAAAACTTACCCATTGGCTTTGGCTTGATCGCATTTTAGCACAAAAATTTTACATATGTGGAGAGAACATTGTGAAAAAAGGCCGCGTGGGCCAAAAATTTGCTACAAAAGCTAAGTCGCTAAATTTGTACCGCATTTATTGCGATCAGGGGTTGCGGCCACGCGAGTGCCAGTTTAAAGACGTCTCACTTGGCGCGGGATGGAGCAGCCCGGTAGCTCGTCAGGCTCATAACCTGAAGGTCGTAGGTTCAAATCCTACTCCCGCAACCAAAATACTGATTTGATTAGATTTCATGTCGCCAAGTTTTTACCCTGATATCTGTTTATCTTTTGGAATTAAATACGGACTTGTTACGATTTAATCCAGTATCAGTGTTAAGATATGTTGGGTTGAGGCATTGGCCTGAGCCAGCATTGCCGCCGATGCTTGTGCCAGTATTTGAGACTTGGCAAGCCTAGTCGTTTCTGCTGCAAAGTCTGCATCTTGGATATGGCCCAATGACTTAGCGACATTCGTACCAGCGTTGGTTGCATTTGCTATGATATTATCAAGCCGATTGCTTAAGCTCCCCAAATTTGCGCGTTCAGAGTTCACCGCCTGAAGAGCTGAATCAATTTTTGTGAGTGCTGACCTGGCGCTTGATAAATCGTTAATATGCAAGCTGGCTATTATTTCTAACTCCATGAAATCAACTGATGTATCGTCATGTACTCTTACATCTAAAAGTCTATGTGAATTTAAATCTTCCAGAATAGATAAGTTTGTACCCTGCTGGGAGGAAAAATTTGATAAATCTAATGTTATTTCCACCCCTTCTGTTGAGATAGTAGTACTACGCCAGCCAGAATCAATATAGCTGTTAGGCCCTGCGTGTTTACCAAGGCCGACCTTATATTCAGAGAACAAAGCCGCCCCGCTGCTATCAAATGCAGAAAATGCTATGTAATCATCGCGGGGCCGGCCCAAATTTGCTGGTCTGGCTTTCAGTGTTAAAACGGCAGATTGAAGCGGTCCATCAATTGCGGCTAAATCAAAGGTTGAAGCCCGCAGGTGATGTGAGGTTTGGTCATCAAAACCTATGAAGCTCTTAATGCCCTCTGACAGGCTATCTACGTGCGTTTGAAAACCTGTCGAAATATAGCCATTTTCTGCGCCGTCCGAAATATTAAAGGAGTCCTTTTTTCCTGAAAGGATCTGTGTGTTAGACGTTAAACCCAGAGCCGATGAATTCATTGAACTAATTGAGGTTGTGATATGATCGGCACTCGTACTTCCATTGCCAATGTGGAAGGTTTTATTGGAAAAGGTTCCATCCAATAAAGCCTGACCAGCCCAAGTTGTTTCCGAAGCAATCGCTTCAATACCTGCAAGTAACTGCTGAGCTTCTTGATTTAGGCTAGACCTATCTGCATCCGAATGTGTATCATTCGCTGCCTGAACCGCTAATTCTCGCAGACGCTGCAAACTGCTTTCAATCTGTTGCAACCCACTGTCAGCTGTTGCAACTACGCTTTGATCATCCATAGAATTGCGAACGCTCTGATGCAGACCACGCATATGACTGGTCAGGCGAGAGGCAATAGCCACACCTGCAGCATCATCCTTTGCTGCATTAATGCGATGACCTGAGGACAGGCGCTGCATAGCTGTTGCCGCATCCACATGCATTGATGTGGTTGCAGCGCGAGCCATCAGGGCACTGGTATTTGTTCCAAGAGTGATCATAGAACAGGGGGCCTCAGATCATTAAATACTTTTCCGCTACTAATTACGGCAATTTTTATTTTGAATTAAGGTAAAATTTAGAAATAAAATATAAACATTTGGGGTGCTTAATTACTGTCCATTTCAGTACGGACACTAAACGGCCCATAATAGACCGGGTATTAGGGAGATTATAATCACAAAATAATTGTCTATCTAGAAGGTCATAGGTTCAAATTCCAGTGCCGCAACTAACTCTTTAATATAGTCTAAACTTTGGTCGGATTGGCGATTTGGCTTCTTATCCCAAACTAAAAAAATGTGAATCTCACTGAGATTTGTAAGCCCTGTGTTGACCTGGTGGTTGACGGTGCTCAGTGACGAGGTGGGCCAAGTGTGTCCCTTAATTTAACACTGGTGTCCAGCTCACGGCTTTGTGGCTTTCTGTCATGGATCATATCAACCAACATTTGTGCAGCTAATTTACCCATTTTGCGGTGTGGAACATGCACAGTGGTGAGCGCTGGTTCAGTCACACTGGCAATTTCTATATCATCAAATCCTGTAATGGATATGTCCCTTGGCACTTCAAATCCTAGGGTTTTTGCGGATTTTACAGCACCCACAGCAAAAACATCATTACCGCAAATAACGACGGTTGGAGGTTTGCTGGAAGACATCAACTTATTAAAGGCGATCTCTCCGTTTTCAATTGAGTAAGGAATTTGGATTAACTTTAGATCATCGGGGTTTAAACCAGATGTTTGCATGACTGCGCGAACACCTTCCACTCGATCACTCGCACGATCATTTTCGGTTGTGGGTGCAGATATAAATCCAATGTTTTGGTGCCCTAAAGCGACCACTTTTTCGGCCAAGGGGGTAATGGCCTTTCGATTATCAAACCCGATGGAAATTTGTTCTGCGTGTTTTTGATAAATCCAAGATATTAAAACTGGGACCTCCCGTTTTTCCAAAAATTCATAAATTTTTGGTGAGCGATGATGACCAATTAGCAAAAGCGCATCAGCGCCTCGTGCTGTAAGGGCTCTTATCTGTTGCTCCTCCAACTCATTGTCATAAGAGGAACAGGCAACAAGTAGGGTCATTCCAAGAGACCCTAATTCTTCTTGAAACGCCTGCAGACCACGCGCGAAAATCGCGTTTTCCATTGTGGGGATAATAGCCCCCACGGTATTTGTTCTCTTTGCCGCCAGAGCCCGCGCATTAAAATTTGGTGCATATCCCATATTCTGAACGGTTTGCAGAACCCTTTCGCGTGTTGATTTGCTAAGCTGTTCTGGCGTGTTAAGACAGCGCGATACAGTTGCTGTTGAAACACCTGCTTGGCGCGCAACATCAGCTAAAGTTGGGACTGTCGATCCTTGGGTCATTAACGTTCTCGCATCCAGCTTAGTGTTAATTCCAGTCACTTTAGCGGTTTCAAAAAAAAACTCAAACACTGATGTAAGCGCTTGCAGAAATAAATGCAAGCGCTTACACAATGTCCAGAATCATCTATCAACGAGCTTGTAATGGACATGTCCCTAAACCTATCTGCTTTTAGTGCGCGGTTTTCGGCTGCGCCTTTATCGTGGGTTCATTTTGCAATTTGTCGCTTTTGGACGATCATCACCGCACTTGGTTTGAGGTTTATCAAGGCTCTGCTGGGATTAAGCCTTTTTGTTGTTTCTGGGTTGACAGGCGAGTCTATACTTCGCATTTCTGCTAGAACTACACCGTTCGCGTTTTTCATGCTGTTTGTGGTGATCTTCATTGCATGCATCCCGGCGCTGTCGACCACACCTTTGCCGGACTTCTATAAGTAGGAATCTTACATGACGAGAGAATACCTTAAAAAAGCAACCTTGACCTCAACCTCTGATGCTACAGATGTAAGCGCTACTGTTCAGAGTATTCTCAACGATATCGAAACCCGTGGCGATGCAGGTGCGTTGGAATATGCCGCCAAGTTTGACAAATACTCTGGCAATGTAATTTTGACCAAAGAAGAAATCAACGCGGCCGCCGCATTGGTTCCAGAACAGCTGAAGCGCGATATTGATTTCGCTCATGATAATGTGCGCAGATTTGCGGAAGCGCAAAAAGCGACGTTGAAAGATATTCAAATTGAAGTGGTTCCGGGTTTGATAGCAGGCCAGAAAAGCATTCCTGTCGATGCGGCGGGTTGTTATATTCCTGGGGGGCGTTATAGCCACATCGCAAGTGCTATTATGACCGTTACGACGGCCAAGGTTGCTGGATGTAACCACATCGTTGCCTGCTCTCCTCCTCGTCCAGACGTCGGCATTGCACCTGCAATTATTTATGCAGCGCATGTTTGCGGCGCAGATACAATCATGGCAATGGGCGGTGTGCAGGGTGTGGCGTCCATGACCTTTGGTCTTTTTGGTCTCCCCAAAGCAAATATCTTAGTCGGACCGGGAAATCAGTTTGTTGCCGAGGCAAAGCGTATTTTATTTGGCCGCGTTGGCATTGATATGATTGCGGGTCCTACGGATAGCCTAATCTTGGCAGACAAATCCGCCGATCCAATGGTTGTTGCCGTCGATCTGGTGGGGCAGGCAGAGCACGGATATAATTCGCCAGTATGGCTGGTTACTGATGATCACGCTCTTGCAAATGAAGTTATGAAACTTGTGCCGGAACTGATCGATGATTTGCCAGAACTAAACCGGGATAATGCGACAGCTGCATGGCGCGATTATGCCGAAGTCATCTTGTGCTCAGATCGAGAAGAAATGGCCGCAACATCAGACGAATATGCGCCAGAGCATTTGACCGTTCAAGCTGAAGATCTTGATTGGTGGCTAGAGCGGCTGAATTGCTATGGATCTCTGTTCTTAGGAGAAGAGACCACGGTAGCCTTTGGAGACAAAGCCTCTGGGACAAACCACGTTTTGCCAACTTCAGGCGCGGCGTCTTACACGGGCGGTCTGTCAGTGCACAAATATATGAAAATTGTGACTTGGCAGCGTGCAACGCGCAGTGGTGCAAAACCCGTAGCTGAGGCAACAGCGCGCATCTCTCGTCTTGAAGGGATGGAAGGCCATGCTCGCACAGCGGATATTAGGCTTAAAAAATACTTCCCAGATGAAGATTTTGATCTAAGTGCAAATGCGTGACTCAAAAGCTATACCGGCACTTTTTGATCTAAGCGGGAAAGTCGCTTGCGTTACCGGTGCAAGTTCGGGCTTAGGCCGGCGTTCGGCGCTTGTCTTGGCAGCGGCTGGTGCAAAAGTGGTATGTGTTGCGCGCCGGCGGGATGCACTGTTGGAAGTTCAAGCGGCAATGCCAAAGAGCTGTGCCATTTTTAACCATGATGTAGCAGATAGATCTGGCTTGAAATCCCTTTCCAAAAAGGTGGCTGAACCATATGGTGATCCCGATATTATCGTGCATGCTGCAGGTATAAATAACCGTGAACCTGCAGATGAAATCACTCCTGAGGGATGGGATATTACGCTTGACTTGAACTTACGCGCCCCGTTTTTTCTTTCGCAGTATCTGGTGCCTGCAATGCAAGCCAAAGGATGGGGCCGCATTATCAATTTTGCGTCCTTGCAAAGCTTCAGAGCCTTCTCAGGCGGGCTTTCGTATGGCGCGTCAAAAGGCGGCGTCGCACAAATGACCAGAGCCATGGCTCAAGCTTGGTCCGAGAAAGGCATTAATGCCAATGCAATAGGGCCCGGTTTTTTTCGCACTGAACTAACCGCTGCAGTCTTTGCCGATCCCGAACGCTCTGCCCTGAATGCACAGCAAACTTGCATTGGCAGAAACGGGGAATTGGAAGACATCGACGGGACTGTCTTATTTCTAGCATCGCGGGCATCGGATTATGTCACTGGTCAGGTTCTAATGGTGGACGGGGGGTTCACAGCAAAATGAAGGCATTGGTTTACAAAGGCCCGACGCAATTAAGCTATCAAGATGTGGCGGACCCGGTTCAGAACGAGGGCACGCAATTGATCCGCATTGATAGTGTGGGTATTTGTGGATCAGATATGCATGCATTTCTTGGCCATGATGAACGTCGCCCTGCACCACTTATTTTGGGTCATGAAGCCGCTGGCGTGATTGTGGGCGGAACACGTGACGGTGAACAAGTCACCATCAATCCATTGGTTTCTTGTGGCACTTGTCCTGCCTGTTTGGCGGGGCGTGATAATCTTTGCCCGGACCGACAAATTATTTCTATGCCGCCGCGCCAGGGCGCTTTTGCCGAATGGGTGACAATGCCAGATCAAAATCTGGTAACCGTTCCAAAAGATATACCTTTAGAGAAGGCAGCATTGGCAGAGCCTATTGCCTGTGGGTGGCATGCGGTCAAATTGGCTTTGGCTGCCGTTCGCAATGATCCATCAGAGTTAAAGGTATTGGTCATTGGAGGCGGTGCTATTGGTCTTGGAGCGGCTATAAGTGCCCAAGCTCTCGGGGTTCAAAATATCACCATGCTCGAACCAAACGACGTTCGGCGAGATTACCTTCTTAAAAATTGCGGGCAAAAAGTTCTGTCGCCTGATGCGTTAAAGAATGGGTCAGATTTTGACATTGTCGTTGATGGTGTAGGCTATGAGGCAACCCGAGAAACGGCCAGCGCACAGGTTAAACCGGGCGGTGTGATTGCGCATATAGGTCTGGGATCAGCCGTTGGTGGGCTAGATATTCGCCGCATGACGCTGCAAGAAATTACCTTTATTGGAACTTACACCTATACCGCACAGGATTTCCGTGAAACGGCCCAAGCCATTTTTGATGGCAGTCTTGGGAATTTGGACTGGACAGAAACGCGCTCTTTGGCTGATGGCAAAATGGCCCTTGACAATATTCGTAGCGGGTCAGTAATGGCGCCTAAAATTATTCTCAAACCCTGATGTAATCTCTACCAAGCCGTGCTATGCGCAATTTGCTTTTTCTAGAGCGGAGTTTTCGATGACCGATTTCGTGTGGATGACTATATCCGAAGCAGAACAACTGATTTGTAGCGCATTGAGAGGTTCGGGTGCGACGACAGAGGTTGCAATGTCTGTTGCAAAGGCATTGGCCGCTGCTGAATCCGAGGGGCAGGTTGGTCACGGGTTTTCCCGTCTCGAAGATTATGCCGCTCAATTGAAAAGTGGGAAAATTAATCCCACAGCCGAAATTCAAGTGCAAACCCCTTTTCCCGCCAGTATTTCTATCGATGCAGATTGTGGATTTGCCTATCCCGCTTTGGACCAAGCGCTTGAGCGTGGGGCAGAGGCAGCGCATCTTTATGGCATTGCTAGCATGTCGATTTTCAATTCCCATCATTGTGGCGCATTGTCGATACAAGTTGAAAAACTGGCCCAGAAAGGCCTGATCGGGATGATGGTTGCCAATACGCCAAAAGCCATAGCCCCATGGGGCGCAGCAGAAGCACAGTTCGGGACCAACCCAATCGCCTTTGCAGTTCCACGTTCGGACGCGCCTGCCTTGGTGATGGACCTGTCCCTTTCAAAAGTGGCTCGGGGCAAGGTTATGAACGCAAGCAAAAGCGGTCAATCTATTCCTGAGGGTTGGGCGTTGGACAGTGCTGGAAACCCGACAACAGACCCTGCTGCAGCGCTGCAAGGAACAATGGTTCCCATTGGCGAAGCCAAGGGCACAGCGCTGGCGTTAATGGTTGAAACTCTGGCTGCGGTTCATACAGGCAGTGCGCTTAGCAGCGCAGCAGGATCGTTTTTCAATGCGGATGGGCCACCGCCGCGGGTAGGTCAATTTCTGTTAGCGATCAAGCCGGGGCAGCAAGCCGACGGCGAAGGCTTTGCCGGCCGCTTTGAGCAACTGCTTGGGGAAATCAATGCGGCCGAAGGCGCACGGCTTCCCGGTCAGCGGCGACTAAAGGCGCGTGAAGCCGCGCAGTCCGAGGGCTTGGCAGTTCCTACTACCTATGTGGATATTGCCCGGCGCCTTGCGTAAGATAAATCTATAGTTACGAGCAATGTAAATTTTTACTTCACTGCTTTTGGGCAATTAAATACTGAAATTCGAAAGGATTTTTGATTAAACGCCGGCCATTTCGCAGATAACAGTCCATTGCTGATGCGTTACCGGTTGCACGGATAACCTTGAATTTTTAATCAAAACCATATCAGCCAAATCAATTCGTGATTTAATTTGTGCAAGGCTGACCGGCTGTAATACTGATTTTACCGCTTTGATATCTACGCATTCCCAGCGCGGGTCATCCGTGGTGCTGTCGGGGTGTGCTAATGCAATAACTTCGACAATTCCAACGACAGATTTTTCTTTCAATGAATGGTAGAAAAACCCCTGATCACCGACTTGCATTTGCCGCATAAAATTGCGGGCTTGATAATTTCGAACGCCATCCCATTCTTCACCAAGGCTACTTTTAGCCAACTGATCATCCCAACTCCAAGTGTTAGGTTCGGATTTGAATAGCCAGTACTGCATTGCTTAAATCACTTTATTCCACCGTATCAAGCGAACACTTTCGAATAGACCGGCTTTGGCATAGGGGTCGTTTTGCGACCAGTTTTGTGCGTCGGAAACGCTATCCACCTCCAGCACGATCAAAGACCCAGTCATTTCCCCGTTTTCATCCAAGAAAGGACCTGCTTGAGACACCTTGCCAGAGTTTTTGATATATTCCAGATGAGCAGCCCTATTCTGTGTCCTTACATCCAGATGATTGGCTTTGTCGTGGGCGATAAGAGCAACGAGCATTTATTCTTCCTTTTGTGGTCGCGACATTAACATAAGAGTTGCCTGAGCGACGTCAATTCGGCCAGACACTAAATCATTTACAGCTTTGGTAATGGGCATATCTAGCCCCAATTTTTGAGCCAGTTTTACGGCTGCCTGAGCTGTTGCTTTACCTTCAACAGTTTGTTTTTCACCCTGTTGATGACCACTGCCGAGTGCATGCCCAAACCGATAATTTCTAGATCCTTCCGACATACATGTCAGGCTTAAATCACCAAGGCCAGACAAACCCGAAAGAGTTTCAGGATTCGCACCAAGTGCCAGCGCCATCCGGCATATTTCTGAATATCCGCGGGTCATCAAAGCTGCGCGGGCACTGTCCCCGAGCCCAGCACCAATTGTGATACCGCAAGCAATCGCCACTACATTCTTTAAGGCGCCTCCCAATTCGGCTCCGCTCACATCTTCGCTTCGATAAATTCGCAACGCATCGGTTGCAATATCATGCTGAATTTTCTTGCCAACCTCAGTTGATCTACAAGCAAGCGTCAGGGCTGTTGGTAATCCTTTTGCGATGTCTGAAGCAAAGCTCGGACCGGTCAGTATTGCGGCTTCAGCTCTAGGAGCCAGCTGTTTGATTATTCCTGTTGGTCCTTGCACGGTACTTAAATCAATGCCCTTACAGCAGGCAATCAGCACTTTAGCATCCAAATTGGTTTCAATTTTTGACAGAAGTGCTGAAAGCTGTTGCATTGGAACCGCAAGGAAAATCACTTCTTTTTGACAGGCCTCGCGCAGATCGTGGGTTGCGGACAATGAGTCTGGAAATTGTGCATCCCCTAGGTGTTTTTGGTTTTGCCTTGAAGATTGCATCAAACGCATATGATCGCTGCTGCGTCCCCACAACATCACCTCTTTTCCGCCCCGTGCCAGTGCAATGGCCAAAGCTGATCCAAACGCGCCAGCACCCAGCACTGCGAAAGTCATGCTTTAGCCCCCTTTTTACCGCCGCCCAAAAGCGCAGTTTGTTTTTCATCCAAGGGCCATCTTGGCCGGGCAGATAACGTCATATCATGGCGGATACCAAGCTGATATAATTCGGCAGCTGCATAGGCAATCATTGCTGCATTGTCCGTACAAAATTGTAAGGGTGGGGCGATGAAGGTTAAATTTAGATCATCAGCAAGCTGCTTTAATCGCCTTCGGATTTCAGAATTTGCAGCAACCCCCCCTGCAACCGCCAACGTCGGTTGATCAGGGTTTAGGCGCAAATATTGCTCAATAGCGCGCCGCGATTTTTCCATCAAAACATCCGCCACAGCAGCTTGAAAACTGGCGCAAAAATCGCTGCGGTCTTGATCATAAAGACCGCCCTGATCTTCGATCAGAGTATCGCGCGCTCGCAAAACCGCTGTCTTTAACCCCGAGAATGATAAATCAAACCCCGCGCGATCAAGCAGGGGCCTTGGAAACCGAAAACGATTAGGGTCGCCGCTTTGCGCCTTTTTTTCCACTTCAGGTCCGCCGGGTTGCTGCAGTCCCAGTAATCGAGCGACCTTGTCAAAGGCTTCACCGGGGGCATCATCGATCGTGCCGCCCAATCGGTGAAACTCTTGCGCAGATTTCACAATCAGAAATTGGCAATGCCCGCCTGAGACCAATAGCATAAGATAAGGATAATTCACCTGATCTGTCATGCGCGGTGTCAGCGCATGGCCTGCAAGGTGGTTGACGCCTATCAAGGGCCTCCCCAAGCCTAAAGCCAGCCCTTTGGCGCTCATAACACCGGACAGAACGCCTCCAATCAAACCTGGACCAGCAGTAACCCCTATTACATCAACATCCTTTAGGGTTTTTCCCGACTGTGTCAAAGCATCAGTGACACATATATCCATACGCTCAGCATGCGCGCGCGCCGCAACCTCAGGGACAACACCGCCAAACTCTTTGTGCAAAACAGATTGGCCAATAACAACCGAAGATAAAACCTTTGCTTTTTGATTTGGCAAAACCTGTACAATAGCAGCGGCGCTATCATCGCAGCTGCTTTCCAACCCAAGATAGAGGCCACCACTCGCAACCATGATTTCTTCCATTGTGTGACGTGTCTAAGGCAGGTAGCATCCCAGAGCATGACAAACAATCCCACAGCTCAGATGCCATCTGTATTGATAACGCGGCCGCGCCCTGCTGCAGAGCGGTTTGCGGCAGATCTTTTAAGGGAATTTCCTCGACTAAATGTTATCATAAGCCCGGTTCTGGAGATTGTTCAGACAGGTGAACTGCCTGAGTTGAGCCAATACCAAGGAGTGATCTTTACCTCGCCCAACGCTGTTGAGCGATTTTCCGCCTCAAAGCGTTTGGATAGGTGTCATTGTTTTTGTGTTGGAGATACGACGGCTGAAGCAGCGCGGCAGATTGGATTTTCCGCAGTTTCTGCAGGAGGTAGTTCCCACGAATTGATAGATCTAGTGAAAAATTTTCCCACTAAGGGCCGTTTGGTACATGTGCGCGGCGTTCATAGTAGGGGGGAAATTGCGCAACGCTTGTCTGACATGGGACGGCCATGTGATACGTCTATTGTTTATGACCAAATTGAACAAACTCTCAATCACAGCGCCCAGCAGCTCTTTAATGAAAAGAAGCTGGTGATTGCTCCCATCTTTTCACCGCGAACAGCAGATTTGTTTGTCAAACAGGTGCAGCCCTCAATACAGACCTATATCGTTGCAATGAGCCAATTGGTCGCCCAAGTATTTACCAAAATACCCAATATATATTGCAGCATCGCCCATGCCCCCACTCAAGAAGCGATGCGGCACAGTGTTGTTCGGCTGTTGGATGATGCGAACCTGCTTGAGCCGTCCGCAAAGCGTCTTTAAACTACTAATAAAGGTATTATCTGTGATCAAAGAGGTCTTAGATGACGAAAAAACAAGATAGCACTAAAAATATAGAAGCAGAAAAGCAAAAAACGTCTGCAAAAAAGCGATCTAAAAAAGAAATTGGTTCAAAGAGCGCTCAGCAAAATAATAGAAATGTTGAGGAAGCCGAACCGAAAACTAATCATGAGGCTGGTGGCGGACCAGAAGTGGTGGACATCTCAAAAGACGATATCATAGAGGTTGATCCGCAACCCCGTGATCAAAAACAGACACTTTATTCCCCAAAAAACGCATCCAATCCTGCCAATTTGGTGGTTATAATTACTTGTGGCATTTTAGCTGTTGCTATCGGATTTGGAGCAGCAATTGGCTTATACAAATATGGTGTTTTGATTGCGCCGCCCTCGCCCAATGAAGTACAGGTAGACATTAAAACAAATATTTCGAAACAGAATGAACAATTTTCGGAACTTGAAAAAAAGGTGTCGAGCGTTCAGTCCAAATTAGAGTTGCTTATTTTGCGCACTGGAACTGACAACACATCAGAAAAATTTGAGTTTTTGGGCAAAAAAATAAATCAATTTACCATTGAATTAGAGACTATAAATTTGCAGCTCTCAACGCTTTCAAAACGTACAGATGATTTAGAAAAGCGCCCTGTTCTGACGGCAGTTCCTGAGGATATAATTGAAAAGCATAGCAAGGAATTGGAAGCCCTAAAGGAAACTTTAACGCAGCAACGAGAGCAAGTGCAGGCGGTCATGCAGGACGCCGAGACAAAGGAAGCAATTGCGAAACAAGCAGCTCGCGAAGCCCGCATATATTCGGCGGTTTCCAGACTTTCTGCTGCCATAAAAAACGGAGACACTTTCGCGGCAGTCCTGATTGATTTTGAAGCCGCCAGTTATTTAAAGGCGCCTGATATTTTGCACAAATATTCTGATACTGGCTTTGTTACCAAAGAGCAGTTAATCGAAAATTTCCCAATAGTGGCGCGCTTGGCTCTCAATTCAGCCCGGTCAGAAGCAAAGGATGCGCAGGGTAAAACCTTTGCAGATTATTTAAAAACGCAACTCAAAGCCCGTTCTGTTATGCCTAGGGAAGGTATGTCTGCAGATGCAATACTTTCAAGAGCCGAAGCTGCGGTGAAAGACGACAGACTAAAAGACGCTTTGTCAGAGCTTGACGCGCTTGATTTAATTGCGAGAGACCAAATGGATGATTGGATCTCTAAAGCCAAGGAACGCCTCGCAGCGGTTGCCTATATAGACACAATCATGGCACAAATAGAAAAATAGGGCGCTTAGATGTTGCTTTCTTTGTTGAAAATTCTGGTTTTTCTGGCGCTGGTTGCGGCCTTGGCCATGGGCATTACATATTTGCTCGATGCTGAGAATATTGTTCTTGGGGATGTGCAAACAACAATTGCTGGCACTGAGTACACCATTAGCCCGCTACAAACTGTGATACTTATTTTAATTTTAAGTGGCGTTGTATTGTTGGTTCTCAAATTATCTACTCTGCTGGTGGCTATATTGCGGTTTATAAATGGGGATGAAACGGCCGTATCGCGATATTTTTTCCGCAACCGTGAACGCAAAGGATATCAAGCCTTTTCAGAGGGGATGCTGGCCTTGGCCTCAGGCGAGGGAGGGGTTGCACTGTCAAAAGCGACTAAAGCTGAGAGATATTTGAAAAAACCAGCTCTCACTAACTTGTTGGCTGCTCAAGCTGCGGAAATATCTGGCGATCGACAAAAAGCCACTGAAATTTACAAAACCCTGATCATGGAACAACAGACCCGGTTTGTTGGTATTCGTGGTATCTTAAAACAACGTTTGGAAGATGGTGAAACCGAGGTTGCTTTAAAGCTGGCAGAAAAAGCATTTTTGATAAAACCCAAGCATGAAGAGACACAAGATATTCTTTTATCATTACAAGCCCGATCCCAAGACTGGGAGGGTGCGCGAAAGACGTTAAATGCTAAGTTAAAGCATGGCGGTCTGCCGCGCGATGTCCACAAGCGCCGCGATGCAGTTTTAGCCCTGTCGCAAGCGCGCGGAATTTTAAAAGATGGGGAGACCATCGAAGCTCGTGAGGCGGCAATAGAGTCAAATAGACTGTCCCCAGACCTCGTACCGGCAGCGGTGATGGCGGCGCGAAGTTATATTGAACAAGACAAGCATAAATACGCGTTACGAGTTATCAAGAAAGCTTGGGCTGCCCAGCCGCATCCAGATTTGGCGGCGGCCTTCTGTGAAATTGCCCCTGATGAAACGCCTTTAGAGCGGCTAAAGCGGTTCGAAATGCTGCGCAAACTTGCACCTGAGCACCGTGAAACAAAGCTAACATTGGCTGAATTGCACTTGGTAGCAGAGGATTTTCCGGGGGCACGGCGGGCTTTGGGAACGCTTTTGGATCATCAACCTGATGCCCATATTCTTACAATCATGGCCGCCATTGAACGCGGTGAAGGAGGAGAGGACCACGCAGTGCGCGCCTGGCTTGCAAAAGCGCTAAGCGCTCAACGTGGACCACAGTGGGTTTGCGAAAATTGTCAAACGGCCCATCCAGAGTGGGACGCTGTTTGTCCAATCTGTGATGCCTTTGATACTATGTCTTGGAAAGAGCCACCTGCAACCACATTAAGCTCTTCAACGCATTTCGAAATGCTACCTCTTTTGGTTGGAAAAAGTGCCAACGGAGAGGTGTCTCAACCGGTGGACTATATTGAACGCGGTGCACAAGAAGATAGTGATACAAAAGATCCAGAACCGGAAAACCCTAAAACATAAGGCAGAATAAAAGTTAAAATCTATCGTGAGAGATACCAAAAATGCCAATTTCAGATGACGAAAATGAACCAATTATAAAGGCAAAAGTTATTGAAGGTGATGCAATAAGCCTTTCTCCAAATTGGAATGTGGATACTGATTTGACGGATATAATCGCCAAATGTTCAAATATATTAAAGGATTGCGGCTATAATGATTATGCCTTGGCAATCCAAGATGGCCGTGAAGAGCGAACAGTATTTCATTATGCGGGATTAGCAATCTTACACGCTGAGCAAACCCAAGCTAAAATTGAAGGAAAAGATACTGAAGACGCAGTATACAATGCAATGCGCGCGGTTCAATTTCAAAACCTTGCAATCATGCATCATAAAGATCTAGGAAGCGATAAGTGGGCAGATAGAAAATCTAAAACTGGTGCTTTGCTGATTGGAAAGTTTTCAAGCGAAGAGCTGCTGGAACTTCGCACTGAAATGGTGATTAGGCTGCGCCTTGAAAAAGTTATGGAAGCGATGATCCCACGGCACTGTGCAAAAATTGAGGGCAACTATCTCAGCACGGGCATGGTTCCCAAAAGTAAAGTGGATAAAATTCGAAAGTATCTTTCCGCTCAAGGTCTGGTAAAGACCTCTTAAGTGCCATTTATCTTTTATCTTTAGAAAAATTAGTGGCTCTGTTTTTGTGTGGCATAGCAACAGATAGGAACCTACCCCCGAAAAGCTCACAAACCTTTACCACCCACTAATGGATTTATTTCAATATGCTAGACTAAAACTAAAATAAGGAAGCTTAATTTTTTAGAGCCCGTTTCATTTTTTCCATCTCCAGTTCAAGGTCTTTTCTACCAGTCCGCAAGCTTTCGATTTCTGTCCACATTTCAACTTTTTGCTCGTTTGCCTTTCTAAGCCGTATCGCCAAAGCTCTAAACATACCATTTATGGCAGGATCAGAATTTTTAAACTTCTCGTCTAAAACATTTCGCGGGATATGCTTAAGCTGACAGTCCGTTCTTGCAATTGCCGTCACACTTCGTTGTTCATCAACAACCTGCCCAAGTTCACCAAATAACTCGCCCTCGCCAAGAGTAACCAAATGAAAGTCCATGTCTGTATAAAGGCTGACAGTCCCAGACACAATTATAAAGGCACCATTGGAATTTTGGCCAGCCTTGTAAATTTCTTCACCAGCAAGAAAGCTTTTTTTAAACGCCACGCAACCAGTCCTTTTAATTACCTTGCCAGACTTATGTTACATGAAAAAAGTTTTAAACCCAGTTTTTGTACTTTAAGCAGTATCTGCCCAAATTTGAGTTCGAAATATAAAAGTTAAACGTGATTGAAACGTTGCCGCAATTCTTTAGCGCCATCAACAACCATAACTAAGTCAACTCCGACGGCGGTGAAAAGCGTGCCGAGCTCTATGCAGCGCTTAGAAAAATTTTCGTTCAGTGTTAGGATCCCTGCCGGACATCCTATTACACCTAGGCGCGCAATAGCATCTTCGCAGGCTTTTACTACATCTGGGTGGTCAGGTTGGCCGACAAATCCCATGCTTGCGGCCAGATCAGCTGGTCCAATAAACACCCCATCTACCCCATCTACAGAGGCAATATCCTCAAGGTTTTCCAACGCCTCAGCTGTTTCGGCTTGGACAAGCAAACAAATCTCTTCATTGGCGCGCGTGGCGTAATCTTGAACTTGTCCAAAACGGTTTGCACGTGTAATTCCAGCCATTCCGCGAATGCCTTTTGGAGCATATCTTATTGATTTAACTGCCTCTTCCGCTTCTTGACGATTTTGAATGAAAGGAATTAGCAGAGACTGTGCACCCATATCTAGCAATCGTTTTATAACGCTTGCGCTGTGATCCGCAGGCCTGACAATCGGCGTAACTTCGGGATACCCTGAGATGGCCTGAAGCGCTGGCAAAACATCGATTGGCTCCATTGGGCTATGCTCAGCATCAATTAAAACCCAATCAAATCCGCAAGTCGCTAATATTTCCGGGGCGGTATGTCCGCCTAAACCGCTCCAAATGCCCAATTGATGGCGGCCCTCGTTTAATGCGGCTTTAAAACGATTTTTTCGTAGGTCCATGATAATTCCTATCAGGTGGATACATGTGAAACATTGCCCTCTGGCGTATAAATGTCCAGAATATTCCAATGGCCTGTGGTTGGCGTTGGATTATTGATCATTGGGATATCCAATACTGTTGGCTTACCTGTTTTGATTG
Organism: Rhodobacteraceae bacterium Araon29; assembly: GCA_039640505.1. Lineage (NCBI taxonomy): Bacteria > Pseudomonadati > Pseudomonadota > Alphaproteobacteria > Rhodobacterales > Paracoccaceae > Rhodobacteraceae bacterium Araon29. The sequence goes on along the minus strand of CP046865.1, from coordinate 3,489,623 downwards.
CCGCACATAAGGCTGGATAAAGCTCATCTGCCGAGCTAATTCGAATGCCGTCTGCCCCGTAAGCCCGCGCGATATCTGCATAGCCGGGCCCATTGGTCGGAGCCTCAGCAGAGCCTGGAAAAGTTGTGCCGTAGGTTAATCCATAGTGGGCTTTTTGCAATCCAGCAATTGTGCCAAAAGCGTTATTGTTCATGACCAACCAAATAATTCCCAGCCCACGCTCCACAGCCGTGGCAAGCATTGAAGGATTCTGGCCAAAACCGCCGTCTCCTACCAGCGAAATCACCACGCGGTTGGGTGCCGCCAATTTCGCGCCAATGGCAGCGGGTGGCCCAAATCCCATTGTGGCAAACCCACCCGGTGTTAGGATTGATCCTGGGGATAATATGTCGAACTGTTGCCCCACCCCGTTTTTATTCCAGCCAACGTCGGTGGTAATAATAGCATCCTCAGGCAGCGCTCTTCTGGTCTCTGCCAAAATGCGCTCAGGCATCATGGGAAAGGCATTGCTGGTTGCCATCTCTGCATTACCATCTTTGAATTCTCGCCTGAAAGTTTCTATTTTTCCCAAAATTTCAGTGCGCTTAAATCCCTGCGGATATACTTCTTTGGCAACACGCGTAAGGGTTGCCAAGGTCAATTTGGCATCTGCAACCGCCCCAATTTCAACCGGATAGTTTCGCCCGATTTCCGAAGGCTCTATGTCCACATGAATCACCTTGGTTCCCGGGATATTAAAAGTATAGCCTGGATACCATGATGAGCAGTCTGCCTCTTTGAAACGTGTCCCGATGGCAAAAAGCCAATCTGCGTTTAGGCAGGTTTGGTTTACCAATTCTGTTCCCCAAAATCCGGTCATTCCCAAGACCATTGGGTGGTCATCGCGCAAGGCACCTTTGCCCATTAAAGAATGGGCTACAGGAATTTGCATATGATCTACAAACTCTTGAAGTTCGCTTGACGCCTGCGCGAGTAATATTCCGCCCCCCGCATAGATTACTGGCGTTTTCGCCTGCGCCAATTGTGTCACAATATGACGGGCGGTTTTATCATCTATAGACGGTTTTATGAGGTTGCGGGTGTTTGACTTTATCCGATCAAATGTCGTGGATGAAATTTTTTCTGAAAAAATGTCCATTGGCACGTTAACAAGGACTGGACCGGGTTGCCCACTTTCGGCCAAGTGAAATGCTTTTTCCAATATCTCGGCCATCAACTCGGCTCGATCCACCCGCCAAGCCCGTTTTACAAAGGGCCGATAGATTTCATACTGCTGGGCATCTGCATGCAAATTCACTTCCTGATGTGGATGCTTTCCATAATAGTGGGTTGGGATATCGCCTGCTATCACCACCATAGGAATGCAGTCCATTGCCGCATTTGCCACGCCGGTCGCGCAATTGGTCAACCCAGGTGACAAATGTGACAGCACCACCGAGGCCTGACCATTCACCCTCGCATAAGCATCTGCCGCATGGCTGGCAATTTGTTCGTGTCTGACAGTTACAAAATCAATGGGGCTTTCCGCCATCGCAGCAAGCACAGCGATATTTGTATGACCGCACAGTCCAAATACATGTTTTACATCACGCCGTTCCAAAAAATCGATGATGTGTTCAGCAACGGTCTTTGTAACTCCGGTTATGCCAGCCTTTTCCATTATACGACCTCCTGTCCAAAAAACTCTCCAAAGAGTTCTTGTTCCGAGGGCCGGTCCTCTGGAATTGGACGGCTGACCCAGGTGTAGTTCATCATATGCTTCATAGTGACATTTTCGTTGGTGATATTGCCGCCCCAGATGCCGCAGCCCAAACTAGATGTCATTGGCATACCGTTTGTCCAAGAACCGGCATTTGCCTTGGATTGTGGTTGACGCACCATCATGCGGCTGACAGGCGCAACATGAGCAAGAGCATCAATATGGCTGTCATTGTGACTGTAGATGCCGCAGGAATGGCCGGTTCCGGCAACCTTGTAAATAGCCCGAACTGTTTCCAGAGCATCCTTAAATTGATCAAAGTGATAAAGCGCCATCAACGTCGTTAGTTTTTCGCCAGAGAATTTATGTTCCTTCCCGATTTGACCTTGATTTTCAACCATTAGAAACTTGCGGTCATCAGGGATCGTGAAGCCAGCGACCTCAGCGGTTTGTTGTGGTCGGCAGGCAATTGTTGGAAAGGTCCGATTGCCTTTTTCATCCCACATAGCCTGCCGCAGCATTTCCTTTTCTTCTTCGCTGCACAGGTAACCACCCTCTACTATCAAAGCCTTGACCATATCATCGTATATTGATTTTTGTATGATGATATTTCCATCTGCTGAGCAGCCCGACCCAAAGTCGGATGTTTTTGAAATTCGCGTATTTTCTGCTGCAATAGAAATATCAGCAGTCTCGTCAATTACGATAGATGAATTGCCGGCACCCACACCATAAGCTGGCTTTCCTGAACTATAGGCGGCCTTAACCATTGGCTTGCCGCCAGTGGCCAGCGTTAAATCGCAAATCTCCATCAAATGCTGTGTCAGCGGAATTGACGGTTTGAGTATTGCTTGAAACAAATCCTTAGGCGCACCGACAGCTTTGCAGGCAGTCCGCATGACTTCAACCATTTCAAAGGTGGTGCGCGCAGTGCGGGGATGTGGTGAGAAAATAACTGCATTTCGGGCATTTGCTGCAGAAACACCCGTGACTGGTGGTGTCATTGCCGGGTTGGTCATCGGAATGAGAGAAGCTATAACGCCTGCTGGCTTGGCATATTTTACCAATCCGCGTGGCTCATCTATTTCCACGATGCCAGTTGACGGTGTGCGTAGAACGTCACGCAGAACCATGTGTATTTTGAATCGCTTCGCTGGTCTGCCTGAACGATCCCCGATCTCACTTTCATCAACACCTTGCTCAGCCAATCTTGTAAATGTTTTTTCATTGCCCGCATACCAAGCAATAGCTTGTGAAAGGCGGTCTAGGTCTTTTTGACTCCAATCTTCAATTTTTGCCATTGCCGCGCGCGCGCGGTCCAACATCTCCTTGGCCAGATTGCGTTCTTCTGCAGACAGTTCTTTGCCCATAATTATCCTCATATTATAATATTCCTAAACCGCCATTGCCGTCTTTTGACGGCGCTCGGAGCGGGCTGCACCAAATGTGCGTTTCGCATGCTGAAGGCAGCGGCGTGCATGTTCTTCGTATCCAAGCTCTTTAATCCGCGCTTTGTTTGGCAACTCAATTGAGTAATCAACGGGTGGCATGCGTTCGATGATGCCTTTGAAGTCGATCCACCCTTCACCTGGATAAAGGCGCGCGTCACGGGCAAGCTGGATCATTCCTTCTCTTGTGTCGGCAATACCTGGCAGGCAATCTGAAACATGCAAGAAGTGGAAAAGCTCGCTCGGTATATGCAGAAGTTCGGCAAGATCAACTCGGCTAAGATGCAGGTACAAGGTATCTACCAAAATACCGCCATTCGGCCGGTCTGCAGCGCGTACGATATCAAGTGCTTCATCAAGCGTTCTAAGACGTGAAAAGGTTGGAAATTCCAAATCAACGGTTATTCCATAGGGGCGTGCCAGATCACAAGTTTCTGCATAAACGTCGATTAGAAAATTTCGGTCATCTCTTGTTTTTGTCCAAGCTGACATAATCATTCGCTTGGCTTCCAATTCTCCACCGAGTTCCAGCGCAGGAATAAAATTACGGGGATCTACATCTTCTGTTAAACGGGCAAGCTCAACGTCAAGAACTTTAAGTCCTGTGGTTTTCAGAGCTGTTTTTGTTGCTTGAACCTGAGATTTCCCGACAGGAGATTGGGTGAACTCTCCGGGCACATGCATCGGTATAAATCTTGGGCTAACTGCGTCATACCCAGCGCGCGCCGCAATATAAACAAGCTCGGGTGGCGTCACACCTATCAAAGTCAGATGTGCTAAAGAATAAAGGCTCTTGGGCGCATTATTTTCCCTTCGCTCGGTCATCAGGTGGGCCCCGGAATCAATATGATACAAGTTGTTTAATATGATTAATTATAAAATATATGATATTTTGTTTTATATCAACTATAAATATATCGTAGGAACTCTTGGGATCTAAATTTTCTCCCAGCGCCCACCATTGTCGTTTGAAATAACCGTTGCTTCTATAAAACGCACGCCGTCAGCTCCGTCTTTGACAGAGGGCAAAGCCAACCAATTATCTGGAACTGCCACGCCGTCTTTGCCAGCCGCCACAGCCATTGCAAATTCTGTATATAGATTCGCCCAAGCTTCAATTATGCCTTCTTGAAAACCTCGAGCGGTGCGAATTAAGCGCTCTGTCGCTGGTGAAACACCATGACCATTTCCTCGAGAGATAACGCGATCCGCTTCGCCAAACCGATTTAACTTCAATTGATCGGCATTTTCGAGATCCCATTCAAGCCCGCCCTCGCTTCCAAAAATACGTAAACGCAACCCGCCCCGGTTGCCGGGTGCAAGGCGGGTTATCATCAAGGTGCCGGGAATGCCTCCCTCAAATCGCGTCATCATAAAAGCTGTATCTTCAAGAGGTTTTGGCGATCCGCAAACATGAAATTCCGCGCGCAGGTCCGTCATCTTCAATCCTGATACAAAACTGGCTAGATGAGCGGCATGTGTGCCAATATCACCCACACAGCTTGTTTTACCGGACTTTGCAGGATCGAGACGCCATTTTACATGCTCAGCGGCGCCCATATCTTCTGGTGTCATCCAATCTTGTAGAAACTCAACATGTACTTGGTTGATTTTGCCAAGAGTCCCAGAGCTTACAAGTTCGCGTGCTTGCCGGATCATCGGAAAACAGGACATCACATAAGAAACCCCGAACACAACACCGGCTTGCCCGCTTAGGCGCACCAATTCTTGGGCCTGAGAAAAGTCATTGGTTAGGGGTTTGTCGCACAAAATATCTATACCGGCTTCAATGAAAGCTTTAGAGCCTTCAAAATGCACATGATTGGGCGCTGTGACCATGACCGCGTCAATCCCATCAGGACGAGAGGCCTCTATCCGTGCCATGTCTTCAAACGAAGCATAACTGCGATCGGGACTAAAGAACCAGTCTGAACCTTGAGCGGCTGCTCGCACAGGATCAGAGGACAAAGCGCCGGCTACAATGTCCCAATGGTTGCTCATACGAGCTGCAGCAGCTTGCAGGGTTGAAACGCGACCCCCGCCCAATACACCCAATCTCAACCGCCGATTTAATTTCGGAAAAGGCCCATCAAAATTTATGTGTTCTGGTAAAATATTCATAGCATTAATTCCTAAAACGTGGGTGGTGATGCGCCCTCAGGGAGCATTTCCACTGCCATGAAAATGCTAGGCGTGATAGTTTCATATTGGTGCCAAGGGTAATTTCCCTGTGCATCATACATCGGCCGGTGAGTGCAGCCTGGCGCCATAGTTTCTTCAAGATAAAGCGTGCGCAAATCTTTTTCTAAGCACTGCTGCATTTTACCAAACCCAACAATCTGGGTATGGACTTCCCGAAATCCTGGCACAGGGCAAAAATCATGAAATTTATGCAGCCCGACCTTAAGCGGTACGGAGGCCGAGTGATACATTGAAAGACCTAGCTGGTTAATCCAAACCTTGGGAGACATGTAGTGGCTTACCCCTTTCAAACGTGGCTCTTTTCGAACATCCCAGGCAGAGGGCCATATCTTCCTAACGTCTTCAAACAATTCCTCTTGGTTTGGGTTTTCATCAAATCGTTCTATCACAATGCAGTGTTTCAGTCTGTGGATGGGCGTGTTGCACAAGATGACTGAGTTCAAATGGCCTATTTTCTGGTCTTGCACAGCGATGGGTTCCTCGGAAAGATTTAGGATTATTGATCGAACAGATACGTTATAGTTGGCTTCATCCATCAAAAGCCGAACGGTGAAAAACGGTTCAGAAAATTGAAGAGTTTCGACGCTCATATTCCATGCCTTTCATGATCTTGGTTCTCGGAAGCCGGAAAATTTTCCGGGAGAATTTCTGGGGCATCACAGGTAGATTTTACGGAAACAAATCCGCCTTGACTTGGCGCATCTAAAATACCGTGCATGACCTCGCAGACATGGGCAGCCAGTTCTGCGCTTGCGCGCACGGCTCGGTCATCGCGTACTGCATAGTATAGGTCTAATAATCCTACCCCCCGGCTATCTTGATTAAAGCTATGGGTATTTTCTGCCACTAACCAATCCCCTCGATCCTTTGGACGTGGTTGAAATTCCCAGCGCGACTCACTGCGGGTTCGGTACAAAACGGGCCCTTGAAAAATATTGGCGCCATGCACAGGATCGGGATCGGGAATGCAGATTGTTCCGTCTTCGCCATAAATTTCCAATCGTGGAGTTTCACTATCCCAAATGTCGAAACTAAGGGTCATAGAGCCGATTGAACCATTTTGAAACTCAAGCATAGACAGAGAGTGGGTATCGACCTCTACCTTTATTCTTTCACCGTAGCGCTTTCCATTTTCTATCATTCGCTGATCGAATGTTTTACGCGCCATTCCACTAACTTTTGATATTGGTCCCAATAAAAATACCATGGCGGTCAGGTAATAGGGCCCAAGATCTAGCAGTGGGCCACCGCCGGTTTGATAGTAGAAATCTGGATTTGGATGATGCCGTTCAACTCCATGGGTCCCTGCAAAAGCCATCACACCCGTTGGCTTTCCAATGACCTGTTTATCCAATAATTTACGAACAGTTTGCCACCGACCACCAAAAAAGGTGTCAGGTGCATTTCCTACCTTAAGGTTTTTAGAACTCGCTAGATCCAATATACGGCGACAATCTGAGACATCCGTTACAAAAGGTTTCTCAGAATAGACATGCTTTCCTGCTTCAAGTGCTTTTAGGGTTAGTGACGCATGGCTGGCAGGTATTGTCAGGTTCAAAATACAATCAATATTCGGGTCAGCAAGAATTTCTTCCGGGCTCTGAACCTTGGGAATACCATACATTTTAGCCTTTTTTTGGCTTTCTTCGACATCTAGGCTGCCGCATGAAACAATTTCCAATTCATCAAATTTGGCACAAGTTTGAATATAGATGTCACTTATGCGACCCGTTCCAATCAGACCAATTTGGAAAGGTTTATGTACATTATTCATCATTTTCTGCGGGCTCATAAAGAGGTAGAAAATCTGGTGGCATTGGACCTTTATTTCTTCCACCTTGCTGCATTTGTTCCCATGCGTGGGCCAGCACACCAACAGAGCGAGATAGACAAAATAATCCCCGTGATAAAGCCGATGGAAAACCAAGCTCACAGAATATTACTGCTGTTGCACCATCAATATTCATAGCGATTGGTCGATTGTTGCGTTGTTTGCCGATGCGTTCTCTTACTGCCTCTCCAATTTCTGCAAACTGCCCATTTACGGTGCCTTCCTTAGCTGCTTCTTTTACCAATGCCATAAGGCGTGGCGCGCGTGGGTCGACAGGTTTATGAAACCGATGCCCAAAACCAGAGATGTATTTTCCAAATTTTGCGCGCCATTCATCTAACCCCTCAATGACAGCCATATCCAATGCGATGCCGTCATCCATTTTTGCTGCAATTGAATAGTACAGTTCGGCACATTGTTCGCCAGCGCCCCCATGGACATCACCGAGCATGTTTACAGCAGTGGCCATTGCATTATTAAGTCCAACGCCGCACGTTGCCGCCATTCTTGCGGCTGCGATGGAAGGTGCTTGAGGGCCGTGATCAACGCCTGCCACCAAAGCGGCTTCCAGTAATTCGCTTTGCTTTCGGCTTGGTAAATCACCACGAACCATTAGCCAGATCATTTGCGGAAATGTGACATTTCCAATCAAGTCCTCGATGGGCCGCCCTCGAAACGCGATCTTGCCGGGTTCCATGTCGATGATTGATGTACGCCACCAATGCCTTACGGCTCGTTGTTCATTATAGTTGCTCATCTGCCTTTGACCTCCTTTTACTGCGTCGCCTAGCCATCAGGATTAATGAGGACAAAGTAATATTTATTGCCCCTGCATATTTGTAATACCCCATAGAAAAGTGATATTTGGTATCAAAGAGATTGGAAAATTAGGTTCTCATTTCTGAAGCTTTTCCATTAGGAGTATTGTACTTTCTTTGGGCTGCAAGGCGTGTTGGTGCATTGCGAGCACCATAACCTTGGTAACCGTTCTTGCGTTGTACAACTTCGAAGAAAAACCCATCAAAAATAGGGGTTGAGTAGATTTGGAAGTATTCACTTTTGTCGTGCTTGGAATATAAAATATTTCCTTCTTTTAGCTTTGAGACAAAATCGGTATCAAGGTCAAATAAAACTTCAAGATCAGAATAATAATTGGCTGAAATTTCCAAACGTGGAAAACCTGAAGAGTTTAGCTGATCAGATGTTTCAAAAATATCGTCTGTTAGAAAAGCCATGTGCTGAACTCCCGCACCTACTCTTTCAGCAAGAAATGCCCCCGCAAATGTATGGTGAGAGTCCGCCCCATTAAGGTTTAAGCGCACCTCTCCTTCTGGGCTTTCAATGACTTGACTTAATACTACGCCTGATGGATCAGCCACATCAACCACGGACGACTTTTCCATTTCAAAAGTTGAAACGAAATATAGAAGCCAACTTTGCATTTCATCATATTTCATTGTTTGAGCGATGTGATCTATGCGGCGCAGTCCAGCAGGCGGCACGGCTTGGGTTTTTTCCGCAGGGTCAAACTCGATATCCCAGACCCGGTGCAAATTGGATTTTTCATCGATAAAATGAATAACATCCCCACCAACGCCGCGGATTGCAGGAATATTCAATTCACCGACACCAACCGGTTGTGAAAACACCTTAGCACCAAGCGTTGATGCCCTCTCAACAGTTTTTGCAGCGTCTTTTACTCGTAACCCCATGTCACAAACTGATGGACCGTGACTCAAAAAAGCTGAATGCGCGAAACCTTCTTTTTCGGTATTTACCACAATATTGACGGCACCCTGCCGCCAGAGTTCCACTGATTTTGACACATGTCTGCGCTCCATCCTGAAACAAAGAGAAGAAAGCAGTTGCGTGAGCTGCGTTCCGGATGCTTCGTCGCAGGCGAATTCAATGAACTCGAATCCATTGGCATAAATTCGTTCTGGAAGTGTTGGGATGCCAAATTCAAAACTTGGATCTGTTCGCATAACTTGGTCTAGTAAATTCACCAGCGCCCGATAACCGTCGGCAGTAAAGTTTGTATATTGTTTTTGTCTGGAAGCCTCTCCCAAACACGCTAGTGACCAGGTTCCACAGTAGCCGTTTTTTGCGAGAACTCTAATAAATCCTGCTAGGTTTAGCACACCCTGACCTGGAAGCATCCCGAAGTATTGCTTTAGATGTTGGATGTCAGAGCCTAGAAATGGTGCATCGGACAATTGAACATGAAATACCTTATCCCCTGGAATATCCCTAAGCCGTGCTGGCTTTGATCCATCTGCAAGGCTAAACAAGCTATTTAGGGCCAACCCGAAATTTGGACTGTCAATCTTTTGCACAATATCAAGCGCCTGCATTTCAGTTTGTATATGGCGTGCCCAAGGCAAGGCAAGGTAGGCGACCTTTAGGTTGCGTTCAGCTGCGCGTTTCGAAAGTTCAGCGAGATCGGATAGGATCACATTTCTGTCAGCTGAGGTGTCGGGATGGCATGAGGAACACACAAGTAGTAAGTCCGTTCCAAGGCTCTGCATCAGATCGAACTTACTTTCCAATCTTTTCAGAGCCTGATTGCGCTGATCGCCGATTAATCCCTCAAAGTCAGTGAAGGGTTGCAAAAGAGTAATTTGAAGATTGTAAACTTCCAATAATTTACGAATATCTTCAGCAGCACCATCAAAACTGATGAAATCCGGTTCATATAATTCCACCCCATGAAATCCAGCAGCCGCAATTTTTTCCAGCTTTTCGGATAAATCTCCGGGAATGGCGGTGGTCGCAATTGAGAGATGGCTCATCCTTGATATCCAAAGACACGAGGTAGCCAAAGTACAATCTCTGGTACGAGTATCATCAAAAGAAGTGCGAAAATAAGCACACCCAGGAAGACCCAGACTTCACTTATTATCTCTTTCAGCGGGATACCTGTGACTGCGTTGATTACAAAAAGCAAAATACCGTAAGGAGGCGTTATTAAACCAATCATTGAGTTTACAACGACAACAACACCAAAATGCACAAGGTCAATACCAAGCGCTTCACATGTCGGAATAAACAGTGGAACAATCACAAGAATGATGACTGTAGCATCAAGGATGCATCCCAAGAGTAGGACTAAGATATTAATAAGGATTAGGAAAACTAAGGGACTTATATCTGCACCTTCTAGACTTGCTGATAAGGCCTGAGGGATGTTTTCCTGAATGACAATATAAGTAAGTATCATCGATGCACCGATGACCAATCCAACCGATGCTGCAGCCCGGGCACTTTCCACAAAAATTTCATAGAGAGTTTTAATACGGATCGTCCGATAGAGCCCTGCTGCGATAATAAGAGCATAAAGCGCGGCGATTGCAGCAGCTTCTGTGGGTGTCGTGATGCCGCTATATAAGCAAAATAAAAGGATGAATGGCATTAAAAGCGCGGGTGTTGCCTGAACAGTAAGGCGCGGAAGTTGCCGCAAGGGCACGGGATCTTCGGCGCCAAAGTTCCTGCGATGGGAAATAATTGTATTCATTCCCATGAGTACCAATCCCATAAGAAGACCAGGAATGATACCGCCTAGGAACAGATCAGCGATGGATGCGCCCGAGACAAGCGCATAGATCACCATTGGAATAGAAGGCGGTATGATTGGGCCAATTGTAGCGGTTGCCGCGGTGATTGCGGCAGCATATCCACGGGTATATTTTCCGCTTTTTACCATCATATCGATGATAATCTTGCCGATACCTGCAGCATCGGCCACAGCTGAACCAGACATCCCTGAAAAAATCAGTGATGCCACCACATTTACGTGCCCCATGCCACCCCGGAAGCGGCCAACCACAGCAACACAAAAATTAAGTAACCGATCAGAAATTGATCCCGCATTCATTATATTTGCTGAAACGATAAAGAGCGGCACAGCTAGCAATAAAAATCCGTCAAATAGACGCTGAACCATAGTTTCGCCAGCAATAGCGATGTCTTGTCCTGCAACGCCCAGGTATACGATCACGCCCATCAAAATAGAGAACGCAACAGGTGTTCCAATTGCGGCCATACCAAACAGAGCCATAATTCCAAGTGTTAATTCTATGCTCATTGGTCGCCTCCTGCTCCATGTTCCGCTGAGATGATATCCTCCAACTCAGTCTCTGGCGGTCCGTAGCGCGCTATTGTGACCAGTCGCCAAAGATAACGCAGAATGGTTGCAACCATTAGCAAAAAGAATGAGGCAAACAGCCACTTGATTGCGATTTTATCGCCCGTGATTGGTATGCGAAGCGTTTGAATTTTCTTTAATTCCATCAACCGATTGGCAAACACGGCGTCCCACATTGCCGGCATGGCATAAATCATCATACCAATAAGACAAATGGCAGAAATATAAGCTAGTATGCGGCGCACTTTGAAGGGTGCTGCCAAATATAAAATATCAAATGTCACATGGTCGCGTTCGCGCACGATGAAAGAAGAGCCAAAAAATACCACCCAGACCCAAAGCAATGAAATTAGATTTACAGTCCAGCCGAGTGGTTGAAGGGAAGACATCCAATCAGAAATTGGTGGAATGGGCATTAACCACGCGATTTTGGCGGCATATCGGGTAAAAATTTGTATAAGAAAAGTAAAAAATATCGCCGCTAACATCATAGCGGCGATAAATTCAGTGCTGCGGGAGAACCATTTGGAAATTGCTTTCATATCGGATCCCCCGCGATTTTTTATTTCCGTTTAGTTACCCAGAGCGTTAATTTGATCCAGTACACCTGCAGGCCAGCTGGCCGCTGCTTCCGAGCCCACATATTGTGCTTGCACGTGCTCACGGAACGCTTTCAGGTCAGGTGTATAGATTTCTACACCCTGACTACGAATAAAGTCTGCAAGATTATTTTCTTTGTCAAGCTGCTTCAGACGTCCGTATGCCGCGGCCGCATCGGCTGCGCGCTGAACTGTCATTTGCTGTTCGCTTGTCAGACTATCCCAAGTTTCTTTCGAGAAAGCGATGTAGTTAAGGTCGACCAAGTGCGCCGTAAGGGCAATTTGCTTAGTCACTTCGTAGAATTTTTTGTCTACAACTGTAGGTAGTGGGTTGTCTTGACCGTCAACGGCACCTGTAGAAAGCGCAGTGTAGACTTCAGAAAACGCAAGTGGAGTAGGAGATGCGCCCAAAGCCGCACCCAAGAATTGCCATGCATCCGTGCCAGGCATACGTAAATTAATGCCGGCCAAATCAGCAGGCGTTTGCACATTCACTTCATCCCGCGTTTGGCGAAGGTTTACGTGACGGCGGCCTAGATACATAACACTTAGCAATTTTACGCCAAGTTCGTCTTCAACTGTTTTCTTAAACGGATCCATCAAAGGATTGTTGAACACGCGCACTTGGTGGGCTGCATCTTGGTGAACATAGCCCGTGGCAAAGATTGAAAACTCAGGAAAGAATTGAGCCAGTTCCTGTGCGGAGGCGATAGACATAGTAAGGTTGCCACGGCTGATGGCTTCCAATTCGGTGCCCTGTGCGAAAAGTGTGCCATTGTAGCCTACCTGATAATCCGCAAAACCGGCAACCATTGGCGCAAAGACTTCAGCCATTGCAACTGAGCGTTGGTCAGTTTCTGAGCCTGAAGTGGCCAAAGTAAATGTAATGTCTGCCGCGAAAGATGGTACGGCGGCGGTCGCAGCAATGCTGGCCGCTGTCAGTGAAGCAATTGCCGCACGACGTGTGAAGTTGGTGATCATTGATTGAGTCCTCCCGTGAAAAATTGGACATAGCGAAAAGGTCCGAGTCAGTAGTGACATTATTTTTTTAAAATTGCAATATGTTAATGAAAATATCGGAGATTAATTGTTATATCGGTAAAACCGATATGATTAGGACATGCTTTCCAACCTCTTAGCTAATGGGGTTGGCTTCGAATAAATCATTTACCTGAACACCTGCTTTTTTTTCAGCAGCAATTTGGATTGCTTCGATAACTTGCAATGTTCGTAATCCTTCGCGGCCGCTAACAAGTGGCTCTTCATTCCCAGCTATTACGTTGGCAAAGTGGTTAATTTGGTTAATTAGAGGGTCAGATACCTGTCGCGACAAAGTTTCTCCGGAAATGGGCGTCCACCAATCTGGTTTTTCTTGGTGGGTCCAAAGCATCAAATCAGGTACCGAAAGAGAGCCTAGTGTTCCTCCGATGTAATAGGAGCTTTCAGAGGTGGATGGATAGATCGGATATTCCTGAGACGTCATTTCCCAACTCCAGGGAGATGATATAGAATCGGAAACAGTGATTGTTCCAATGGCTCCACTTTCAAAGCGAAGGACGGCTGCTGCTACATCTTCATTTTCGAAGCCTCGGGTTGAGGGTGTGGCTTCTGCTTGGACGCTCACAATTTCTCCACAGAGGTGGCGCATTAAGTCTACATCATGAACCAGATTGACCGATATAGGACCAGCGCCTTTTAGCTTCCTCCAAGGTGCAACATCAAAATAATGGTCAGGTTTATAAAACCAGCACTGCATATGGACCGCGCGAATTTTCCCAATTTGCCCGCTCTTGATAACCTCACTTGCTTTTTGGATAAGTGGGTTGTGGCGTCGATGATGACCTACTACCAGCGGGACGCCTAATTCTTCTGACAAGCCAACCAGTTCTTTGGCTTCAAAGGCTGAATTGGCAAGTGGTTTCTCAATCAAGACTGGAAGCCCCTTTTTGATACATTCCAAACCTTGCTCGACATGAAGTGGCGTCGGAGTGGCCAATATCACGCCGTCTGGCATTTCGTTTGCAAGCATGTCAGAGAGTGTCTCATACCAAGGTATGTTATGGGAAACGGCGTAATTTTTTCCTTCAAGGTTTGGATCCACTATAGCGGATAGACTAGTTTGACTAAGCTGGTTAATCGCGTCTGCATGACGCTTTCCCACAAGCCCGATACCAACGATGGCTAAGCGTGTGCTTGTATTGACACCAATTTTGGCGGTATTTTCTTTTGATGCCGTGACTTTAGCCATTAACTTGAATCCCACCATTAGCTTTCTGTTTTGATCTCCGGGCGCCACTGCCAGAATCTGATTGATAACTCTGAAGGCCTAGGCTAACTGGAAAAAATGAGATTGACAATAATATATGGCGTTTTAATTTTTACCCTATAAAGCAATGTCTTGAAATATCTCTGATAAAATTGTATTTTTTTGTAAACTATAAAAATGTCAGGTGATATTCTCCATGGGCAAACCTCAAAATACAGTCGGTACTTCAACTTTTGAAAAAATCAAAAAAGATATTATTTTTGGAGAGCTCGCTCCTGGTGTAAAGCTTAAACTTGATGCTTTAAAAGGACGATATTCTGCTAGCGTCTCGACGCTGCGTGAAACCCTAAATAGATTGGCAAGTGAAGGCTTTGTAGACGCCGAAGAACAGCGTGGGTTTTTTGTAACTCAAGTGTCACGCGAGGACTTGATCGAAATTACCAACCTGAGGATTTTGCTTGAATGCCATGCGCTTGCCGCTTCTGTACAAAACGGCGACGCTGATTGGGAAGGCAATTTGGTGGCGGCCCACCACAAGTTACACATAATGGAAAAGCGCATGCTCTCGGGAGATGATTCCGAAAAAGAAACTTGGAAGCGTTATGATTGGGAGTTTCACCAAGCACTTATTCAGGCGTGTAATTCCCGAAACCTTCTAAGTTTACACGCCACAATCTATGATAAGTATCTTCGTTACCAGATGCTTGTGCTTACATACAGAGGCGAAGAGGCAGTTGCCGAACACAAAACCGTCTTTGAGGCTGCCCTCGCACGCGATGCCGGCAAAGCTGTCAATGCATTAGAAGGGCACATACGCAAAGGTGTTGAGCACGCGCTTGCTTCGATGTGAAACAGATTTCCAAAAAATAACCCAGCGCAAAAGCGCTGGGATAAAGCCGTAAATTTTTTAAGCCAAGTTAACTTTATGCTGAACGATAGAGTTTTGTCATTGAAAACTCCCGATGGCCTAGAGCTTCCGCCGCTGTATACCGTCCATTTGCAGTCCGCTGGATCATATCGATTAAGCTATCACCTGCTTGGTCAATAGTCATTTCACGGGTCAAAACGCCGGTGACATCGACATCAATATGCTCCGCCATAGTGCGCAGGGTGCGCGGGTTGCCAGATATCTTGATAACAGGAACGATTGGATTGCCAACCACATTGCCCTGACCTGTGGGGAAGGTGTGAATCACATAGCCACCTGCCGCCATGAGCGTAACGCACTCTGCTGCTGCTGACGAGCTGTCCATAAAGTACAGACCAGGGCCTTTTTCGGGTGCTTCTGCTGGTCCCATCGCATCAATATAGGTCGATGTGCGTCCAATTTTTTCAAGATTTCCCAAAGCTTTTTCTTCGATTGTCGTCAAGCCACCAAGTATATTTCCTTTGGTAGGTTGGCTATCAGACAGATCATCTGTTTGATGCGCGAAAATAACATCGTCCTGATACGCCTGCCAGATTTTCCGAAACTTAGCAGCGGCCTCAGGATTTGCAGCCCGCTTTTCGCAAATATGCTCAGCGCCGGTGATTTCAGATGTTTCCCCAAAGCAGCCATAAAGCCCATGTGGAAGAAGCTTATCATACATATTTCCAACAGTTGGGCAGGACGACAGACCGGTTGTGGTATCGCTTTCACCACATTTCGTGGATACCCAAAGCTCAGACAGGCCGCAGGCTTCTTTTTGAAGTTCAGACGCCCAATGAACGAATTCCTTGGCCTTCCAACTGGCTTGACGGATGGTTTCGAAATCGCCCTTTTGTTCGATTGAAAACCCTTCAACAGGCTTGCCGGTTTTGGCGATCCCATCGACGATAACCTTGGTCCATTCGGGTTCAATACCAATGACAATAACAGCAGCAACATTTGGGTTTGCGCCAGTCCCAATCATGGTGCGAAAATGCAGGTCAAGATCTTCACCAAACTGCAAGCGCCCATAAGCATGTGGAAGGGCCATTGTTCCTTTGACATTATTTGCAACAGCTTCACAGGCTGCATTAGAAATGTCATCCACTGGAAGAATCACAACGTGGTTCCGAACACCGACGCGGCCATTTTCGCGGCGCCATGCATTAATTGATTGATTAGAAAAATCTAGTGCCATTGGAGCTACCACCGTTTTGTTTTGCAGTTGTGGGTATGTAAATGATCGCCGACATCAGCAGACCCGACCATTTTTCCGATATCTTCACCGTATTTGAAAACAGTATCGCCCTCTTTCAAGGGCTTAAGTGCAACTTTGTGCCCAATTGGAATGTCTGCATTTGCGGTAAGCTTAAAGTCGGAATTATCATGCGTAATCACACATAACATTTCTGTTCCAGCCGTCAGACCTTCAACGACTACGACACCTACATTGTCTTTGTGGTCATGAACCAACAGTTGAGGAATTGCCAAAATATCACTCCTTGACATATTTTGATTAATTAACATCTATTGATATCACACTGATCTATTCTTATACAAGACCTAATGGATTGAATTCTTGAAGGTCAGTCAATTTTATGTATCATATTCATTAAAAAAGGGGTCGAATGAGCAGTTTATCCGAACAAGCCTTACCGCTTTACCAGCGGGTACATGATGCAGTTATGGCGCGCATTGTGTCAGGGGATCTGGCGCCGGGTGCGATGTTGCCAAGCGAATTTGATCTGGCCGCACACTATAGCGTGAGCCAAGGAACTGCTCGAAAAGCTCTAAGCAAGCTTGAACAATCTGGTCTAGTTGAACGGCATCAGGGAAAAGGGACTTTTGTTGCGACTACCACTCCGGAAACATCATTGTTTCATTTTTTCCGTTTGCGGCATCAAGATGGATCACAGGCAATCCCCCAGCCGCTTTCTGAAACGGTTAGAAGACGGGCGGCAAACGCCAAAGAGGCACAAGTCTTGGGGTTGGAAGCCCGCAGCGCAGTGTTTGAAATTACTCGAGTAAGGTGCATCAAAGAAACGCCAGTTTGTTATGAAACCTCTGTGCTAACTGCCGATCTTTTTCCAGGCTTAAAAGAACGCAGCCCACTGCCAAATGCTCTATACCCACTTTATCAACGCAGTTATGGGGTCACTATTGTGCGTGCTGATGAGCAATTAAGAGCATTACAAGCAACATCCTCAATCGCAAAGATGCTCGCTGTGTCTGAAGGCACCCCCGTATTGGAGGTTGAGCGAAGGGCATTCGACATTGTCGGTAAGGTCGTTGAACTTCGGTTCAGCTTTTATCTTACATCCCAAATACACTATTCAGTTTCATTGAAATAAACTGTGTAATCCACTCAGCAAAAAGCTGGCCTAGAAATATATATGTCGAGAACTAGGGCTAAATCTGCTCAGGATTAAACGCTCTGTGGTCGTTTGATATCAGGTCTTGACGAGATGAACTTAAATTTCTCATGCAATTGTAAAATGATAAGTTGCCTTTGTGAAAGACCATAGGGGTCAATTTCAAACTGGGATTGGAGCTCTGGGTTGCCCCAGATAATCTGAATAACTTCACTGTCGGTCATACTTAACGTCTCCTCTGCAAGTTAAACGGCAGAAGAGCTAAATAGTTTACCAAAATAGATGTAAATAAAGTAGGAACTCGTCCCCTTTATCAAAAATTAGTCCACTTAACTCATTTATCCCAAATCAATGCAAAACCTTCGAGTAAATAGTCCTCGCAAATTTTGGGCGTCACCTTTTGATAATCTTCTAGGCTTTCAATTTCTGGTCGCGCCTTTCTAAACTTTACCAAATAGGCGCTTGCGTCGGATAAATTTCCAAGATGTGCTGAGATACTTGCTCTAAATCCGTCGTATCGGCTGTGAAAGTTCCGGTCACACAGAATATCGCACCAGTTTAAGGCTTTTTCTGAGTTGCGCATCGCCATATAGAGAAGTGGAAAAAACCCCTCATACCCCGCACGTTCAATTGGATTTAACTCGATAGCCCTTTGGACAAACGCCTCAGCTTCTTGATAGCGCCCATCATTAATAATTGCCAAACCATAATCGAAGTTTGTATCGGCATGACTGGGATTCAAATCCAATGCCTCTTTTGCATATTTTATCCTTTGGGCATAATCTTTTTTAAGATTAAAGGAACGGCTGTATGCGATGACAGCTTCAGGATTGTGCCGATCTACGGAATATGACTTTTCAGCCAATTCGTGGAAAAGAGCTTCATTGTCTTTACGCTCTGAGCCAAATAACGGGTTAAACAATTTTTGGCCGTAAACAACACGGCACTTCAATACATAGGCATCACAAAGCTGAGGGTCTTTTTCTACCGCATTATCACAAAGTTCCATAATGGAGTCTGCGACCTCATTGGTAAATTCCTGTCCTCTTTTTTGATTGTAAATTGAAAGAGCCTTAAGATAGCTGTCCCAGGCTGAAAATGATGCGCGGGGCTTGGCTTGAACGCGCTCTTGCTCTTTCATTTTCAATGCAGGTGCAATTAAGGCTGCTACCTCTTGCGAAACCTCGTCTTGGACTTCGAAAATATCTTCTAGGCTTCTATCCCACCGTTTCGACCAAACTTGCTGGCCATCTTTAGTATCAACCAAACTTGCCGTTATTCTAACCTTGTTACCACCTTTTCGAATGCTACCTTCGACAATGTAGTCAGCCCCTAATTGCTTTGCAATGTCCGAGTATTTAAGGTCCATGCCTTTAAAGCTAAACGACGAGCTTCTGGAAATTACGGGAAAAGATTTCCATGACGAGAGATTTCCAATAATATCTTCAGTCACACCATCTGCGAAATACTCTTGCTCTTCGTCATTACTCATATTTTTAAACGGAAGAACAGCAATAGTTGGAGGAGAACTTTCATCTGTTGAAGAGCTCTCGATTTCTTTTTCTGCTGATCTGCTTTCCACACCCTCCATCGTTATATCAAAAGCGTGCACAACAGTGTTTTTGACCTTTTGGTCCCCTAGATCAGCGAAAGTAAAATCAACTTTTTGACTTACAAAATCATGAATGGACTTGGATAAAGAAACGCCTTCAGGTTGGCACAGAGCCTCTAACCGCGCGGCAACATTAACCCCATCCCCATATAGGTTTGATCCCTCGACAATAACATCACCCATATTCAAGCCGACACGAAAGCGCATTTGGGCATCAGCTTCAACAGAGGCATTCCGTTCTTTGATTAATTTTTGAAACTCAGTTGCGCAAATGACGGCTGATACTGCACTTTGGAACTCGGCCAAAACAGAGTCTCCCGCAGTGTTAAATATTCTGCCTCCGTGTTCCTCGAATAGATTGTCCAGGATTTCTCGACACAATCGAAGACTTTTTAGGGTTTGATCTTCGTTTTTTGCCATCATTTTGCTGAAGCCTACGGCGTCAGTTACGAAAATAACGGCGATCTTACGTACAATTTTATCACTTGGCATACGATTAACTCATTAACGGAAGTTTAAATTTTTAACACACACTTAGTCTAACTTGCATCGTCATAGATAACAAAAAGTTTTTAAGAAATTTAAGGTCGCAGGTTTCTGATTATAACTTTTAGCTATAGCATTAGTCATTTAGAGGCTATTCAAACCTTCCTTGAATTAAGTTGGTCAATGAAACTTGGTCAAATGCGTTGGCATTTTCATGCCATAAGCTTGAAAAGCTAGAGCAGAGCTCAAAGCTATGTACAATATGCTCAAAATTTGTATTTTTATGCATGTGCTACTGTTAAAAAGGTATATTCGATGCCAAATCCCAAAATCAAAGGATGGAATCATATCCCAAATGTTCCAATCCAGGTGTCGCCTTTGTTTAGTTGGCCCCCAAGGCCTAAAGAAATTTTAAAATGGATATGGAATTCTTGGTTTCTTATAACTGAAAACTTAATCCTTATTGCGATCGCAAGTATTTCATTTTTCTGGTTTCAACCAAGCCTTGAGCAGGCCCAAACCCTTTCGCTCGAGTGGATTGCGATCATATACATACGAAATATTGTGCTTTTGGGCGCGGTGGCCGGTGGTTTGCATCTATATTTTTATACCTTCACTAAGCAAGGCCAAAAGCTGAAATACGACCCTAGACCTTTGATGAAATCTGGCAAGCAATTTTCATTGGGTGGTCAAGTTCGGGATAACATGTTTTGGTCTTTGGGGAGTGGAGTGTTCTTCTGGACCACATATGAAGTGCTGATGTTCTGGGCTATGGCCAATGGATGGGCGCCTGTTCTTTTATGGGTTGATAATCCTATTTGGTTTGCACTTTTGTTTCTATTAACGCCAATTTGGATATCTTTTCATTTTTACTGGATTCACCGACTGCTTCATTGGCCACCGCTTTACAAGTTGGCGCATGGTCTTCATCATCGAAACATCAATGTCGGACCGTGGTCTGGGCTATCGATGCATCCTTTAGAGCATCTCTTATTTTTCAGTTCCATTCTAATCCACTTAGTCGTGCCTGCGCACCCTTTGCATATACTTTTTCATATGCAGCACCAGTCTCTCACGGCGGCCACGTCCCACACAGGTTTTGAAAATCTACTTGTAAAGGAAGAAAAATCTCTTGCCTTAGGCACGTTTCACCATCAACTTCACCATAGGTACTTTGAAGTCAACTACGGCAACCTTCAAATGCCGTGGGATAAGTGGTTCGGCTCTTTTCATGATGGTACAGCGGAAGCACATGAGCGCATGAAATATCGCCAAACCCAGAAAGGCTAGAACGTAAAATCCTATTTGCGAAAATCATTTACTCTGCGAAAACTCACAGAGGATATGACGTTTTTTGACAACTGGCTTCCGCAAGAATTGATAATCTAAACGCATGTAATGAGGAGGCACAGATGGTATCTGAACCGTACAACTTGATTGCGCTCCGTCAGGAATTCCATCAGTTTCCAGAGCTTGGTTTCAATGAACACCGAACCAAGACGCGCATTTCAGGTATTTTGAAAGACTTGGGCCTAGAGGTATATGAAGGCATTGGCATTGTAGGCATCTTGAGAGCTGGCAAAGGCAATCGTGCCATCGCTCTACGAGCGGATATGGACGCGCTGCCCATACAAGAAGTCAGTGACCACGACTATCCCTCGCAAAATGCAGGCGTGATGCATGCCTGTGGACATGATGGGCATATGACGATGTTGTTGGGCGCGGCGCAAACATTGGCAGATGATCCCAATTTTGACGGCACGGTGGTTTTTATTTTCCAGCCAAACGAAGAGCATGGGTTAGGGGCGCGCGCCATGATTGATGAGGGTGTGTTAGAAAAATTCCCTGTCGAGGAAATATATGCAATTCACAATTTACCGGGGGCACCATTGGGCCAGGTTTCAACTCGAAAAGGTTTAATCTGTTCAAGTGAAAGCTTATTTGAAATTTCGATAGAAGGGCAGGGCGGACATGCATCCATGCCGCAGGCAGGCCGTGATGCTATCACTGTGGGTGCTGAGGTAGTGCAAGCGCTTCAAACCATTGTTTCAAGAAAACTTGCCCCAGGTGCTGGCGCTGTTGTTTCAGTGACCGAATTTCTTACGGATGGTCAGCGCAATGTGTTGCCAGGATATGCGCAATTAAAAGGTGATGTTCGCGCAAGACTGCCGGATGATCGCCGCATTATTGAAAAGTTAATGCGGCAGATTGTTGAGGGTACATCGGTGGCACATGGGGTTTCGTCAGACCTGAGTTTTAAAACTGAATTTATTGAGACGATAAACTCTGATGGACCTACAGATGCCGCAACAAAGGTTTCACGGGCCTTGGGCCTTGAAACTATTGGCGACCGAGAGCCGATGAGCTTTTCAGAAGATTTTGCCCACTTTAGTGCTGCAGTGCCGGGGTGCTTTTTACTTTTGGGAAATGGTCAAAGCGGTCGTTTTGGCCGACCTCTTCATGCGAATGACTATGATTTTAATGATGCTCTGCTCCCAATTGGGGCAAAATTCTGGGCGCAGCTTGTTCAGGATAGGCTGCCGCAGAAAAATCAAACTGGACATAATTGATGTATGCGTCTCGGATTCAAAGATTTTGCCAAAGACTGTGTGAAAAGAATGTCGATGTGGCTTTGGTTACCGATGAAGACAACATTTATTACCTCACGGGATATTATGACTATCTTTACATGGAGTTCGGCCGGCCGACCATTCTTGTTATTTCACAAGATGGACAAAGCCTGCTGATCACCCCAACTATTGATCTCAATATGGCCAAGGTCTCTGCCAAGGTAGATCAAATTGCCGCTTGGAATGATGGGATGGGCCAAGAGTGGCGCGCGGAATTACCAAAAGCTGTTCACGGAGCTGCTTGCGTTGGTATAGAACCCGATCATATGCCGCCAATTGTGCGCCGTTATATGGACGATTTGCTTGGTGCCGAAACGATCTCTAGCGTCTCATCCATTTTGGCTGACATGCGGATGATAAAATCCGCGCAAGAGTTACAACTCGCTCGGGATGCAGGGCAGGTTGCAAATGCTATGATGGCTGCTGGCCGTGCTGCGATCAAAGACGGTGTCCCAGAGTATGAAGTTGCTATTGCAACCTCGCAGGCAGGAACTAGAACAGCAGCAGAATTGCTCAGTGCGAATTATGAAGACACTGACATGTCGCCAAATACGCATTTTCTGCAAATTATGGCCTCTGGAAAAGAGATTACCAAAACCCATCACCGCGCCACAACGCGGATTATGAAAACTGGTGAACCGGTATTTTTATGCTTTTGTGGCATGACAAATTTCCACCGATTTAAGCTTGGTTTTGATCGTACCTTTTGGATCGGGGAAATAGCAGACAAATCACAAGCGGCAGTTTATGACGTGGCGATTGAAAGCCAAAAAGCTGCACTTGCTGTTTTGCGCCCGGGGATTACCGCCGAAGCTGTCCACGCGGCTTATGCCAAAGTCATTCAAGACGCAGGATATGACTATCCATTTCGATGTGGCCGCGCCACGGGCTTTAGCTTTCTCGAAAAACCCCAGCTTGTGACCGGCGACAAAACACGCATAGAGCCGGGAATGGTATTTGCCGTGGACGGATCGGTGACAGTCGATAGTTTCCGCGCCCAAGTCGGGGATAGTGTCATCATCACCGAAGATGGATACGAGCTTCTGACAAACCACCCAAAATCACTGAAAGATGTTATAATTTAATGCCGCCTGTTGCAGCATAAAACCGCATCAAAAATGTTTGGGTAGAGGCCTTTGATGGCGCAAGGGCGTCTTATTCTGGTGCATAGTCATCCGGTTTTAATTCATCCGGCCGGTCTGATAGATGTAACTTGGAAACGCTTTGGGTGGTTTGTGCGATCAATTTTCCCCTTCGAATGACGGCAAGACGAGTTGGACGCAACCTTATGGCTTCGATTGGATCCTTTGCCTGAAGAATTACCATATCGGCATAGTTGCCAACGCCCACACCGTATTTTTCTAACCCCATTATTTTCGCAGAGTTTTTTGTAACTGCATCAAAGCACCACCTCATATCAGCACGGCTAGAAAGCTGGCCAACATGAAGACCCATGAATGCAACATCCAACATATCGGCTTTGCCAAGTGAGTACCAAGGATCCATTACGCAATCCGACCCAAAGCCCACGGTTATACCTGCGTCGCGAAGTTCTCTGACACGCGTTTGGCCCCGGCGTTTCGGATAACTGTCATGGCGTCCCTGCAACATGATATTGATCAGTGGGTTTGGGATTGCATGTACACCGGCCTCTGCAATCAAAGGGATCAATTTAGAGACATAGTAATTATCCATTGAGTGCATCGAGGTAAGGTGCGAGCCTGCCACCCGCCCTTCTAGGCCGAGCCTTTGGGTTTCAAAGGCTAAAGTTTCAATATGGCGGCTGTGCGGGTCATCACTTTCATCGCAGTGCATATCAACCATAAGCCCCCGTTCGGCAGCAATTTTACACAGGGCGCGAACAGAGTTTGCACCTTCCTCCATTGTTCGCTCAAAATGCGGGATGCCTCCAACAATTGACACGCCCATATCAAGCGCTCGATTGAGGTTGTTTAATGCGGTTGGGTCGCGAAAAACGCCGTCCTGAGGAAAGGCAACGAGTTGCAGATCTATATAGGCTGCAACTTGCTTTTGCACCTCAAGTAGGGCCTCCACGCCTTTTAAAGTGTCATCACAAACGTCAACGTGGCTGCGGATTGCACCAAGTCCCATGGAAACGGCCAGATCGCAGTAGCGCATCGCGCGCTCAAAGATCTGCTCGACGCTTTGTATTGGTTTTAGCTCGCCCCATAAGCTGATCCCTTCAAGCAGCGTTCCTGACACATTCATCCTAGGCGTGCCTAAAGAAAGCGTCGCGTCCATGTGAAAATGCGGGTCAACGAAAGGTGGAGAAACAAGGTGTCCACCGGCATCAATAACCTGTCCGGCCTCTGCTGAGATATTTTTTTCGATGGCCATGATGATATTGCCCTTGCACCCAATATCAAAGCCACTCTTTCCGTTTGGAAGATTTGCATTTTTTACAATTAGATCAAACATGATGACTTCCTTATCTTTGACCTTTGAACCATGGGGTCAACAAGGCGCGCGGGTAATCTGCGCGGCGTGCGGCTATCACAAGTGCCAAAATGGATAGAAGATATGGCGCCATTAAGAAAACCTGTCCGGGCACCAAGGCACCTACTTCGGTTTGAAGGCGAACCTGCAGTGCATCAAAAGCCCCAAAGAGCAAAGCCCCAAGCAGGGCCTTGCCCGGTTGCCAACTGGCGAAAATCACCAAGGCAATACAAATCCAACCACGTCCGTTGACCATGCCAAAAAAGAACGCATCAAAGGCCGACATGGTCAAAAATGCGCCCCCCAGCGCCATCAAAGACGAGCCCGCAACAACCGCGCCGATGCGTAATGCATAAACGGAAAGCCCCTGTGCATCGACGCTGTCCGGGTTGTCCCCAACAGCACGCAACGCAGAGCCCAGCGGCGTGCGGTTCATCACATACCAGA
This sequence comes from Rhodobacteraceae bacterium Araon29, assembly GCA_039640505.1. Classification (NCBI taxonomy): domain Bacteria; kingdom Pseudomonadati; phylum Pseudomonadota; class Alphaproteobacteria; order Rhodobacterales; family Paracoccaceae; species Rhodobacteraceae bacterium Araon29. Next base: position 3,464,523 of record CP046865.1, on the reverse strand, counting down.
TGACGGCAACCAAAATAAGGGCCAGCCATGTAAGGGCGGTTTGCTGGAACAATACCGGCCCAACAAACGGCAAGTCGGAAAGGATTGGGATATCAAGCGCCCGAAATGGTTCTATACGCGGGGGGGAAGAAACGGCTGGCAGCGAGGTTCGATAGACAAAATAACTCAACGAGGTGGCAAATAATGTAACTCCTAGTCCTGATACATGCTGAGAAAGCCCCATAGGAACAGTTAAAATTCCATGTAATAAACCCAGTGCGCCGCCAGCAAGGAGCGCAAAAAATACTCCGCCCCAAAGCCCGGCCCCAAGCCAAACAGCCATCCAACCGGCCATAGCTCCAGCCACGAAAATACCTTCGATACCAAGGTTTAAAACACCTGCGCGCTCACATAAAAGAGCGCCAAGAACACCAAAAATTAAGGGTGAGGCTATCCGCAATGACGCTGCCCAAAACGACTCGCTGAGTAATATGTTCAAGATATCAATCATCTGTCTTCTCCAGCGGCCTCTTAGACCAGACTACTCGAAAATGGGTCACAAAGCCGCCAATCAAAACAGATAAAAGTGATAATGCGACCACAAGATCTGCTAAATAAGAAGAAACGCCCATGGCTCGGCTCATACTATCTGCACCGACAAAAACTGAAGCAATAAACAAAGCCGCCAAAACCACGCCTAGGGGTGACAAGCCTGCCAGCATAGCCACGACAATCCCTGTATAGCCAAAACCGGGTGATAGATCAGCCGTTAGATATCCCTTTAATCCCGCAACTTCGGAAACCCCCGCCAAACCGGCCAGAGCACCTGAGAAGATAGCGACCATGAAAAGCGAACGATTAACGGGAATGCCCGCGTATCTTGCGGCCGTTGCATTTTCCCCCACAGCGCGGACACGAAAGCCCCAGACCGTACGAGACAGAACAAAATGAACGACAACTGCGCAAACAATGGCAACAATCAATCCCGAGTGGACCCGCATCCGCGGTATTAATTTTGGTAGCATCGCTTCTTCTACAATCGGAGAGGATTGCGGCCAACCTAATCCCATTGGGTCTTTCAGTGCGCCTTCCAGCATCATTTGAATAAAAATCAAAATCACGAAGTTCAGCAAAAGTGTTGTGACCACTTCATCTGCCCCAAAGCGAACTTTCAAAAAAGTCGGCACTGCCATTCCAACAGCGCCAGCCATTGCGCCACATAATATAATGATCGGTGTCAAAAGCAGTGGTGGCAGGTCAAAATATCCAGTACCGACGACCACTGAAAGCAAAGCGCCTAGATAAAGCTGCCCCTCTGCTCCGATGTTCCAAAGACGCGCTCTAAAGGCAAGTGCCGCCGCCAATCCGGTAAATATTAACGGTGTCGCCCGGGTCAGCATTTCCGAAAATGAGAAAATAGAGCCAAAAACACCAAAAAACATTTCTTGATAGGCTCGCAGAATATTTGCCCCTGCAAAACTGATTGGGATAGCCGCAATTAGTAGAGCCGCAATAGATGACAATATTGGAACTGAGATTATCAGGGTTTTTGAAACCTTTGAGCGAGGTTCTATACGCATTACGCTGCTGTCCCCGCCATGAGTAAACCAATTTGAGCGCGATCACGTGTCTCTGCAGGAATTAAATTTCCATCATGAATAACAAGTATTCTATCAGACAGGGCAAGAACCTCATCAAGATCTTCAGAAATTAAAAGGATAGCCGCACCGTTCTTTCGAGCGTCGAGAAGTCTACGCCGAACCTCTGCGCTGGCCCCCATGTCTAAACCGCGGGTAGGTTGATTTGCCAAAATTAACTTGGGGTTTTGTTCAAAGACTCTCGCAAGGATCATTTTTTGGATGTTACCGCCTGAGAAAAGTCTGGCTTCTGCGTCAACACCAGGGCCGCGTACGTCGTAAGTTTCACAAAGGTCAGCCGCGCTGGTTTTTATTTTACCTTGCTTCAAAATGCCAAAATTTTGTATTTCCGTATCATCGAGTTTTTCGATGATCAGATTATCGGCCAAATTCATTTTTCCAATGATACCTTCATGATGCCGGTCCTCAGGAATGCGGCCTACGCCGGCCCCTATCATCTTCTTTGGCGTTGGTTTTTCAACCGCACTGCCATCTATTAAGATTGATCCGTTTTCGGGTACCTCTAACCCTGCAATCAAGCTGGCAAGTGCCGCTTGACCATTGCCAGAAACGCCGGCGATGCCGAGAATTTCATGTGCGCGAGCTTCTAGTGATTGCTCAAACAAACTGTCGCGTTTAGAGCGGCCAGTGATGCTAACTTGGTTAAGTTGCAAAACAGCTTCACCGGGCATGCAAGTTTCCCGTTCGGCGCTCTTGACCCCGCCGCCAACCATCAGATGAGCGATTTCACTTTCATTGGTCTTATTAGTAACCAATTCACCAACTTTTTTACCCTGTCGCAAAACAACAATGCGCTGAGAAAATGAAAGCACTTCACGCAGTTTATGTGAGATGAAAATAACCGATAAACCGTTTTTAGCCATCGTGTTGATATTGTCGAAAAGGTCATCGGCCTCTTGTGGTGTGAGCACTGCTGTTGGTTCATCAAGCACCAGAATCCGCACATCCCTATAGAGCGCCTTTAAGATTTCTATTCGTTGCCTTTCTCCGACAGACAATTTTCCAACAGCAATATCTAGGGGCGCAAATAAGCCCGTATCATCCATAATTTTATCTAATTTTTTACGTGCGGTCAGCGTGTTTCTTTGAAAAGATAAGAGCGGTTCGGTCCCTAAGGTTATATTGTCCAATGCATTGAGGTTTTCGGCCAGCGTAAAGTGCTGATGCACCATGCCAATGCCTTTTTTGAGTGAAATTTGGGGATGCCCTAGGGTGAGTGATTGCAACGAGCCTTGACTATCTGCAACCTCTATACTGCCGGAGTCAGGCAGATAATGCCCAAAGAGCATGTTCATCAATGTGGTCTTACCAGACCCGTTCTCACCCAGAAGCGCCAAAACCTCACCTTTGTTGAGGTCAAGGTCTATTGCTGCGTTCGCTTGAACAGATCCAAATCGTTTGGATAGGCCTTTAAGCGCAAGTACTTTGCCCACCTAATCTTCACCTTTTATAAACACTGGCCTGCCGGGTGGCAGGCCAGTGCAGGTTTCAATTAATTGTCAGAAATGGGACGGGCGTCGTTCACGTTTACACGAAACAGCCCATCATTTATTTCGGTTTCTCGAGCTGTGACAAGTTCGACCACATCGGCTGGAACCAATGAGCTGTCCAATACCAATGATCCACCGCCATAGGCCATAAAGCTGTATTGACCATAATCAGCGGCTTCAAAGCGGCCGTCGGCCACATTAGAAATTGCTTTGTCGATCGTTGCTTCCATATGCCATAGCGCTGAGGCAAGAATTGTGTCTGGATAATCGGCGGCCGTATCAATGACATTTCCGATCGCCTTTACACCGCGTTCTACGGCCGCGTCCGACACTCCAAAGCGTTCAGCATACATAATATCTGCACCTGCATCCATCATAGCAAAAGCACTTTCTTTTGCTTTGGGTGGATCATACCAACTGTCGATAAAGTTAACCATAAACTTGACGTCAGGATTAACTTCGCGCGCGCCATCCATAAAGGCATGCATCAACCGGTTAACTTCCGGGATTGCGTAACCCCCAACCATTCCGATTAAATTCGATTCCGTCATAGAACCGGCCACCAAACCAGACAGATAGCTCGGCTCGTGGATCCAGTTGTCAAATACAGAAAAGTTCGGTGCGACGGGACCAAAGGAAGACCCCATCAGGAACGCCGTATCTTGATAATCTTTCGCCACATTCCGAGCCGCCCGCTCTAAGCCAAAGACTTCACCAACGATGAGTTGCTGACCTTGCTCTGCATATTCCCGCATCACCCGTTCATAGTCGTTATTTGCAACATTTTCGGAATAAAGATATTCTATGTCACCCCGATCCTGAGCGGCATTTAACGCTTTGTGAATTCGGCTAATCCATTGCTGTTCTACAGGTAGCGTATAGATTGCTGCCACTTTGATTTTTTCCGCAGCAACCACACCGCTGGTGAGTGATGCTCCCACAGCAAACAGAATTGCAATGGCAAGTCTACGATTTATTTTGCTAAGAATTTTCATAGTTTTCCCCCATCTGGAACAAGACAAACACTGCATTACTTTTTACCAACCGGTCAATATAATTCTGGAACAGGGGCTCTAGATGATCCAGCGAATAGGTTATATTTTTGACCTATTGCCACAAGATTAATCACTTGACTAATAACAGCCTTTCCCTTTCGGGATCGCTTTAAATCTGGCGAAAGCGTTTTTTTCGGCTTACCCACCCATAAGCAGTTTAACGATTTTATCTGCAGCAGGTTCTACATCCATTTGTGTTGTATCAATTATAATTTCTGGGTTTTCTGGTGCCTCGTAAGGGCTATCGATTCCAGTAAAGTTCTTTAATTCTCCAGCACGCGCCTTGGCATATAATCCTTTTACATCCCGCTGTTCCGCAATGTGCAGCGGTGTATCAATGAAGACCTCAATAAATTCACCTGGTTGCATCATCTGGCGCACCATTTCCCGTTCGGCACGAAAGGGTGAGATAAAGGCTGTAATAACAATTAGTCCTGCATCGGTCATCAACCGGGCAACTTCACCCACGCGCCGGATATTTTCAATGCGGTCAGCTTCTGTGAATCCAAGGTCTTTGTTTAACCCGTGCCTTACATTATCGCCGTCCAATAGGAATGTATGACGATTCATTTGTGCTAATTTTTTTTCGATAGCGTTGGCAATCGTGGATTTTCCTGATCCTGAAAGCCCTGTAAGCCAAAGCACCATCGGTTTTTGATTTTTCAAATTTGCATGATGGTCACGATTGATATCAGTTGCTTGCCAGTGGATATTTTGGGCACGACGAAGTGCAAAATTGATCAAACCTGCAGCAACTGTCGCATTGGTTATTTTATCAATAAGGATAAACCCACCAAGCTCACGGTTTTCTGAATAAGGTGCAAAAGGAATGGCCCGGTCGGTGGTTATATTGGCCACGCCGATTGAATTAAGATCAAGTGTCTTTGCTGCGCTGTGATCCAGTGTGTTCACGTTGATTTGGTATTTTGGTTCTGCAACAGTCGCTGAAACTGTTTGTGCACCAATTTTCAAATAATAGGCCCGCCCGGGCGTTAGAGCCTCTTCTTCCATCCAGATCAAAGTGGTTTCAAATTGATCGGAAACTTCCAAAGGTTCCTTGGCAGCAGTGATAATCTGCCCACGTGAACAATCAACCTCATCGCGCAGGGTTAGGGTGACAGATTGGTCTTTCTGCGCAACATCTAAATCTCCGTCTTGGGTTACAATACGGTCAACATACGAGGTCTTTCCAGAGGGTAGAATACGGATTTCATCGCCCGGGTGCACTTGGCCACTTGCAATTTTGCCGCAAAAGCCCCGAAAATCTAGGTTCGGTCGATTGACCCACTGTACAGGCATACGAAAAGCGTCTTGGTCATCGTTAGCCTGCTCAAGGTTTATAGTTTCCAAATGCTGCATCAGGGTTGAACCCTGATACCACGGGGTATTCGCAGATAAAGCCGTGATATTATCGCCTTTGAACCCTGAGATCGGCAGGGCAGCGAATTTGCCGATGCCGATTTCTGTGGCAAAGCGTTTGTAGTCTTCGACAATCTGGTCAAAAGTTTCTTCTGCGTAATGGACCAAGTCCATTTTATTGACGGCCAGTACAATATTTTTGATACCAATGAGGTGACACAAATAACTATGCCGGCGGGTCTGTGTTAAAATACCCTTGCGCGCGTCAATCAGGATGACTGCCAAATCTGCTGTGGAGGCTCCGGTTACCATATTACGCGTATATTGTTCATGACCGGGTGTATCTGCGACAATGAATTTTCGTTTATCCGTCGCAAAAAACCGATAAGCAACATCAATGGTAATGCCTTGTTCGCGCTCCGCTGCCAAACCATCAACCAGAAGCGCAAAGTCGATCTCATCCCCCTGCGTTCCCAGTTTTTTACTGTCGGATTCTAACTGTTCCAATTGATCTTCAAAAATCATCTTGCTGTCATACAGCAGTCTGCCGATGAGAGTGGATTTGCCATCGTCTACAGAGCCGCATGTTATAAATCGCAAAAGGCTTTTGTGTTGATGCGCCTCTAGATAGGCGTTTATGTCCGCAGCGATCAGGGCGTCAGTTTTATATGATGATTTCGTCATTTCGCACCTAACCTAAAAATAACCTTGTTGTTTTTTGACTTCCATTGAGGCGGCTTGATCATGGTCGATGGCCCGGCCTTGCCGCTCGGATGTAGAGGTCAAAAGCATCTCTTGTATCACTTCTGGAAGTGTGGTTGCAGCGCTTTCAACAGCACCTGTCAGTGGATAGCATCCAAGCGTACGAAACCGAATATTGCGCATTACTGGTGTTTCACCATCTAATGGGAATCTGGCATCATCTACCATCAGTATCAAACCATCGCGCACGACAGTTGGGCGCGGTTGAGAAAGATAAAGCGGTACAATTTCGATGCTTTCAAGATGTATATATTGCCAGATATCAAGCTCGGTCCAGTTTGATATTGGAAACACCCGCATGCTTTCGCCTTTGGCTTTGCGTGCGTTATAAAGCGACCAAAGTTCTGGCCGCTGTGCTTTGGGGTCCCAGCGGTGTTGCGCTGTGCGGAAGCTAAAAATACGTTCCTTCGCACGGCTCTTTTCTTCATCCCGCCGAGCCCCACCAAAGGCCGCATCAAAACCATAATGATTCAGCGCTTGCTTTAAACCCTCGGTTTTCCACATATCAGTGTGCAACGGGCCATGATCAAAAGGGTTAATGCCCTTTTCTAAAGCTTCGGGATTTTGGTGCACCAGTAACTCCATCCCTGCTTCTTTGGCCGCCCTATCACGAAGAGCATACATATCTTGAAATTTCCAAGTGGTATCTACATGCAAAAGCGCAAACGGAGGCGGCGCTGGATAAAACGCCTTTTTCGCCAGATGCAGCATCACGGCGCTGTCCTTGCCCACTGAATAAAGCATCACAGGATTGTCCGCTTCCGCGGCAACTTCCCGGATGATATGAACAGCTTCGGACTCAAGCCGAGCTAGGTGAGTAAGAGTAGCCTTAGACAATCAAATCGCCTTTCCTGTAGATATAAAATACGTGTTATCATTGTGCAAAATTTTAGGTTGTGAAATTCAGAATTAGTATTTTACATTTGTGAGTTGACAGAAATTTATGTGAGTTGACAGTAAATTGTGAAAACTGTCACAGTTCGCTAAACGATTTTAGCCTATCGGGCAAGTATCAATGGCTGAGAATATTTCTAAATTAAAATGAAAAAAATACCGTTCTGACAATTAAACAGCTGCCAAAATAAAAAACTTTATTTGTAAACAAAGGCCAAACAGAATTTATGGGTTTACGGCCCCATCAATTGGGTAAAAGTTACATTGATTACACAAAAGCTGAGTCTTAATGGATGATTTTTGAGAAAATTGCGAGTTTTCCAACTGTTTGAATTGACCCTAACTGCTGAATAAATCTAGCCTCTATCGAAGCTTGTGGCGGAGTATTGAATTGGGCGAACATAAAAAAGGATTGTGGATCACGACTATCGGCGTTCTTTTTGTAGTGCCTGATTCATTATTCATTCGTATGATTGATGCCACGGCTTGGACAGTCACTTTTTGGCGCGGCATTTTATCTGGCCTCATTGTGCTATTGGTTGTTGCCATATTTATGGGGCGAAAGCCGTTCTATGAAAGTTTCCAAACTGGATATTCTGGATTAATTTACACCGTGCTCATTGCGTTGAGCGCGCCAAGTTTTGTTTTGGCCATCAAGCTAACCAGCGTAGCGAATGTGGTTTTAATCATTGCATCGATGCCCGTCTTTGCAGCCATATTCAGCCGGTTATTTTTAGGCGAACCAATAACGCGTAGAATGGTTTTAACGATTATCGGAGTTTTTTTAGGTCTTTCAATTGTTGCCTTCGGTTCGAGCGTAAACGAACAAGCCAGTTGGCAGGGCGATTTGGTTGCTGTTTGTGTATCGGCCAGCTTCGCAGGCGCCATGACTGCTGCTCGTAAATTGCGAGCCGTGTCCATGGTACCAGCTATTCCAGTGGCTTATGTATTGGGCGCTTTGATGGTTGCCCCATTTGCAGAACCGCTTAGCGCCTTTTATGCCCAGCCGACGTTAATTTTGCTGCATGGCAGCTTCATTGCGTGCTCCAGCGTGTTCTTAACCTTGGGGCCGCGCTATATTAGCTCGGCCGAAGTCGCCTTATTGATTTTATTGGAAACTGCTCTTGCGCCTTTGCTTGTATGGGCTGTGATCGGTGAATATCCCGGCCAGTGGGCACTTATTGGAGGGACCATCATCATTAGTGTACTGGTTGCGTCAAATATCTTGGTGCTTCGTCAAATAGGCAGGCGGCGCTAAAGTTCTAATATCATAGGCGCAGTGGTAGAATATTCATCTCGGAATAGTTGAAGAAGCAATCATTGCTTTTGCTGGTGGTTTTGATCCGTTAGGGCATTTCTTGCACCTATATAGCATCAAATTTCCCCTCCGCAGCCGTTAGAGAGGCAGTGAACTTCCGCCTAAAGTCGAGCTGCAAGGTCGTAATCAAAGGCACCTATAGAGGAGGAAATTTACCCCAAACGACCAAAAAAGGTCATTCGAGCAGATTCCGAAAGGGCGATGCCGGGTTCCGAATTATAGGCAAAAACCACCAAAATGCGGGTGCGATCCCCTACTGTTGGGGTTACGCGGTGCATGGAATTGCGCCCCCTGAATAATACCAAAGTTCCCGGTTCCACTGTGAGATGTGATGGCTTAGTTTTTTCATCAAGAACAGCCTCGACGCCGGCATAGTTCATATCGTTTTGATCAGCATCGCGCAAATTTTTAACGTATTCAAACTCGCCGCCGGCTTTTGGCGATTGAAGCAATAAAGTTATGGCAAATTCGGAGTTGTCAAAATGCCAGTTCAATTCCTGACCTTCGCTGGCAAAGTGCACATTGATAGATGATAAGGGATCAGCATATTCATAAAGCGTTTTTTCACCCACCACAGTTGCTATAAACTGGCGAAAAATATCTGCGTTATAAACTGTGTTCAGGTGAGATTTTTGTGGCACCTGATCTGTGGTTATACAGCCTTTGGAAGAGCAAAGCTGGCGGTTGAATATGTGGTCAGGCTCTATGTCAGAACGCGTCGGGGTAAGGTAAACATTGTGGGTCGACGTTGTGAAATAGGCATTGTTCTTTTGCTTTTCCGCTTCTTCAACAAGTTGCTCTATTGCATCTTGGCGCAAAAATCCCGGCAATGTTAAGACGCCGTCTGTATTTAAATTCTTTAAGCACTCTTCACCAAAGCCCGGGTCTTCGATCGGATAGGTGTCTAGATCAACGATATTATTTAGGCTTTGCATGGGTAACTCAGCTTACAACAAGAAAAATCAACCAACTCTAGCAATAGGAAAACTATCAAGCAAGGATGTTTCCCCAAGCCAAAACAACTTATGAAATCCCGTGAACCAATTGAGGTTTTTACTGATGCAGATGGGCGTGAAAAATAAAGCAAAAGAATTGTGAACGTTAAAGAGGGCTGTTAGATTATCCGATAAAGGGTTAGACGTATTCAGACCAGATGGCTTAGGCAAATAACTATACCCTGATTAAAGTTTTTAGATATACTCCGCCGCAAAGAAGAGCTTTACAATGAAACAAGAAATTCGAAAAGCTGTGTTTCCGGTGGCGGGATTTGGGACGCGCTTTTTGCCCGCTACGAAAGCAATGCCCAAAGAGCTTTTGCCAATTATTGACAAACCGCTCATCCAGTATGCCGCAGAAGAGGCAGTTGCCGCAGGAATTGATACTCTGATTTTTGTGACGGGACGAAATAAGCGCGCCATAGAAGACCATTTTGATAGCAATCCTGAATTGGAAGTCGCGCTTCGCAAAAAAGGTAAAAATGCAGCAGCTGACTTGGTGCGTAATATCCTTCCCAAGCACGTTGAATGCATTTTTGTGCGTCAGGCTGAACAATTGGGATTGGGCCATGCAGTGGCTTGCGCCGAGCGAGTGGTTGGCAATGAGCCTTTTGCGGTTTTACTGGCCGACGATTTTATTCCTTTCACCGAACCTGGGGTCACTGCAGATTTGGTCAATGCCTATCAGCAAACAGGAAATACTCAGCTTTCAACTATGACTGTAGACCCAAAAGACGTTTCTAAATATGGGATTATTGAGCCTGATGTATCGGGTGGAAAAATACGGCGGCTGATTGAAAAGCCTTCGCTTGAAAAAGCACCCTCACTTATGGCCTCCATCGGTCGGTATGTGTTAACTCCGGATATATTCGATATCCTGAAACATCAAAAAAGCGGTGTTGGCGGTGAAATTCAGCTAGCAGAGGCCATTGATAAACAGGCGGCAGCGGGGAAAGTAAGTTCGGTCATGCTAAAAGATCCAAGGTTTGATTGTGGATCGGTTTCCGGATACCTAGATGCAATTTTACATGTCGCTCAGCAAAGAGATTAAAATATTATGAAAAATTCTATAACAGAGGTTTTGCCGCCACGGGAAATTACCTGTTTTAAAGCATATGATCTACGTGGCATTTTAAACGAAACCATTGATGAAGATGTTGCCTATCGGGTTGGTAGGGCGTTTGTTGATGTTCTCAACGTTAATTCTGTTGTCGTAGGCTATGATGCACGTGCCAGCTCGCAAGAGCTTGCGGCTGCCTTGACCCGTGGAATACGCGATGCCGGAGCAGCTGTGATTGACATTAGGCTGGCAGGCACAGAAGAAGTTTATAACGCAACCAGTCACTTTGGTGCAGGTGGGGGAATAGAAATCACTGCCTCTCACAATCCGATCAACTATAATGGGATGAAAATTGTCGCAGAAGGGTCTCGCCCGGTTGATCCGGATGCTGAACTTGCAGAAGTACACAAAGTTGCCGAGACCGGGCGCTTTAAGGTTCAAAACCAGCTAGGCGCTTATCGCGACGCTCATATAGAAGCACGCAGCGCCTATGTGAAAAAAGTCCTGTCCTTTATAGATGTAGATAGTCTTAGACCACTTAAACTTGTGGTCAATTGCGGCAATGGGGCCGCGGCTGGGGCCTATACTGCAATTAAACAGGAACTGGATAACCGGGCAGCACCTCTTGAGTTTGTAGATCAGTTTTTAGAACCTGATGCGAGCTTTCCAAATGGCATTCCAAATCCGCTTTTGGTGGAAAACCAACCAGTAACCCGCGAAAAAGTACTTGGATCAAAAGCAGATATCGGTGTTGCCTTTGATGGTGATTTTGACCGATGCTTTTTCTTTGATGAAACGGGTCAATTTATACCGGGTGAATATATCGTTGGTCTATTGGCGGATGTGTTTTTAGACAAAGAGCCGGCAGCAGCAATCGTTCACGATCCGCGCGTGGTTTTAAACACACGTGATGTGATTGCTGCAAAGGGCGGGCAAGCCGTGCAGTCAAAAACCGGGCATGCTTTTGTAAAGCAGGTGATGCGCAAACATGAAGCGGTTTATGGTGGCGAAATGTCTGCTCATCATTACTTTCGTGACTTTAGTTATTGCGATAGCGGTATGATCCCCTGGCTTTTAATTTGCGAACTTATGGGGCGTACTGGCAAACCGCTTTCGGCTTTATTGGCAGAGAGGATGAAAAAATTCCCGTCATCCGGAGAACACAACTTTAAAATCACAGAGCCGGCTAAAGCCATTTCAGAGGTTATAGACGCCTATAAAAAAGATGCGTTGATTGAGGACTGTTCAGACGGGGTGAGCCTTGAATTTAATGACTGGCGGTTCAACCTACGATCCTCCAATACAGAGCCCGTTGTAAGGCTAAACATTGAAAGCCGAAATGACACGCAAATGGTGAACGAAAAATTTAAAGAGATCAGTTCAATCCTAGATCAGTTTGCAAGTTAGCGAAACTTAGGGTCTGGCAAAATCAGGCCTCGCGTAGATTTGGGCTTCCTGATGCTAGATCATCAATAACCTTGGACAAATGATAATCGGTATCTCCCAACTGGTGGTCCAGCATAATTAATCGTTTTGCATAATGCGAAACAGGATATTCCCAAGTCATCGCAATTCCGCCATGCAATTGAATGGCCTCTTCAGCGATCAATCGGCTTGCGCGACCGATTAGATTTTTTGCCATAGAGGCATAGCGGCTGGCCTGTGGTCCATCAAGCTCTGCGGCGGCTTTGATTGTGATTGAGCGGGCTTGCTCAATCTCGGTCAGCATGTCAACTGCGCGGTGCTGCAAGGCCTGAAAACTGCCAATAGGCCGGCCAAACTGCTTGCGCTGACGTAGATAATCAACGGTCATTTCATAACTGACAGCCATTAAACCAACAGCTTCAGCACAGAGCGCAACAATGCCAGCGTTCATAGCGCCGCTTAAGGCTTGTGCGGCATTTTCGATTAAAAGTTCTGCTTGAGTATCATCGAGCAACACTTCGGCAGCGCCGCCTCCGTCGATCAGTCCGTAGCTTATAACCTCTGCATCATTTGCATCGACTTGATACAGGTTCACTGTATTACCAACTTTTGCAGCAACTAAAAATTTCTGGGCGATCTGACCGCCATAGACGGCTGATTTCCGTCCGCTTAATCTGTGGTCTGCGGTCGCAGTGCAACTGATATCAGTTAACTCATAGGGCGCATCAGGTTCAGATATTGCAACAGCGTAATTTTGTTCGCCCTCTAACAGAGTTTGTTGGTCTCGTCCGGCAGAACCTAGAAGTCTACTTGCCATAACAAGGGGTAGAAAAGGTTCGCAATTGAGCGCTTTCCCCAAAGCTTCAAAGATCACAGCAATATCAAAACCAGTGCCGCCAAATCCCCCAACACTTTCATCAGCAAGGGCAGAAAATAGCCCTAATTCTGCAAGTTCCCGCCACTTACTCAGATCATGGAACGGAGCATCATAGGCGACCTGAATACGGTGCTCGACCGGATATTGATCCTGCAAAAAGCGGCTGATCGTGTCCAAAACCATGCGTCGGTCTTCGGTTAGGTTAAAGTCCATGGATTAAAGCTCCAACATGGTTTTGGTTAGAATATTGCGCTGAATTTCATTTGACCCGCCAAAGATAGATGTCTTTCGATTGTTAAAATACCTTGCCGCATTAAAGGCGGTGTCCGCCGGTCCAAAGAGAATATTGCCATCGGTGACATGCCCGGGAAAAGGCGCTGCCGTAGGGCCTAATGCGCGACGGGCAAGATCGCGCAGCTCTTGGTTAATCACAGTTCCCTTGATTTTGAGCATTGAAGTTTCTGGCCCCGGGGCTCCTTGCTTCTGGGCCTGAAATAACATACGCAAATTGGTGATTTTCATTGCCTCAAGGTCAATCTCAACATTGGCCAAGCGTGCGGAAAACAACGGATCATCAATGAGCCGTTTCGCCCCTCGGCGAATGCTATGAGCAAGGGTTTTAACCTCTTCTAACGCTTGCATCGAAAAGCCAACGCCTGCGATCCCGGTGCGCTCATGGCTAAGAAGAAATTTGGCAATCGTCCAGCCTTTGTTTTCCTCACCGACCAAATTGCTGACTGGAACGCGCACGTCGGTAAAAAAGACTTCATTGACCTCATGGCCCCCTTCGATCAAGCGGATCGGACGCATGTCGATGCCAGGTGTGTCTATATCAACCAATACAAAACTGATGCCTTCTTGGGGTTTGCCTTCGCCGCTTGTGCGCACAAGGCAGAAAATCTTATTTGCGTGCTGGCCCAATGTGGTCCATGTTTTTTGACCATTGATGATGTACTCGTCGCCGTCGCGTATCGCCCGGGTTTTAAGGGATGCAAGGTCTGATCCTGCGCCGGGCTCAGAATACCCTTGGCACCACCAATCTTCACCGGATAAAATACGCGGCAAAATACTTTCCTGCTGCTCTGCCGTACCAAATTTCTGCAGCACAGGTCCAAGCATGTTTAACCCAAAAGGCACGATGCGCGGGGCATAGGCACGGCAACATTCTTCTTCAAAAATGTGCTTTTGCACCGGTGTCCAACCGGGTCCTCCAAAATCTTTAGGCCAGGTTGTCGCAAGCCAGCCCTTGGCATTTAGGATGCTGTGCCAAAGATCCATCATATCTTTGGTCAAACCATCGCCAAGTCGGACTTTTGCGGCGATATCGTCTGGCAAGTTATCTGCCAGAAATGATTGCACTTCGGATTGAAAGGCCCGTTCTTGGGCGGAAAAATTAAGATCCATTTTTCTCTCTATCGGTTTAAGTCAGCGAATTTTTTACCCTGTGCCGCCATGTCCCGAAGCAGGTTTGGCACTTTCCAGTAATGATCATCATCCTTGGCATAGGCTTCAATCCGCTCGATCAACTTTTCTGCACCAATTTTATCGGCATAATGTAGTGGTCCCCCACGGTGGCGTGGAAACCCGTAGCCAAATAGAAATACCATATCGACATCGACAGGGCGCGCGGCAATCTTATCCTCTAGCACCCGCACAGCTTCACTGATCATCGCGGTCATATAGCGATCCACGATCTCATTTTCTGTGAAGGACTTTGGCGTCATCCCAAGCTTTGTGCGTGTTGCGTCAATTATGTTGCCGACCTCGGGGTTGGGGCGGATATCCGAGCTATCATAAAGATAATATCCCTGACCGGTTTTGCGGCCATACCAACCATTTTCACAAATTCTATCAGCGACATCACCAGCATAGCGATCTTGTTTTGAGCGGGTCGCAGCTTTGCGCTTTCGTGTCATCCAGCCGATATCCAATCCGGCCAAATCGCCCACTTTATGCGGTCCCATGGCAAAGCCGAAACGCTCTAGAGCTTCATCAACCTGCTCTGGGCTGGCGCCTTCCAACACCAAATAAGAAGCGGTTTTTGAGTAGTATGATAAAATACGATTGCCAATAAAGCCGTCGCAAACCCCTGCTTTAACGCCAATTTTGCGCAGTTTTTTAGCAAGTGCAAAGCCAGTGGCAACCACATCAGATGCTGTCTTATCCGCAACAACAATTTCCAAGAGTTTCATTACATGCGCAGGGGAAAAGAAGTGCAGACCAATGACGTCCTCGGGCCGCGCGGTCACGGCCGCTATTTCATTGATATCCAAATAGGATGTGTTGCTCGCCAGCACAGCGCCTTGTTTGCAAACAGCGTCCAGTTTGGTAAAGATTTCCTTTTTGATGGCCATATCTTCAAAGGCGGCTTCGATCACCAAATCCACATCGGCAAAATTACTGATCTCTAGGCTGCCATCAAGATTGGACAACACCATGTCAAATTTATCTTGCGATAGTTTTCCACGCTTGACCGCACCCTTTAGGTTTTTGGTGATAGTTGCCAAGCCGCGGTCTAGATTTTCTTGGGCTGTTTCCAGTAGTCTGACGGACAAGCCGGACAGTAAACAGGCCGTTGCAATTCCGGACCCCATGGTGCCGCCACCAATGATGCCTATTTTTGCAATGTCGCGGGTAGGCCCTTTGGCTTCGGGAATATTACTGACAGCACGTTCGCCGAAAAAAGCATGAATTAAGCCGGCTCGTTGCGGGGTGTCCATACATTCCATAAAGGCTTGCCGCTCGACCTTTAGGCCTTCAAGTATCGGCAAACTTGACGCACGGACAGCTTCGACACATTTGTGGGGTGAAAATAAGTGGGCTTTGGTGGCCAGTAACTTAGCTTCGATCTCATCCAAATGCGCGTGGTTTGGCTTGACCGAGATTTGATCTGTTCTGCGTGTCTTTAACCGACCGGCAACGACATCTTGAGCTGCATTTATAGCAACATCGCGCGCCTCTCCTTCGCCCAGTTGGTCAATCAGGCCCAATTCTAATGCTTCATCTGCGGGAATATGACGTCCAGAAAGGATCATTTCGAGCGCTGCAGGTATCCCTGCCAAACGCGGTGTGCGTTGCGTGCCGCCTGCGCCCGGCAATAAACCTAGGTGAATTTCTGGAAGCCCAAGCCGAAGGCCTTTGATACCAACGCGGGCATGGGTGCCCAGTGCAATTTCCAGCCCACCGCCCAAGGCCGTTCCATGCAGAATAGAAATTACCGGTGTGCTACTTTGTTCGATTGTATTGACAAGTTCCGGCAGAAACGGCGCCTGCGGCGGTTTGCCAAACTCCTTGATATCTGCGCCAGCAACGAATGTGCGTCCAGACCCATAAATCGCTATTGCTTTAATATCGCTCTGTGCTGTGCAAAACGCCATAGCGTCCTGCAAACCCTGCCGCAAAAGCTGCGATGCTGCGTTGACTGGTGGATTGTTTAGGCAAATCAGCGCGTAGTCGTCAGCTACTTCAATAGAAACGACTTGATTTATATCTTTTTGGTCCACTACCACATCTCTTTCACATTAATTTCCCACGGCCTAAAGTAGGCTACAGGCCTGCATGCGTCAATAAATCGCAAAAGGGTTTTGCATTGCAAAACGTAACGGAAATTTGGCAAAATACTGGATACTTGAGCGGTTTTAGTCTTCTAAAGGGGTTACGTCAAAGCCAATTCGAGTTTTTTCAACCTCATCACTTATGCGCCAAGATAACCCGGCCATTAGATCATCAAACACATGTGTACATAGAGCCTTGAGATCAAGCTCAGATTGAGTTGCTGCTTCGTACTCAAACTCTTTACCTAGAACGCCAACTTTGAGCCGATCACCATCTCGGTCTCCGTCGATTGCAAAAGTTGCGAATTGTCTTGGGTGATGGTCAGGTTGCGCCGCAAGCAACAGGCCAAGACCAAATTGAAACTTTCCTTCTGGAAAATGTGATAGTGCCTTCGCAAGACTTTCCTGTGCAAGATATCCCTTTTCGCGGTCCAAGCGCAGATATTGAAGATAGCTCTCGACGCCCTTTAAATCTGGATTTTTCTGAGGGATTTCTAAAAAGTTGATCAGCGCATTTACAATTTGTTCGGCAAAAATCATGTTCTGGTCGATGAAAGAATTATTTTCGTGCACTTGTGTTGTGTAAGCAGAATTTAATTGATCATAAAGTGACATATAGTATCCTTTGCAGCCTTTGTGCCCGCAAGCCTACCTTTATTGGGCGGCTGTGCAAATAGTGCCCTGATACCCCTAATAAGAGGGCCGCATCGCAAGGAACGTATAAATTGTTAGTCCAGCCAGCCCTTTAAATTGTCTTCAATTAAAGCGCTCAGCGCTCCTATGTGGGCATCTTCGTCGTTAAGGCAGGGAATATACATAAAATTTTCTCCTCCGGCGTGCTCAAAGCTTTCTTTGATTTCTTCATTGATCTCTTCGAGCGTTTCAATGCAATCCGCCGAAAAAGCGGGTGCAATAACGGCAATATTCTTCTTGCCCTCTTCGGCTGCCAGCCGTGCGACTTCCTTTACGGTGTAGGGCTTGAGCCATTCTTCTGGGCCAAACTTTGATTGGAAAGTGGTCATGATTTCACTGTCCGCCCAGCCCAGTTTTTCCTTTAGAAGCCGCGTGGTTTTCTGGCACTGGCAATGATAGGGATCGCCTTGCATCAAGTATCGCTTCGGCACACCATGGTAAGAGCAAACAAGTAAATCAGGCTTGATATTAGCATCTGCATAGGCCCGCTCAACTGAGCCGGCAAGGGCGTTTATATATCGCGGATCATCAAAATAAGGCGGCACGATGCGCGCTGCCGGCTGCCAGGTTTGCTGCATCAAGGAACGAAAAAACTCATCGTTAGCTGTAGCGCTGGTTGCGCCGGCGTAATGAGGGTAAAGCGGGAAAAAGAGGATTTTCTGGCATCCTGCCTTGGTCATCTTTTCGACTTTTGATTTGGTTGAGGGATTACCGTAGCGCATACAAAAATCCACCATAACATCTTCGCCGTACCGCGCGCGCATTGCATCGGTTATTTTTGCGGTCTGGTCCTTGGTGATTGTCATCAGCGGGCTTTCATCCGCTGCAGTATTCCAAATCGACTTGTAGGCGGCGCCTGAGCGAAACGGGCGTGAGGTCAGGATCACCAGCTGTAAGAGAGGTTGCCAGAGCCAAGGTGAATAATCAATAACGCGGCGGTCGGATAAAAATTCACCGAGATAGCGGCGCATCGACCAATAATCATGATGGTCAGGCGTACCCAGATTGGCCAAAAGAATACCAACCTTCTGCTTGGGTACCTTTGGATGATCTGCCGGGCTGTTATTTGGTCTTTTAGCTGGGGCAAGGGCGTCGGGCATGCGTGATATCCGGTTTGATGTAAGCGACGGTCAGGATGTAAGCTATTCTGGCACGGGGTCAATCTTTGAGTGGAACTTCTGGCACATTTAACGCCTCTGCCAGTCGCATTTTGGCAGAACCGGGCCGTAAAGGTTTGGGGTGGCTATCATCTGGCACCCAGCCAGTAACACATATTTGTTCATATGTGGCGGGCAATCGGCCATCGGGCAAACCGAAACGGGCACGGTATATTTCTTCGGCCTTTTGAAGCATGTGGCGGGTGGTGAATTGGCGTGATCGCGCCAATTGTGCATTTGTTTCACCCATTGAGCGAAGATCATGCATGAGATCATTCAGGCTAGGATAGGTTGCATTTACACTATGGCTGTCGGCAACTGGAAGATTAAAGCCTGCTCTTGAAAGCAACGCGCCCAAGTCACGAATATCAGCCATAGGCAATACTCGTGGGGACACACCACTGCGCACCAAGGTTTCTGCTTCGGACATAGCCGAGCGCAATTCGTTCAATGTCTTGCCGCCTAGCAAACTGGCCAAAAATAAACCATCAAGGCGTAGCGCGCGGCGACATTGGATCATTTGCCCGAGCGGGTCATTGGCCCAGTGTAGGGACATTGCGTGGATCACCAAGTCATTGCTCGCAGGTAGTAGGTTCAAAACCTCATCATCAGGCACAATTTGTGCTGTTGGAAAAGCTTCTGCCCAAGGCGCAGGGTGGCCGGTGACAATTGTGATATCCGTAAAGGGTTTGGTAATCATTTGAAGGCGATCTTGAAGATCAGTGATCGCTTCTTGATGCAAAAAATACCCACGGCCTGCTTTGGTACGGGCGCGGCGGCGTGCAAGTGACGTGCGGTCGATAAGTAACGGTGCTTTAGACATGAGAAACACATAGATGAATCGAGTCAATTTTCAAACTGCTTTACGCATGATTTACCCGCCCCGATGTCTACATTGTGGAAAGGTTGTAGAGAGCGACTTTGGTCTTTGCGGCAACTGTTGGGCCCAGATGCCATTTGCGTCCGGTGTCACCTGTAATCTATGCGGATCATCTTTAATGGGATCACCAACTGGCGACACTGCAATATGCGATGCTTGTATTTTGACCCCAAGGCCATGGCAGAATGGACGCGCCGCAATGATCTATCAAGGCACGGCGCGCAAGCTGGTGCTAGGACTTAAACACTCTGATCGCACCGATATCGCTGGTCCAGCTGGCCGCTGGATTGCGCAGGCCTGCCATGATATTTTAACGCCTGAGACAGTTGTAATGCCGGTCCCTTTGCATTGGTTTCGGCAGATGCGCCGGAAATATAATCAAGCCTGTCTTTTAGCATCTGCTCTCGCAAAGCACACAAACCTAACTTATATGCCAAATGCATTGAGACGGCCTGCTCACACGAGAGCCCTTGAAAAAGTTGATTTTGATGAAAGATATAAAAGGTTAAGCGCGTCTATTGAGATCAATAAAAGGCGAAAGAAGGCTCTTATGGGTAAACACGTTTTGATCGTGGATGATGTGATGACATCTGGTGCGACCTTGCACGCAGCAACACAAGCCTGTTTAAAAGCAGGCGCTTTAAATGTGAATGTGGCAGTACTAGCGCGCGCGGAAAAAAACCGTTAAATCGGTGACTGAGGCGGATTGTGAAATGAATAAAGTTGAAATCTATACCACCCAAACCTGCGGCTATTGCTATGCCGCCAAGCGGCTTTTGAACAAAAAAGGTGTATCCTTTAAAGAAGTTGATGTTGCAGGTGATCCGGCAAAAAGGGCAGAGATGACCAAACGATCAGAAGGTGGCCGCACCGTGCCGCAAATCTTTGTGGGTGATATACATGTCGGCGGGTGTGATGAACTTTACAGTCTAGAGCATGCTGGCAAGTTAGAGCCTCTCTTAAACGGGCTATGAAGGCGGCGCTGCTTCAACTTAATAGCTCGGATGATCCGAAGAAAAATTTAGATGCGACGCTTGCTTTGGTTGATGGTGCCCTAGCGCAGGGTGCGGAATTGATTTTAACACCTGAAGTAACCAATTGTGTCTCAACAAGTCGCCGTCATCAAGCAGATGTATTACAACTTGAGCAGGATGATATTACGCTGGCGGCGCTGCGCTCTGTTGCCTGCACTGCGAAAGTCTGGATCGTGATTGGATCATTGGCGTTGAAAACCAATGACCCGGATGGGCGCTTTGCCAATCGCAGCTTTGTCATCGATCCGGATGGCAATATCAAAGCACGTTATGATAAAATACATATGTTCGATGTTTCAATATCTGGCAGTGAAAGCTATCGTGAATCTGCTGGTTACCGCCCTGGAAATCAGGCAGTTATCTGCCAAACAGATGTTGGAATGATTGGATTAACTATCTGTTATGACCTTCGATTTCCAGTTTTATATCGCGATCTTGCATATTCTGGCGCACAAATTATTTCCGTTCCGTCGGCCTTTTCGGTGACCACAGGGCATGCGCATTGGGAAGCTTTGCTGAGAGCCCGTGCGATCGAAACGGGCTGCTATGTTTTGGCACCGGCCCAACATGGTGAACATTGCTGTAAAAATGGCCCTCCAAGAACCACCTATGGGCACACTTTGGCAGTCGCCCCATGGGGAGAGTTGCTAACACTTTTGGCAGAGGGAACGGGATTTTGTATGGTTGACATAAACCTTGGTGACGTTGACAGGGCACGTGCGCGTGTGCCATCGCTTTATAAGCAGAAAAGGTACTCTGGACCTGAACATGAGTGATGATCAAAGCCCGTTAGCCATTTCACTGTTCAGTGAGATTTTAACGATCGACCAGTTGCTACGAAATCGGTTGGCAAGGGTTTTGCCCAAGGGAATGGAGCTGTCGCATTTCTCGGTTCTCAACCAATTGGCAGGCCTCGGTGGGGAAAGAACACCTGCGCAACTGGCCAAGAGTTTTCATGTTACCCGCGGTGCAATGACCAATACCCTCAACAAGCTAGAGGTTGCAGGTTATATTCATGTGCGGCCCGACTGGGATGATGCGCGGCGTAAACTTGTGGCCTTAAGCCCGGCTGGTAAACGGGCGCGCGAAACAGCGCTGGCTGCCGTGGCCCCTGTTGTGTCCTCTTTTGTTGGAGAGTTGGGTACGCAAAAGCTGCGCACAGTATTGCCGGTTTTGCGTGACCTTAGACTGCGTCTGGAAGCCAACATATAAGCTTTGCATTTATCCAAGAAGATTTTGGGGCACTAAAGTGTTAATCGGTGCATTGGATGTATTTGAGTTATCTGAGAAAGTTGCTCGCTTGATGAATTTAAAGTGAAAAAAGGCAATTTGAGGATCTTTCAAACCAAAAATCAAACCTGTAGTGGTTTTGTCGCAACAAAGCCCTGATGTTTTTTGTATTAAAGGTACGAAATTTTATCGATCTGGATTGAATCATATGTTCACATTCTACATATACATCTGGTAAAAGAGGGTTAGTTTTAAGTTGGTTAGGCGAGCTGGCTGAGAGTTGACGCCAAAGGGTGTGTGGGGACAAGAAATTGAAGGCAATTGCCAGCGCAATTTTTCTAATGGCTTTATGGCTATTGATGTCTGGTGTCTATAAGCCGCTTGTTATCGGATTTGGGCTTGGTTCAGTTTTTTTAATCATGATTATTCTTTGGCGCATGGACAAGGTTGATGGCGATCATGTTCAAATTCGGCTAAACCCATTACGGTTTTTGGGTTACATCATCTGGCTCTTCGGAGAAATTGCAAAGTCCAATTGGGCGGTGACCCGCGTGATACTGTCGCCTGTAATGCCAATCCGCCAAAAAATGTTGGTTGTTCCTCAAAGTCAAAAAACCGACCTTGCTCAGGTTATATTTGCCAACTCTATTACTTTGACACCCGGAACAATTACAGTTGAAACAGAAGAAAACGGGCTCTTGGTTCACGCCTTAAGTTATTGTCCTGAGGATGATGCCTCATTGGCGGATATGGACCGCCGAGTGAGCGCTGTTGAAACAGAGGGGCTAAGATAATGTTTGCTCTTGCAGCTCTTGCGGTTTTTGCAGCAATGTTTTTGGTTTTAGCCAGATTGATCAAAGGGCCCACCTTGTATGATCGGGTGCTGGCCGTTAACGCATTTGGAACCAAAACGGTTCTGTTTATTGGCGTGGTTGGTTTTTTGGCTGGGCGGCCTGATTTCCTTGATATCGCCCTGCTCTACGCGCTGATAAATTTTGTCGGCACCATCGCGGTGCTAAAGTTTTTCCGCTACCGTTCTATTGGTGATGTGATGTGGACACCCCCGAAAGAGGAAAACAACAAATGAGCGGTTGGCAACTTTTTATTGAAATCTTAAGCTGGGCATTGATTTCAGCCGGGTCCTTTTTTGTTATAGTTGGCGCTATTGGTGTCTATCGTTTCCCCGACTTTTGGACGCGTCTTCATGCGGCCTCTGTTGCCGAGTCGGCCGGAGTGATTTTGTTGTTGACCGGAATGATGGTGCAGGCTGGCTGGGGTTTGATTGCAGTCAAACTGTTGATCATTGGCGTATTCTTATTTATCACCGGCCCGACCTCGACGCATGCGGTGGCAAATGCGGCCTTGGTGTCTGGTTTGCGCCCGAAGAATTCTGATGATGGTTCAAGCGACGACCCTGATGCCGCATAACCAAATCGAGACAGGCGTAAGAATAAAAACTACAGGTGCAAAATAGAAACCTTTATCAACATAACGCTTTTTGTCGTGCTAACGGTTATCGCGCTGGCGGTTGTGCGCACCCGAAGTTTGTTTGCGGTTGTCACGCTATCGGGCGTGTTTAGCCTTGTCTCCGCGTTGTTGTTTGTCACTATGGATGCAGTTGATGTGGCCTTTACCGAAGCGGCGGTTGGGGCAGGAATTTCCACTGTTTTAATGCTTGGCACGCTGGCCTTGACTGCGCGATCAGAGCGCAGCTCAAATCGCTCGTCATTTGTCCCATTAATGGCAGTTTTAGTGACTGGAGCCGCGCTTGTTTATGGCACGCTTGACATGCCAAGTTTCGGCCAAAGCGATGCGCCAGCCCAAATCCATGTTGGGCCAGACTATCTAGAGCGTATTCCACACGAAATCGGTGTGCCCAATGCGGTCACAGCAATTCTGGCGTCATATCGCGGCTATGATACGCTTGGCGAAACAGCCGTTGTGTTTGCTGCCGGCATTGGCGTCTTGATGCTGATAAGCGGGCTGCGTACCCGCCGAAGAAAAGAGGAAGATGATCCCGACACAGGGGGGTCTGCGTAATGCGCCATCATCTTATCTTGCGCGTGATCACCAAGCTGTTGGTTGGCACAATTTTCCTTTTTGCCCTGTATGTCCAATTTCATGGGGATTATTCCCCAGGCGGTGGATTTCAGGCGGGTGTGATTATGGCCGCCGGGTTCATTCTTTATGGGCTCGTATTTACGCTCGACAAAGCCCAGCAAGTATTTCCGCCTTGGCTGGTGCATAAGTTGATTGCCCTAGGGGTACTAATTTATGCCGCCACAGGGATTTATAGCCTGTTTGCTGGTTATGCTTATCTTGATTACGCAGCACTTGCACCGCACCATCCCGAACATGGTCAGCATTACGGAATATTGATCGTAGAACTGGGCGTTGGCATTACCGTGACCGCAGTCATGGTTGCGGTCTATTATGCGTTTGCGTCCAGAGCGCCAGTTCTAAGCGATGAGGACTGGTGATAATGGATAGTGGGACTTTGGACTTTATCGTCGGGCATTTGAATTATTGGCTGTTCATTCTCTTGATGATGACCGGGCTTTATATTGTCGTTGCCAAAGGCAATCTGGTGAAAAAAATCGTTGGCCTGAATATTTTTCAGACCTCGGTTTTTATGCTTTATATTTCAATCGGGAAAGTCACAGGCGGTACCGCGCCTATCTTTCCTTTGGATATGAAAGTGGACCCAGATGTTGTCTACTCAAATCCACTGCCGCATGTTTTGATCCTTACAGCGATTGTTGTTGGTATTGCCACAACCTCGCTGGGATTGGCGTTGATCATCCGGATCCGTGAAGAATACCATTCCATCGAAGAAGACCAGATTGCCGAGATTGAAAATGCGGTGCTGAAAAGTGAGCAGTGGGCATCAGAGCAGGCTGCAGGAGAGCACAGCTGATGGCCACCCAAGAAGTTCACCACGTTGCGCTTACATTGACGGACCATCTGCCGATTCTCGAAGTTTTGGTGCCGTTTGTTGCCGCACCATTGGTGGTGGTTCTGGGCAGCCGCCGGCTGGCATGGCCAATAGCTTTTGCCGCAAGTGCGATATCATTTGTAATTGCCTGTTTGCTGCTGCTTCAGGTTCTCGATGGCAGTTACATATCCTATCATATCGGGGGCTGGGCGCCGCCCTTGGGCATTGAGTACCGTGTAGATGCCGCCAATGCATTTGTGCTGTTTTTAGTTTCCGGCATTAGCACAGTGATCCTGCCTTATGCCCGTGCCAGCTTTGAAGCAGAAATACCGCGCCGCAGCTCAACCTTGCTGTATGCGCTATATTTGCTGTGTCTGACCGGGCTTTTGGGTGTTGTGATTACGGGGGATGCCTTTAACGTCTTTGTGTTTTTGGAAATCTCGTCTTTGTCCACCTATGTGCTCATTGCACAGGGATCGCATCGTGACAAACGGGCTTTGACGGCTGCTTATGATTATCTGATCATGGGCACGATCGGCGCGACATTTTTTGTCATAGGGATCGGCTTTCTTTACATGGCGACTGGCACGTTGAATATGGCTGATCTGGCCGAGCGGATCGCCAACCAATCAGACAGCCGAACGGTCCGCGCAGCCTTTGCCTTTATCGTCGTCGGCGTCGGACTTAAAGTCGCAATTTATCCGCTGCATCTTTGGCTTCCAAATGCCTATACATTTGCGCCCTCAGCAATCACTGCGTTTTTGGCTGGAACAGCGACCAAAGTGGCAATCTATGTCCTTCTTCGGTTTATGTTCAGTGTGTTCCAACCGGGATTTATTTCTCAGGTTCCAACACTTGAAGTTATCATTTTGCCGTTTGCATTGGTGGCTATGTTTGCAGCGTCTTTGACGGCAATCTTTCAACGCGACCTTAAGCGTATGCTGGCCTATTCCAGTATTGCACAGATCGGATATATGCTGCTTGGCATCGCATTTTTCTCACAAGCCGGCTTGATGGCCACTATGATCCAACTGTTCAACCACGGAATTACCA
The DNA here is from genome assembly GCA_039640505.1 of Rhodobacteraceae bacterium Araon29. Taxonomy (NCBI): domain Bacteria; kingdom Pseudomonadati; phylum Pseudomonadota; class Alphaproteobacteria; order Rhodobacterales; family Paracoccaceae; species Rhodobacteraceae bacterium Araon29. The sequence goes on along the minus strand of CP046865.1, from coordinate 3,439,115 downwards.
AAGCGGCTTTGTTTATGGGCGTTGGTATTTTCGTGCTTCGATCAGGTGGGTCGTTCTATTATCATTTGAACGGCCTTGGCAAAACCATGCCATGGACCAGCGCGGCCATGGTCATCGCGGGGATGTCCTTAATTGGTATTCCTGGAACTGCTGGATTTATCAGCAAATGGTTGTTGGTGCAGGCAGCGCTTGAGGCCGGGTGGTGGCCGATTGCAGTGCTGATTGTTGCCTCTTCGTTGTTGGCAGTGATCTATGTTTGGCGGGTGATCGAAACGCTTTATCTGACTGAACCGTCGCAAGAAGTAACTGCGCGTGAAGCGCCCTTGAGCATGTTGATCCCGCTATGGATCATGGCGCTTGCATGTATTTATTTTGGTCTTGATAGCGATTTGACCCTGAGTGCGTCTAAAACTGCGGCCGAAGGACTTTTGGCCGGGTCAACGGGTATGGAGTAGGGCAGGCGATGGGAATGGACACCTCAACAGCTATACTTTTGTCAATGATCCTGCCGGCTGTGGCAGTTGTACTAAATTTGGTATTGCGCCACCGTGATAATCTGCGCGATGGGCTGACCTTTGTGATCGCAGCAGCAACTTTTGCGGTGGTATTGGTCATTCTTTACAATGTGGGCAGTCAAACAACCGCGCCTTTGGTTCTATTTGAAGTGCTGCCGGGGCTTGATCTTGCCTTTAATGTTGAACCCCTGGGCTTGATGTTTGCGCTTTTGGCGTCGGGTTTGTGGATGGTCACGCATATCTACGCCATAGGCTATATGCGCACCAATAAAGAAAAGCACCACGCCCGTTTCTTTGCCTGTTTTTCTTTTGCGATCTTCTCGGTGATGGGCATTGCCTTTGCCGCCAATATGTTCACCTTGTTCTTGTTTTACGAAGCACTGACGCTATCGACCTATCCTTTGGTTGCGCATAAAGGCACGCCAGAAGCAATCAAGGGTGCCCGTACATATTTAGGGGTTCTGATTTCAACCTCAATCGGGTTGCAGCTTGTGGCAATTATCTGGACCTTTGGCCTAACCGGAACGCTGGACTTCACCCACGGCGGTATTTTGCAAGACCATATTGCAGGGCCGATGGCCGCGCTTTTGCTTGCGCTTTATGCTTTTGGAATTGGCAAGGCTGCATTGATGCCATTTCACCGCTGGTTGCCGGCGGCCATGGTGGCCCCGACCCCGGTGAGCGCGCTGCTGCATGCTGTGGCCGTGGTCAAAGCTGGCGTCTTTACCATGCTAAAAATTGGGGTCTATATCTTTGGCATCGACTTTCTCGCAACAACTGGCGCATCGGTTTGGCTGATGTGGCTGGCAGCGTTTTCGATTGTTGCAGCCTCGGTCATTGCGATGACCAAAGACAATCTTAAAGCGCGTCTTGCCTATTCAACCATAAGTCAGCTGAGCTATGTCACGCTCGGGATGGCGTTGGCCACCAGCATGGGCATTGTTGGCGGCGGGCTACATGTGGTGATGCATGCAATGGGTAAAATCACTCTTTTCATGTGCGCCGGTTCAATTTACGTAGCTACCCGTAAAACCGAAATTAGCGATATGAGCGGGTTAGGGCGCGCGATGCCGATTACATTCGGTGCATTTCTAATCGGTGCTCTGTCTATTATCGGATTGCCTCCGCTTGGGGGATCTTGGAGTAAATGGCTGTTGATGATGGGTGCAGTGGATACAGGCCAGATGATCATCATTGCCGTGCTCTTGGTCAGCTCTTTACTGAATGTAGCCTATTTAATGCCGATCGTTGGAAAAGGCTTTTTTATACGTGATAATGCTACTGCCGTGCCGGTTAAAAATCTTGAAACATCACCTTTCGTCTGGGGGCCGCCAGCATTCACGGCGCTTGGATGTGTGGTTCTGTTTTTCTTTGCTGGCTATATTGAAGCGTTTTTAATGCCACTTGGCGCGACCAACTGAGGAGAGTTTGATGGACCGAAAGCCCGCTGACAATCCCGACAGCTACCCACCACTGGGTCGGGTGCTTATGTGGTGTACAGACCCGGCAAATGCAAACAAGATTTTTGGAGCATTGGCCGTGATATGTCTGATGACGTTTTTGGCTGATTTTACCTATAAGAAATATGGACATTTTGCAGTCGAATACATCCCCGGATTTTATGCCGCCTATGGCTTTTTGATGTTCACCGCGCTCATCCTCGCGGCCAAGACCTTGCGGATTTTTATCAAACGGCCCGAGGACTTCTATGGCGAGAAAGCCATTGATAGCGAAAGCTACCCTGAGGAAGAATTAGAGCAGGTGGGCCATGATGATGCTTAACCTGATGCCAACAGCATTTTTGTTTATTGCGGCTGCGTTTTTATTGCTTGCTTTGCCCAAAGGCCCGCTGCGTGCAGCTTTGCTTTTGTTGGTGCCCTTGGTTGCCGGCGCTCAAGTTTGGTCCTTGCCAGAGGGAACTTACGGCCAATTTGATTTGCTTGGACTGACACTGGACACCATGCGGGTGGATAAGCTGTCACGCATTTTTGCGCTGATTTTCTGTATTGCTGCGTTTTTAGGCAATCTTTACGCATGGCATGTGCGCGATACGGTGCAACAGCTTGCGGCATTGCTTTACGCCGGTGCTGCCATCGGGGCGGTCTTTGCCGGTGATTTGATCACTTTGTTTATCTACTGGGAAGCCACTGCGATCACATCTGTGTTTTTGATCTGGGCGCGGCGCACCGAAGGGGCGTATCACACCGGAATGCGCTACCTGATTATCCAGATTACATCGGGCGTGATCTTGCTGGCAGGCACAGCGCTTTTGTACCGCGAAACCCAGTCTATCGCCTTTGAGGCTATGACGCTGGGAAGTTTGGGCACATGGCTCATCTTTATCTCGTTCGGGATGAAATGTGCCTTTCCGTTGCTGCACAACTGGCTTCAGGACAGTTATCCGGCGGCCACGGTCACCGGCACGGTGATCCTTTCTGCCTTTACCACCAAATTGGCGGTATATTCACTGGCACGCGGATTTGCTGGGACCGAGATACTTATTTATATTGGCGCTGTGATGACCTTATTCCCAATTTTCTTTGCGGAGATTGAAAATGATTTGCGCCGGGTTCTGGCCTATAGCCTAAACAACCAACTTGGCTTTATGGTTGTGGGCATTGGGGTCGGCACCGAAATGGCGCTGAACGGCACGGCATCACATGCCTTTGCGCATATTCTTTACAAAGCGCTTTTATTCATGAGCGTTGGAGCTGTTCTGTTTCGAACTGGGACATCAAAGGCCTCAGAACTGGGCGGGTTGTGCCGCACTATGCCGCGCACAGCAATCTTCTGCCTAATCGGGGCTGCATCGATTTCCGCCTTTCCGCTGTTTTCCGGCTTTGTGACGAAATCATTGATCTTGGATGAAACTGCGAACGAACATTATCCAATTATTTGGGCTATTCTTGTTTTTGCATCAGCAGGTGTGCTGTCGCATTCAGGCATTAAAATACCCTACTTTACATTTTTCAGTCACGACAGTGGCCTACGCCCGAAAGAAGCCCCTGTTCATATGCAGCTAGCAATGGGGATCACCGCGTTTCTTTGTATTTTCATAGGGGTTTACCCCGATACGCTTTATGCGCTTCTGCCTTATGATGTCGAATATCATCCCTACACAATGGCGCATGTGGTTGGACAGCTTCAATTGCTGTGTTTTGCATTGCTGGCTTTTGCAGTGTTGATGCGCAGTGGCATTCATCCCCCTGAAATACGTGCGGTTAATTTGGATGTTGACTGGATTTACCGCCGGCTCCTTCCACGACTTTTGGGTGGTGTATCACAGGGCCTTTCACAGGCCTGGGCAAATCTTAGTAGTAATGTTCAGTTGGGGCTTAGCCGTATTGTTGCGATTTTATTTCAACTTTATGGACCAAATACAGGGGTTGCAAAAGTTCTACCCACCGGGTCAATGGTGGTTTGGATCGCAATATTGCTGGGCTTGGTTTTAGTTGTGAATTACATCTAGCCTAGCCGTGTTTACCCGTATGTTTTTACGAAGATTTCTGCTAACTTAATGCGGCCAACCTTTGCCAATTACCTTAGCTATTTTGGCACTCCAATTGCAACATCTCTAAATTAATTAATTTTCGGCAAAAAATAGACATATTTGATCTATATTTGCCATACTTAGATTAAATTAACTCCCCTGTTTTATAGTTATAAAGCAAATATCTAGACAGACGTGGTCCGCAGTTTACATGTTAGAATTCAATAATGTCAGCAAGTCCTTTTGGACAGGCACTCAGCGAAAAGTTATTCTTGATCGTGTCTCGTTCAGGGTTGAATTAGGGACGTCCTTGGGTATTTTAGCGCCAAATGGAACTGGTAAGACCACATTGATTAAAATGATGGCTGGTCTGGAAAAACCCGATGAAGGTACCATCAACCGATATTGCAACGTCTCATTTCCTTTGGGGTTTATGGGCGGTGTTGTGAACCGGCATACGGCGCAGGAAAATTGTCGCTATATCGCCAAGCTTTATGGATTAGATCCCGATTACGTCGAATCCTATTGCCGATGGCTCTGCAATTTGGATGAATATTTTGATCAACCGCTCGGCGTATATTCATCTGGAATGCGCGCACGGTTTACCTTTTCGCTTATGCTGGCGCTGGATTTTGACATCTACCTTATCGACGAAGGCATGCCGAACAGCACGGATGTCAGTTTCAATAAAAAGGCTGGTGATATTTTGGCCGAGCGACTGCGTACAACGACCATTATTATCGTATCGCATCAAGCAGAAATTCTTGAAAAATATGCAACACAGGCCGCCGTCCTGTTGTCCGGAAAATTGCATTTGTTCGATAACCTAGAGCAGGCAAAGCAGTTATATGACTATGAAACACAAAATTGAAAAATACCGTATAAAGGGCCTTGCCTCAAAGCTTGCACAGCGCGGCAACCAAGAAGACTCTGAGCAAACGCATCAGTCGCAGAAGTCTTTCAATAATGTTGCAAAAGGGTCTGGAGCAGCCACAGCGCAAGCCGCGCAAAACACCATTAATCAGGATTTAGAGGCAGTTAGGCAGGAAGGCTTAAACGCTCGGCAGTTGCGTATGGCGCGCCGAACGGCTCAAAATCATGGGTTGCCGTTTGAGACGGATCATGAAGCAGTTCTGAAACTACGGATGCAGGGTATTGATCCTTTTGAGCGCGGGAATGTTTTGGATATCCAAGCAAAGACCGATTTACCTTCGCAGGATGGAAAAAAACAGTTACCGCAGAAAATTGCCTTGTCAAAAGTTCCAGCGGTTTTAACAAAAACATCTGATCCAAATCCGGGGGTCAGGCGCGCTGCAGAGATTATGGCACTGCAAAAAGACATGATTAGGCGCAGGCGGCGTAATATTTTGATGCTGGTATTGCGCTTGGCTGCGTTTATATTTTTGCCAACTCTTATGTCTGGTTACTATTTTTCCAGTTTGGCAACGCCGATGTATTCAACAAAATCTGCGTTCCAAATAGACAAAGCGGATAGCGGAATTGGTGGCGCTGGGGGGCTGTTGTCGGGCACATCGTTTGCAACAACTCAGGATGCGATCACGGTGCAAACCTTCCTTGAATCCAAAGAAGCAATGCTGCGGCTTGATAGAGATGCAGGTTTTAAGGACCATTTCGGTGCGCAATTCATTGATGTTCTCCAAAGACTGCCAGAAAATGCAAGTAATGAGTCCGCTTATAAAATCTATAAAAAACGAATAAAATTAGGGTTTGACCCCACCGAGGGTGTTGTGAACATGGAAGTCATCTCGGCCAATCCTGAAGTGAGCGTTGCATTTTCCAGAGCCCTAATTACCTATGCCGAAGAAAAAGTTGATGGTCTTTCTCAACGCAAGAAGAAAAATCAATTAGCTGATGCTAAGGAATCTCTTCAAAGTGCGATGGAAGAACGCCGAAAAGCCCAGGAAGCGCTCGTTGAGTTGCAACAATCCACTCTATTAGACCCTGAGGCTTATGCAGCCAGTCTTCGTTCACAAATAACAACTTTAGAGCAACAAATTCTTAGCAAAGAATTACAACTCGAAGCTCTTTTGGATAATTTAAAGCCCAACGAGTCGCGTGTTTCAGGTGTGCGTGCTGATATTCGGCGGCTCCGGCAGGCAAAAATTGATACCGAAGAGACAATAAAGGCCCCGATGGATAACGGCATGACATTGGCAGAACTGCTTTCACGAATACAGGTATCTATGGCCGATGTAGCAACCCGGGATATGATGTTTCAATCTTCCCTAGAGCATTTGCGCGCAACCGAAAGTGATGCCACATCTCAATCCCGTTATTTAACGCTTGCGGTTGAACCGGTCAGTGCAGAAAGCGCAAGCCACCCGCATGCTTTTGAAGATACACTTACAGTTCTTTTAATTCTATGCGGGATTTATCTTCTGATTTCCATCACGGCATCGATTTTACGCGAGCAAGTTAACTAAGGGCGCTCCGCTGTTGATCTTATCATGAAGATTAAAATTTGGGGAAATGTGGCCTGAGTTAAATTCCCAAACAGACCCCTTTTGGGGCATGATGACTAATTTGTTCAAATATAGCCGGCTTGCGCAGTGGCTTTGTAAGGTATTTATCAAGACCAGCCGATAGTATATCTGCCTCATCACCGCTCATCGCATGCGCTGTCAATGCAACAATCGGGGTGTGGGTTTTCGATGCGCTTTCAAGAGCGCGTATCGCCCGCGTAGCGTCTTTGCCATCCATTTTTGGCATCGAAATATCCATAAATATCAAATCTGGTTTATAGGTTTTATACAGCTCTACCGCTTCTTCTCCGTTGGCGGCAAAAACCAAGTCGATATTCAAAGATTTAACCATCTTTTTAAAAACCAATTGATTGGTTTTATTGTCCTCGGCGGTCAATATTTTCATTTTATTACCCTCGGCGTCTGCTGAGGAAGGCTCAGGTGAGGCTTTGTTGGGAACACATTCCGGGATTTTGGTTTGGTTCAGGGTTTCTAAGGTGGAATATAGTAACGGCCGAGATATTGGTTTTTGTAAAACGCCGCTTAATAACGGCGCATTGGCGTGCTTTGAAATATCGGCTGCAGAATTACTAATCATAATAAAGGCTGGGGCCTTGGGTTTCTTAGCAATAGTTTGAACCAATTCAAAGCCACCCATATCAGGCAGATCAAACCCAACCAATACCAAATCTGTGAGCTCATTTATGGCGTCGAGTGTTGCGCGGCCATCGTGGCAAAGTGTTATGTTACTGGCCAAGTCTGACAGTTGCTTTTGAAGTATAGAGGCCGCAAAAGATGATTTTTCAGCAATGACAATATGGTCAAACCTATTGCTAATATTCGGGTAGCCATTCTTTGGAGTTTCAACCCGTTCAAGATCAAGGTTGAAACCAAACTTTGAACCAACGCCTTCTTCAGACTCCACCCAAATTTTACCACCCATCATGTTTATCAGGCGTTCTGAAATCGCCAACCCCAGACCAGTTCCTTCAAAACGACGGTTTTTCTGATTATCGACCTGATTGAATTCCCCAAAAATATGTGAGATTTTTTCAGTAGAAATGCCAATACCAGTATCTTCAATAACAACTTCAAGTGCACAGACGGTCGCGGACTGTTTTTGACCTGTCACGCGAACCAATACATGCCCTTCAAGAGTAAACTTTAGGGCATTGCCAATCAAATTTGTCAAAACCTGGCGGATGCGACCCGGATCAGCGATAAACTGACTGACCAGAGAAACATCATAATCTAACAGAAGATCAATGTGTTTTTCAGTTGCGCTCGTTTGCAGCATAATTAGAATTTGGTGAATTGATTTTTCTAAGTCAAAAGGCTCGGGATACAAACTCATCTTGTCGGCTTCAATCTTGGAATAATCAAGCACATCATTGATAATCACCAAAAGTGCTTCACCAGAGGTTTTGATGGTATCTACGTAAAGCCGTTGTTCATCATTCAAAACTGTATCGGCCATCAAATCTGCCATACCGACTACCCCGTTCATGGGCGTGCGGATCTCATGGCTCATATTTGCAAGAAATGCGGATTTTGCGCGATTTGCACTTTCAGCGGTTTCCTGAGCAGCCTTTAAAGTTTTTTCATGGGTGACTGATTCAGTGATGTCTAAAACCAAACTAACCACATCACCGCCATGTCCTCGCCGGTCAATCAATTGAATGTATTCTTCGTTCCAAAGCTGGATTATAACAGAATCTGGATGATCACTTTGCCATCGTTCATGCATTTCAGCGCGCCATTCTGCGGCTGATGCTGAGCCGATATTTACAATACCCTCCTCGGTCAAAAGCTGAAGAATACGGGCATAGGGTACCCCGGTCTGGATTTCTTCCAATCCATCAAAAATTGAAAGATAGGCGTTGTTGGCCATCACCAGCTGGTTGTCGATGTCAAATACGGCAAACCCGTCACGAATAGTTTCTATCGAGTGCCACAATCGCCGTTCAACAATTTCAATTTTCTGATGGGCAACGGTTAAGTCGGATTTGACCTTTTGGTTTTCGGTGCGAACACTTGAGATTTCAGCTCGTGTTTCAACGATTTCTTCACTAAGCGCCTGGGCATGACGCCCAAGTTTACGATTGGCAGCAAACAGTTCTGCCTGTTTGAGTTCGAGCAATCTTTCTGCAGCCAAGCGGCCGCGCCGCTCTTCTGCCAGCTTGCCAGAAACACTCATCAAGGCACTCCGATCAGATAAAAATTTCTGTCTACAAAATTTTCAGATCAAGGTGAATATCACCTTAATTTAAGCGCCTTCGGGATCAAAAAGTAAAAAAAAGGGCTTTTTATTGCTTTTTAAACAGCGCAATTTTGCCCTTATCATCTTTATGCGAACTGGTGTTTCGAGCTCCATAAATGGCGATATCAACTAGTTCGAAATTATAAATCTGTCCATCCAAGGCAGAAAATTTGCTTTCAAAACCCTGTGTTTTCCAATGAAACGCATTGATTGAAATAGCAAATAATGCATCGGGCAGTGCAATAGCTAAAAGGTGATCTAATGCCTCAGGTCCAACATGGCCAGTGGTAAACGTGCCAGAACTGATAAGACCCGCATAGTGGTTAGATCCCAGGTCAAAGGGGATTGTGATATCCTTCACCATCAAGTTTCGATACACGCCTTTCAAGGCTGCAACGCTCAACATTTCTTGAGATATGTCCAAAGCGTCAATTGGCCCAATACCATAAGATGTCAAAGCCTCTGCTGCCAAACCCGTGCCAGCGCCAATATCCAAAACCGGGCCTAGACCACCGGAATTGGCAAACAGCCGCGCCACTTCTTGCGGCAATTGATAGTCCATTTCATCGGCAAAGCTTTGGTCGTATTCCTCAGCCCAACTTGCGTACAAACGGATATTATCATCTGGGGTTTTTAAGCCATAGGCGGCATCTAGATCGGGTGTGGTTTTACGCATGCCTCTACCCCAGCAGTCTTAAGCGCTAAAATCAAGCGGTTTTCCGATAACGGCTTGCGGCCATGCGGGCTTCATGTGCAAATAGGGTATGCAGAACCAGATGCTTTCCTTCGGTCATGGCTATTCGGCCCAAGCGCTTGCGCGGATGCTCATTCCGCTTGGTTGGCAGGTAACCGGAACCACCCGTACCCCAGATAAGGCAGAGCGGATGCGCTCGGCGGGGGTCACACCACTTTTATGGGATAAAACCGATGAAATAGCAGCAGCGCTGGGTGCATCCACGCATGTTTTGGTGTCCGCTGGCCCTGATGCGCAGGGTGATCCGGTGCTGCGTGATTTTGGCTGCGCGCTCAATGCGCGGGCTGGCCAGTTCAAATGGGTTGGATATTTGTCGACAACAGGGGTCTATGGCGACCATCAAGGCCAATGGATCGATGAAAATGCACTGCTTGCACCGGCTACCAAACGCGGCATAGCCCGTATTGCAGCAGAGCGCCAGTGGCAGGAAATTTCAGAACTCAAGCTGCATATTTTCCGCTTGGCCGGGATTTATGGGCCGGGCAGAGGCCCGTTTTCCAAGGTCAAAAATGGTACGGCGCGGCGAATTATAAAGAAAAATCAGGTTTTTAGCCGAATTCACGTGGATGATATCGCTCAGGTTCTGCACGCGTCTATCAACCGTCCGCGCTCTGGGGCGGTTTATAATGTTTGCGATGATTATCCTGCGCCGCCGCAAGATGTGATCGCGCATGCCGCCGAATTGCTTGGCATGCCGCTACCGCCAGTAGTCAAATTTGAAGAGGCTGAGATGACCCCGATGGCCCGTAGTTTTTATGCCGAAAGTAAGAAGGTTAAAAACGACCTGATCAAAACGGAATTGGGGGTATCGTTGCGCTATCGCGATTACCGTCAGGGCTTGGCAGCGCTGCTTAAGCTTTAGAGGATATCTTCGAAACTCCGAGCAGGTTCAAGACCCTATCTACAATAGCCTCAGCATTTAATCCTGCAGTGGCATACATTTCTGTGGGGCTGGCCTGATCAATAAACTGATCGGGCAGGACCATCGAGCGGAATTTAAGCCCGTTATCAAACACGCCTTCATTGGACAAAAACTGCATCACATGCGATCCGAACCCACCAACAGCGCCTTCTTCAATAGTGATAAGGACTTCATGGTTTGCTGCCAACGACAGAATTAATTCATGATCCAGAGGCTTGGCAAATCGGGCATCGGCAATGGTTGGATCCAGACCTTGTGCAACCAATGTCTCACAGGCTTTTTGAACTTCCCCAAGACGGGTGCCAAACGATAGGATGGCAACCCCGCGGCCTGACCGTATTAGCCTGCCTTTACCCAGCTCAAGCACCTCGGCCTTTTCGGGTAATTCGACCCCCTCGCCTTCGCCGCGTGGATAGCGAAACGCAATTGGCCCTGTATCATGCGCTGCCGCAGTTGCCACCATATGTACCAGCTCAGCCTCGTCGGCTGCGGCCATCACTACCATTCCGGGCAGATTGGCAAGAAAAGCAATGTCAAAACTGCCAGCGTGGGTCGCTCCGTCAGCGCCCACAAGACCTGCGCGGTCTATGGCAAAGCGCACCGGCAATCCTTGCACCGCCACATCATGTACCACCTGATCATACCCACGCTGCAAAAACGTTGAATATATCGCGCAAAAGGGCTTAAGCCCTCCCGCGGCCAACCCCGCGGCAAAAGTCACACCATGCTGTTCTGCAATGCCCACATCAAAGCAACGCGATGGGTAGCGTTTGGCGAATAGATCAAGCCCGGTACCATCTGGCATTGCAGCTGTGACGGCGCAGATTTGCGGGTCGGCTGCGGCTTGGTCAAGCAAGGCACCGGCAAAAACCTTGGTGTATGAGGGAGCGTTTGAGGGCGATTTTTTTTGCTCACCTGTCAGCACATCAAACTTTGCCGTTGCATGACCTTTATCACGCGCAGTTTCGGCGGGCGCGTAGCCTTTACCTTTTTTAGTGATGGCGTGGATCAGAATAGGACCGGTGGCGCGTTCATGCACAGTGCGCAGCACAGGCAGTAATTGATTGAGGTCATGACCATCAATAGGCCCAACATAAGAAAAGCCCAAAGCCTCAAACATGGTGCCACCCACGGCCATGCCTTTGAGTATATCTTTGGCGCGTTTTGCCCCTTCGCGGAACGGTTCAGGTAAAAACCCGATCGCACCTTTGGCAGCCTCTTTTAAATCTTGGAACGGGGCACCGGCGTATAGCTGGGAAAGATAGGACGACAGCGCGCCAACTGGCGGGGCAATTGACATATCATTATCGTTCAAAATCACAACCATGCGCTTTTTTAGATGTCCGGCATTATTCAGCGCCTCATAGGCCATGCCGGCGCTCATGGCGCCATCGCCGATCACGGCCACAACATCGCCCAACCCGCTGGCGCAAGAGCCGCCCAGATCGCGTGCAACGGCAAAGCCGAGGGCGGCGCTAATCGAGGTGCTGGAGTGTGCGGCACCAAAAGGGTCATAGGGACTTTCGCTGCGCTTGGTAAATCCGCTTAGACCGTCTTTTTGGCGTAGGGTGCGAATCCTGTCCCGCCGCCCGGTTAGGATTTTATGCGGATAGCTTTGATGGCTGACATCCCAGATGATTTTATCACGTGGTGCATCAAAGATGGCATGAAGAGCCACGGTCAGTTCTACAACCCCAAGGCCAGCGCCAAGATGGCCACCGGTTTCCGCAACTGCGGATATGGTTTCGCTGCGCAATTCGTTGGCAAGCTGCTGCAACTGGGCCTCACTAAGCTGTTTTAAATCAGCTGGTGACTGGACCTTATCGAGCAGGGGTGTATGCGGGCGTTGTGTCATCAAGTCTCTTTGAACCGATCTAGCTTTCTCTTGAAATAATAAACTTGGCGCAATGCTGCAAGGGCTCTGCTTTTATACCAAGGGGTGTCACAGCATCACAGGCCTCGCTTATCAGCTCTTTTGCCCGCTCTTTGGCGCCTTTGAGCCCAAGTAAGGAAACAAAAGTGGCTTTTCCCGCCTCAGCGTCTTTGTTAAGCCGTTTGCCGGTCTTTTTGGGATCGCCCTCGACATCAAGAATATCATCCGTGATCTGAAAGCCCAATCCGAGGGCAGCGGAATATTTTGCCAATGGTGCAGGATCCTCTTGTGCAAGGATCGCCCCAGCTTGTGCTGACCAAGAAAAAAGCGCCCCGGTTTTGTGGCGTTGCAATTCGGTAACTTGCATAAGGTCCAATGGGGAGGGTGCAGTTTCTGCGGCTATGTCCTGCGCTTGGCCCAAAACCATTCCTGCAGCGCCCGCAGCACGCGCAAGGCGCAGGGCAAGATCAGAGCGCAAATCGGCTAGGGGGCTGCACTGGGGGTCTAATACCAGTTCAAAGCCAAGCGATTGCAGGGCATCCCCGACAAGAACGGCGGTGGCCTGATCCCATTTTTTGTGCACCGTTGGCTGGCCCCGACGCAAATCATCGTCATCCATGCAAGGCAGATCGTCATGCACCAAAGAATAGGCATGAATAGCTTCAATTGCCGCAGCTGGCCAAATGGACTGGCTTTGAGGCACATCATAAATGGCGGCGCTTTGCATCACCAGAAATGCCCGCAGCCGTTTGCCGCCGCGCAGGGCATAGCGCATTCCCTGCACAACAGGGGTATCGCCCATTGGCGCCATCGCCTGATCTAGCTGGGTTTCAACAGTTGCGGCGTGCTTTGCAAGCCGTTCACCAAACATCACAAACCTTCGACAGGTGTTGTCCCTGATGGCGCCCCGTCATTATCGAACGTTATGGCCGCAACTTTCTCTTCGGCTTCTTTAAGCTTGGCTTCACATCGCTTTTTTAATTCAGCGCCACGTTCATACAGTGTGATAGACTGATCTAGCGCAACATCGCCCCGTTCTAAAGCGCTGACAACTTTTTCCAATTCTACCATGGCCTGTTCAAAGGTCATTTCCGCTATCGGTGTATCCGTCATTGTGCTGCCTCACTAAGAATTTCGACATGGGCCTTAACCGATGCTGCCAAGGCCTCTAGATCATACCCGCCTTCGAGCGCAGAAACCAGCCGTCCGTGACAAAGATCGCTGGCCAAAGCGCAAAGTTGCTTAGTCAGCCATATAAAATCGTCTGTGCTCCAATTCAATTGTGCCAATGGATCATCGCGGTGTGCGTCAAAGCCGGCAGATACTAAAATCAGCTCAGGCTTGAAATCTATGATCTTTGGAAAGGCAATCCGATTATAAGCGGCGCGCATTGTTGCGCCATTGCTGTCTGGGGGCAGGGGAATATTAACCACATTACCAAAAGCACCGGTATCGGTTTCCGCGCCAGTTCCGGGCCAAAGCGGCATTTGCTGTGAGGTGACGGTCAAAGCGCGTGGCTCATCCCATAACAGGTCTTGGGTTCCGTTGCCATGATGCACATCAAAATCAACCACGGCCACCCGCTTTAGCCCGTGATAATCCAGGGCGTGTTTGGCACCAAGCGCGACATTGCCAAAAAGGCAAAATCCCATCGCGGTTTGTGTTTCGGCATGGTGCCCAGGGGGTCGCACGGCAGCAAAAGCATTGGGCGCGTCGCCCTGCAGGACCATATCAACCGCCCGTAGCACGCCCCCCGCCGCCCGATAGGCCGCCTGCAAAGATCCCGAAGACATATGCGTGTCCCCATCTATGGCGGTAAAGCCGGCCTCTGGTGCGGCGTTGCAAAGGGCGTCGATATGTGATTTGGGATGAACGCGCAGCAGATCATCATCGGCAGCCAGCGGTGCACTGATACGGGTCAGATCAAGTGGCTCTAGCGCCTGTAAAATCCGCTCAAGGCGTGCGACCTGTTCAGGATGCCCCGGCGGGGTCACGTGTTTCAAACAATCGTCGTGCGTGATCAAAGCGGTTTTCATCAAATTCACCTATCAAACAAGTTTTACAGATATTTGCCGCAATGCCTGGCTTAAGTCTAGATCGTTTTTCGCCATTCAAAAGCGTTGCGATACACGGCTATTATCATTTTAATGGCGCAGCAACTTGGGATTTCAAATTCTCTTAACCTGGGGTCATTCCCCGCAGTTTTTCAGAGCGGCGCCTGAGCAATTCCAATGTGGTCAGCAACAAAATAGAAAGTGCGACCAAGATCGTTGCCACAGCCAGGATTGTCGGGCTGATTTGTTCGCGCAGCCCCGTGAACATTTGCCAAGGCAGCGTTTTCTGACTGGCCGACCCCACAAACATAATCACCACAACCTCATCGAAAGAGGTGATAAAGGCAAACAGGCCGCCCGAAATGACACCCGGCAAAATGAGCGGCATTTGAACTCGGAAAAATGTAGTAACAGGGTTGGCACCCATATTTGCCGCCGCTCGGGTCAGTGAATTATCAAAGCCCACCAAGGTTGCAGTGACTGTGATGATCACAAAGGGGATGCCCAGCACAGCATGGGCCAGAACGACTTTCATATATCCGACAAGGTTCTTATCCAGACCTATTTGATTTTCCAGAAATTTGCCCAACCCGGCATAAAAGAAAAACATTCCGGTTGCTGAAATGATCAATGGAACGATCATGGGCGAAATTAGGATCGCCATAATCGCCCGTTTAAATGGCACATGGCTTTGGCTTAGACCAATGGCCGCGAGCGTGCCCAGTGATATGGAAACTATCGTCGCAATTGGGGCAATAATCAACGAATTCTTGAACGACCGCTGCCATTCGTTATTGGTAAAGAAGTCATTATAGTGCTTCAACGAATAGCCAGCTGGATCAAAGCGTAGCATTTCTGGTGTGAAGGTAAAGAAATCCTGTGCATTAAAGGACAGCGGCATCACCACAATAATCGGAATGATCAGAAAGGCGAAAATCAGCCCGCAGATAATTCTAAATGTAAAATGCCAAAGGACCTGACCGGGGGTCAGATAAGGGTGAAGACGCGCGCGGTAGCGCCCCTCAAAAAGCCAAAAGATGAACCAGCCCAAAAACCATCCGAAGAGCGCGCCGGTTAAAGCGCCGACCAACCCAAAGAAATATAAACCAGCTATCAATGTCGCCGCGATAAGCCCATAGCGTGCGGTTTTTTCCTTGGTAACCATGGAGGTTACTAAATAGGCAATTGCAGCGGTTATTGCGGCCCCTGCAATCAGCCCTAGCGGGGCATTTCCCATGGACATACCCATGAGCACGCCGACCAACGCGCCAAGCAGAGCCGTGACGGATAAAACGAACGATAATGGTTTGCGCGAAATCACAGTAAGTGCAGCCATGACCTCACCCTCCCAACTTGACGTTGTCGATGCCGACCATCTTATCATAGGCCCAATACAGGATCAGAACAGCAACCAACAAGATTGTTCCTAACGCTGCCGCAAGTCCCCAGTTCAAGGATCTTAGAATGTGATAGGCAATTCGGTTGGAAATAAACACGCCTTTTGTACCACCCACAATTTCTGGCGTGATATAATATCCAATCGCGAGGATAAAAACCAAAATTGATCCGGCCCCAATGCCGGGCACGGATTGTGGGAAATAGACCCGCCAAAATGCAGTCGTGTTGGTCGCGCCCAGCGATTTGGCGGCCCGAACATAACTTGGCGGAATAGTTTGCATCACCGAGTACATAGGCAGGATCATAAAGGGCAGCAGGATATGCGTCATAGCAATGATCGTTCCGGTTTCATTATTTATCATTACCAGACGGGCACTATCGGCCACCAAGCCAAGTTGTACCAGAACGTCATTGATCACCCCCTGTTGTTGTAGCATCACCTTCCAGGCGGATGTGCGCACGAGCAGGGAGGTCCAGAACGGCAATAGTACTAAAATCATCAATAGGTTGGCATGTCGCATCGGCAGATTTGCCAGCAGCCAGGCCACCGGATAGCCCAGCAATAAGCACGAACCCATGATAGCAAGCGACATGATCAGTGTTCGCCCAAACAGCGTTAGCAAAATTTGTTTATTTTCGGGTTGAAACTGCGGGCCATCAATGGTTTTGCGCATATCAACCGCGTTCAAAAAATAGCCGCTGGTATAGTTTGAGCTATGAACTTTGAGCGTTTGCCAAGTTTCAATTTTGCTCCAACCCTTGTGAACATCCATGAGCTTTTCTTTGAAAGGGCCGTCTGTTTCCAGATCCCATTTTTTGGCCTTGCGGGCGGTCTTTTTGAACAGCGATGCGATGCCAGACTGTTCATAGTTTAATCGCAACCCGACTTTGGTGTGAACCTTTGCTTTTGCGGCTTTTTGAATGTCTGAGGCGAAGGCCGCATAGACAGCCTCGTCTGGCAGCTCACCAGTTGATGAGTCCCAAGTTTCCAGCGCGGCCACCGTTTGGGGAAGCGTTGTTGCCACGATATCGTTTTCGACGGAACGGAATAACATCGTCACGATGGGCAAAATAAAGGCGATGAAGATAAATGCCAAAAGTGGCGCGATCAGTAAAAGAGCACGGATCTTTTGGCGACGCAGCGCCCGAGCTAAACTTTGTTTAAGGGGTTTGCCGTCTGCGGAAAGCATCGGTTCGGTGTTGGTCGAAGCGCTCATGGTTTGCCTGATACAGCTGTGGAGTTGAAATTAAGTAGAAAAAAACGGGAAGGGCCGATGTAGCCCTTCCCAATTGTACGAGCTTACTTAGCCAGCCATGCTTGGAACTTTGCGTCCAGGTCATCGCGATAATCGGCCCAGAAGTCATAGTTCATCAAGAACGCACGTGACAGGTTTTCAGGTGCTGTGGGCATATGTGGCCCCATGTCGATGCCCAAATCAGCGTGCTTTCCAACCAGCGGCGCAGAGGATGCACGAGCTGGACCGTAGCTGATCCATTTTGCTTGATCCGCAAGACGCTGAGTGTCCGTGGCAAACATGATGTAGTCAAGTGCGCGTGCTTGACGCTCTGGGCTTAGACCTGCTGGGATAATCCAGCCATCCAAATCCATAACCTGACCATCCCAGATCATCGCAACAGGCTGCTTCTGCTCTTCGATCAAAGAGAAAAGACGGCCGTTGTAGGTGGCGCCCATGATGACTTCGCCGTCTGCCAAAAGCTGTGGTGTATCAGAACCTGATGAAACCCAGATCACATCGTCTTTGATAGTATCCAGTTTGGCGAGTGCCTGATTTTGACCTTCTTCTGTCTCCAGCATGTCATAGATGTCTGATTTTGCAACGCCGTCGCAAAGCAATGCCCATTCCATTGTGTTGATCGGCACACTGAACAATGACCGCTTGCCAGGATAGGCAGCTGTATCAAACACGTCACAAACAGATGTTGGTGCTGTGTCACCGACGAGGTCAGTCCGGTATCCAAATGTTGTTGAGTACACGATTTGTGGAATAAAGCACTCAGACACCAGCATATCGCCAAAGTCTTCTGAAGCAGGTGTTCCATCAGGCGCTGCTGCGAGCATCGTGTCAGGATCGATGACCATTGCCAAACCTTCGTCGCAAAGCTGCATCGCAGGCGCTGCTTCTACGTCCACAACATCCCAAGTGATATTGCCGGCTTCGTTCATCGCACGCAGTTTGGCAACCGCTGTGCTAGAGCTGTCATCATTTAGAATAGTAACACCTGTCATTTCCGAATAGGGGTTATGGTAGGCGTTCAATTGTGATTTTGAGTAGGCACCACCCCATGACACAATGGTCATTTCGCTTGCCATATGGCCATCTGCAAATGCAGAACCAGCCATTAATGACAGCGCAGCGCCTGTCAAAATTGTTTTAGTTGATTTCATTTCAGTCTCCCATGTCGCCCGTAATTCAGCTAACTGGTCCAAGACACGAGCTAATCTAATGGACCCTCAGTGGATCGCACCTTTTGCTTTTGGTGCGAATTCGAAAATTCAATCATGCATCTAGTGCGCGGCAGTCTTCCGGTAGCCAGCCAATTTCAATTTTATCACCGGGTGTTAGGCGCGTTTGGTCGGGCGCATTTCGTGTTTTAACGATAAATTCATCATTGCCGGCAACGCGAAGACGGGTGCGAAAAATGTCTCCCATATAGATGAATTCGAGCACTTCGGCTTTTAGCTTTTGTGCGTTGTCATGAATTCGGTCTTTGTTGTATTCAACCCGCTCAGGCCGGATCGAAACCCGTGTCCGTTCGCCGGGCTTGCTGACATTCACCGGCTTGCAGGCGATCACTTCGCCGCCCTCCAATTCTACCATTGCCAGCCCGTCTTTTATCTCTTTCACGGTGCCTTCCATGGTGTTATTCTCACCGATGAATTGGGCAACAAAACTATTTTCCGGCTCTTCATAAAGCTGATCTGGCTTTGCCAGTTGCTGAATGCGCCCATCGTCAAAAACGGCGACCCGATCCGACATAGTCAGCGCTTCCGTCTGATCGTGGGTCACGTAAACAACGGTGATCCCCAAACGGTGCGCAAGATCGGTGATTTCAAACTGCATCTTTTCACGCAATTGCTTATCAAGCGCGCCAAGGGGTTCATCCATTAAAACCAGTTCAGGCTCAAATACCAAAGCCCGTGCCAAAGCGATCCTTTGTTGTTGGCCGCCCGATAGCTGTGCAGGCCGCCGGCCGCCAAAGGCGCCCATTTCCACCATATCCAAGGCCCGCTTAACTTTTTCTTCACGATCAGATTTGCCCATTTTACGGACTTCCAAAGGAAAGGATAGGTTTTCGGCGATGGTCATATGAGGAAAAAGCGCATAGTTCTGAAAAACCATGCCGATACCGCGTTTATGCGGAGGTATGTTATTTATCGAAACCCCATCGAGCAAAATATCACCGTGGGTGGCGGTTTCAAATCCTGCAAGCATCATCAGGCATGTGGTTTTGCCAGACCCTGATGGCCCAAGCATGGTCAAAAACTCACCGCGTGGCATTTCAAGATTGAGGTCTTTTACGACCAGAGTTTCGCCATCATAGCTTTTCTGAACCCGGTCAAATTGAACGAATGCATCCCCTGCTGTGTCTTTTGCCAATTCTGGCTCCCTGTTTATTTTGGTTAGCTGTTAGGCATTTGACCCTAACTCTACAACTATTCACCGGTTATATTGCAAGCATATTGCGGCACTTTAGGCCCAAATATTACCATTAACTCGCGGATTGATCAATTGATCGGCATTCAGCCCCTTCTAGATTCCCGTGAAAAGCTGGTTCCCTTAGATTGCGGCGAATCATAGATTATTATGAATCACGTTTTTCCCTAATTACACCCATTTGCGAAAAAAACTCCTGTTTTACAGGGGTCAAGCAGAAAATTTGGCTTTTGGCTTTCAGTGCGCGGGTTTGAAACCCCATGCTTAGGCTTCTTGCCACAATCCTTCGCTTCGCACTTGTGCAGCAGTTTCATCCAACGCAATATGAACGCGGTCTACTAACTGATCAATTTCAGCAGTGGAAATGATCAAAGGCGGCGAAATAACCATCCGGTCGCCCACGTGGCGCATAATCAGATGGTTGGCAAAGCAGCGCTCACGGCACATATATCCGATCGTACCCGAAGCGGTCTTAAAGTGCGCGCGATTTACTTTGTTTGGTGTGAGTGCAATGGATCCCATCAATCCTTTGATTTTAGCCTCTCCAACAAGAGGATGATCTGCAAGGGCTTGCCACTTTTGTGCAAGGTATGGGCCGGTCACGTCGCGCACTTGGTCGACAATTTTTTCATCCTCTAAAATACGCAGGTTTTCCAAAGCAACAGCTGCGGCCACCGGATGGCTTGAATAGGTATAGCCATGAGTGAATTCGCTGGTTGCCATCACCTCGGCAACCGCATCGCTCACCACAGAGCCGCCGATGGGCTGATAGCCAGAGCTTAGGCCTTTTGCGATGCTGATAATGTCCGGTCTAATATCATAGGTTTGACTGCCAAACCAATTGCCGGTGCGGCCAAAGCCGCAAATGACTTCATCTGCAATCAGCAGAATTTCATATTTGTCGCAAATACGTTGAATTTCCGGCCAATAGCTGTCGGGCGGTATAATCACCCCGCCGGCCCCTTGTATCGGCTCGGCAATAAATGCAGCCACGCGGTGCTCGCCCAGGTCTTCAATTGCCTGTTCTAATTCGCGTGCGCGCGCAAGACCGAACTCGTCCGGGCTCATATCGCCGCCCTCTGCCCACCAGTCCGGTTGATTAATGTGGTGGATATCAGGGATGGGAAGGCCGCCTTGTGCGTGCATCGCCGCCATACCGCCGAGTGAGGCCCCGCCCAAGGTTGATCCGTGATAGGCATTTTTGCGGCTAATGATGACGGATTTTTCCGGCTTGCCCTGCAGCGCCCAGTATTGGCGCACAAGGCGGATGTTGGTATCATTAGCCTCTGATCCCGAGCTGCCATAAAAGACATGGTTTAGATCACCGGGGGCCAGTTGCGCAATGCGCTCTGACAGATCAATCACTGGCAAGTGGGTGGTTTGAAAGAAGGTGTTGTAATAGGGAAGTTCGCGCATTTGCTTGGCGGCCACATCGGCCAACTCTGGCCGGCCATAGCCGATGTTGACACACCAAAGGCCTGCCATGGCATCAAGAATGTCTTGGCCTTCGGAATCGGTGATGTAAACGCCATTGGCACTTGTGATTACCCGCGCCCCTTTTTCGGCAAGCTCACCTGCCGCGGTGAAAGGATGCAGATGATGCGCTGCATCTCGGCGCTGTAGTTCAGCCGTTGGAAATTGGTTTGATAAAAGCGTCATTTTGCACCTCTTTGATCTGAAATATTACCGCATGAAGCCAGATAAATGTTACCAGCCCCACAATATGATCAAATTTTTTGATGTCAATCTAACTGAAGTGTAATTAGGTCTGTGTCATCACATGGCGAACTTGTTCCATACCTTGGATGACGTCTTCACGGATGGCGCGGGCGGCTTTTTCTGCGTCACCGGCGCGCATGGCTGAGAGCGTTTCTTTGTGTTGGTCAGTCAGGTTTAAGGTGCCAAGCCGACCACAAACAACCCGAAGCGATGGCCCAAAGCGCAGCCATAGTCCGTCGGCAATTGATACTAAAATGGGGGCTTTTGATAGCTCGTACAGGGATTTATGAAAGCGATAGTTGCGCCGCAGATAGGCCGTGACATCCCCTATTTTGATCGCCTGATCCAGTTCTGTATCAATTTGGCAAAGATGGTCTAAATCTTCGGATGTTGCCTGTTGCGTGGCCAATAAAATAAGCTGTGGTTCTATTGCCTGACGGGCAAAAATCAGTTCATTGACGTTCTGCACAGACAGGTATGGAACGCATACGCGCCGGTTGCCCATAAAATCAAGCGCGCCTTCTGCGATTAATCGGCGGATGGCTTCGCGCACTGGGGTCACTCCGGCATCAAGCTGATCGGTAAGGCCTTGGATTGTAACCGCTTGACCGGGGGCAATTTCCCCGAACAGAACCAGATCCCTTAGTTTGCGATACACCGTTTCATGCGCTGGAATTTTGCTTTCATTGGTTAAATTTACATCGTCTTTCATCTGTGCGCTTTCAAGTTTTTGGTGTTATGCGGGTTGTATATACCTGATTTACGGTCAGTTTAACCTGCGAACGACCACATTACCATATTGCAAAGGTTGGTAAATTTGATCAAATTACAAAGCCAAGGAGTAAGCTCAATCGCAAGGGAAAATGTAGTGGTAAAGATGCAGCGCATTTATGAACCGGTGGCGTACGGGGATGATCCGATAAAGGATTGCTTTTGGGCAACAAGTGTTCCCGCGCCGCAATATCCGCCTTTGCGCAGTGATCAGGACTATGATGTTGCAATTATCGGGGCAGGCTTTACCGGATTATCAGCGGCGTATGAGCTGTCGCAAGCCGGTGCGCGGGTCTGTGTTTTAGAGGCAGAGCATCCGCTGTTTGGCGCCACGGGCCGCAATGGTGGGTTTTGTTGCCTTGGCGGTGCCAAGGCCAGCGATGCACAGATTGACAGGCTGGTTGGCAAGCCCGGCCGGATTGAGTACCGACAAAGCGAAAAGGCAGCGGTTGAGTTGGTTGGGCATCGGCTTGATGCGCTTGGGGTTGATGCCGAGGTGCAGCCCGGCGGCGAAACCGAACTGGCCCACCGCGCTAAGGATGCCATCGCCTTGCGTAATGAAATCCCGCGGATCAAAGAAAACTACGGTGTCACAGCAGTGTATCATGCGCAAAGCGAATTGCGCCAACTTGGATTTGGCGGTCCCTTTTACGGCGGACTCACAACCCCGGTAGGCTTTGGGCTTAACCCACGAAAATATGCGCTTGGGCTTTTGCAGGCAGCAGAGCAGTCGGGTGCAAAAGTTTACGGCCAAAGCCCTGTTACGGATATCAAGCCAACCTGCAAGGGCTACGTGTTACAAACGCCGAAGGCGCGTGTCCATGCAGAAAAAGTGATTATCGCAACCAATGGATATTCCAGTGATGATCTGCCCAATTGGATGCGAGCACGCTACATCCCGGTGCAGTCATCGGTGATTGTCACACGGCCCCTTACGGACGCCGAGCTGCAGGCCCAAGGCTATACCAGCACGCAGGTGGCAGCAGACAGCCGCCAATTGCTGCATTATTTCCGGCTGCTGCCTGACAACCGGTTTCTGTTCGGCATGCGCGGCGGTCTTTTTGCAACCCCGCACCACAGCGCATTAATCGCGCAGCAAATCCGCGCAAATTTTGCCGAAATGTTTCCAGCCTGGCGCAAGGTTGAAATTAAACACGACTGGTCTGGGCTGATTTGTCTAACCCGTAATCTGACCCCGTTTGTCGGCCCGATCCAAGAGATGCCCGGAGTTTATGCGGGCTTTGGCTATCATGGCAATGGTGTTGCCATGGGCAGCTATGCAGGCGCGCTGCTGGCCGATCTGGCGCTGGGCGCATCGCAAAAGCGGCTTTATCCAAAGCTTTTTCAGAAGCCGCCGCGCCGATTTCCCTTGGGCCGTTTTCGCCGTCACTTGTTGCGGCCGATTTATAGCCTGATGGAATATCAAGATCGCTAAATTCACCCATGCGGGGTTTTTAGCGCCCGCGCTTTGCCGCGTTCCAGTCCCAGTTGCGCTTCGCGCCAGATAATCAAAACCCCGGCTGCGATCACAATAGTAGCTCCGATAAGCATTTGCAGGCTTGGCACCTCTGCAAACACGAAATAGCCAATCAAAAGCGCAAATAGCATTGAGGCGTAATCAAATGGCGCCACCACCGTGACCGGCGCATATCGAAAGGACAGCGTTAGACAGATTTGCCCAACGCCGCCCAAAACTCCGGCTGCAATCAACAGCAGGGCGGTTTGCTGTGAAAGTGCTGCCCACCCAAACGGCGCTGTCAGCAGGGCGGCGATGGTTGACGTCAGGCTAAAATAAAACGCAATAGCTGCGGGGTGCTCGGTCTGCACCAGTTTCCTGATGTGAGTTTGCGCTAGGGCGATAAACCCAGCCGCCAAAAGCACCAACCCGGCACCAAAGGCCGCCTCGGGCTCAAATTGGCCCGAGGACAGCATAGTTAGCCGTGGCTCAAGCACCACCAATACCCCAATAAGCCCCAGTCCGACGGCTGTAATTCGAAAAAGCCTTAGGCGCTCGCCCAATAGCACAGCGGCAAAAATCACAGTGAGCAATGGGGCAGCATAGCTAAGCGCGGTCACTTCAGGCAGCGGCAAATAGGCAAGCGAGGCAAACATAAGCCCCATGGCCGTGGTGCCGATCAATCCGCGCCATAAGTGCCCCAAAGGCGAGATGGCGCGCAGCCCGGTACGCAATTCACCGCGCAACATGAGCCAGCCGCAGATCACAGGGATCGCAAAAGCAGATCGAAAGAATACCGCCTGCCCCGGCGGTACGGTGTCCGCTGTAGCTTTAATCAGTGAAATCATGGTGATGAAAACCATCACTGAGAACAGTTTTAAAGAAATGGCCCTGAACGGCTGCATGATAAAATCCTAGCCTGCGCAGCGCAGACATGGGATCAATGCGCGTTTTAAATTAGGATGACAAGACCCAATCAGGGCGAACATAATGGCAGGTATAGCCATTAGGTCGTTGTTCAAGGTAATCTTGATGCTCTGGTTCTGCCTCCCAAAAATCGCCAGCGGCCGCCAGCTCAGTTACGACAGGGCCGGGCCAAACACCGCTTGCCTCAACATCTGTAATGGTTTGCTCGGCCACCAATTTTTGCGCCGTATCAAGATAATAAATCCCGGATCGATAGGACAGTCCGCGATCATTGCCCTGACGGTTTAGCGTGGTTGGATCGTGAATTTGAAAGAAAAATTCCAAGAGGCGCCGATAGCTGATTTTAGCAGGGTCAAAAATAATCTCGATCCCTTCGGCATGGGTCCCATGATGCCGGTATGTGGCATTGGGCACATCGCCGCCGGTATAGCCCACTCGGGTTTTTAGCACGCCGGGCATTTTGCGGATCAAATCCTGCATCCCCCAAAAACAGCCCCCAGCTAATACTGCACGTTCACTCATACCAAATCCTCCACCTGATCCAGATAGGCGCCATATCCTTCATCCACCATGTCGGCTTTGGCAATAAAGCGCAAGGCAGCAGAGTTGATGCAATAGCGCAGACCGCCGCGATCGATTGGGCCATCGGGAAACACATGGCCAAGATGGCTGTCCCCATGCGCGCTGCGCACTTCGGTACGGATCATCCCATGGCTTTCATCGCTTATTTCCGTGATATGCGCCGCTTCGATTGACTTGGTAAAACTTGGCCAGCCACAGCCACTTTCGTACTTATCACTTGATGCAAAAAGCGGCTCGCCGGATACGATGTCGACATAAATCCCTGCGGCTTTGTTGTGCAGCAGCTGTCCGCTTCCCGGGCGCTCGGTTCCGTTTTTTTGCGTGACCCAATATTGTTCGTCGCTCAAGCTGGCGATGACATCGGTATTGCGTTCATAGGTGCCCATAATGTTCTCACGTTTACTGTCACGATAATAAATGGGGCTTGTTTTGCAAATGAAAACCCCTGTTTCAACAGATCAGCCCGCTGGTGTGAATTCTGATTTGCTAAAGCCTTGCAAATAGAGCAAAGCCGTAAGGTCCCCAAAATTCACCCTTATGTCACATTCGGCGGCAACGCTGGGTTTGGCGTGCAGCGCCACGCCGGCACCGGCGCGCCCCAGCATGCCCAGATCATTGGCACCGTCCCCCACGGCCAGCACATCGCTTTCGCTAATGCCGAGGGAAGAGGTAAAGGCCTCAAGCGCATCCACTTTTGCTTGCCGCCCCAATATTGGCAGCGCCACCTTGCCGGTCAGCACCCCATCTTGCATCAGCAGCTGATTGGCACGGTGTGTGTCAAACCCAAGCTTTTCGGCAATCACTGCACTAAAGGCGGTAAAGCCGCCGGACACCAAAGCGGCATAGGCTCCATGCGCCCGCATTGTGGCCAGCAAAACTGTGCCGCCGGGCATTAGTTCAATCCGCTCTGCTAGCACTTGGTCGATAATGCTCGCCGGCTGCCCTTGCAAAAGCGCCACCCGCTCATGAAGGGCTTGTTCGAAATCAAGCTCGCCGTTCATTGCCCGGGCGGTGATGTCTTTCACCCGCGCGCCCACACCGGCGTGATCTGCCAACTCGTCGATACATTCTTGCTGGATCATGGTACTGTCCATATCAGCAAGCAGCATTTTCTTGCGCCGGTTTTCTTCCGGCTGCACAATCATATCCACCTGCATACCCTGCAGATCTTGCCAAACCTGCCAGCGGTTTTCCGGCAATGCAGCACAGGAAAACTCGGCTGCTTCATCCGGGGCAAGCCACAGGGCATCGCCGCCGCCCCAAGCATTGCGTAGGTTTTCCAAAAGTGATGCATCAAGCAATCCGGGCGCAGAAATCAAGGTGACAGAAAACATAAGGCGGGTCCTTGGTTATTTTTCATAAAGTGTCGGCAGGGGCACTAAACCCCATAGAGGGTTTTCGCAAACGGCATTTGAATAAGAGTAACGCATAGTCTTTCCTGTGTTCATATCCGAAGCGTAAGCTGCCACACATCTAGGCCGCCTGATAAGCGGCGTATGTTGCTTTCAGGCCCTCGTCCAGTGCCATGAAATCAAACCCGCCATATCGGACCGTGAAAGCCTTAACCGACAAGCAAAGATTTTCGGTGCGAAACGGAAAGAACTCCCGCGGACTAATGCCAAGTTTTTCTGCATCTATCACATCAAACTCCCACTCTTTATGACCTGCTGCGCGCACAGCGGCCTGGCAAAATTGCCTTAGATCAATGCATCCTTCAGGTGCTATATTCAAGATCTCGGTTTGCGCAGTCGCTGCACTGCGATCAATATGAAGAATTGCCCCTGCCAAATCCCGCGCATAGACGAATTGTACTTTGCATGGCTTAAGCGGCAGAGGAATTGCGCGTCCTGCTTTCATACGGTCCCATACAAAGGCCTCTCGGTACGAACTGTTTTTCGGGCCATACACATAAGGTGGCCGTAATAGGGTCAACCTTGCGCCATGGGCCGTGAACCGCTTTAACACAGCGTGTTCGGCTTCATGCTTTTTGCGGCCATACTCCCCCCAATGCGCCGCGCCGCCGGTCAAAGAACTTTCTGTAAAACAAGCAGTAGACATATCTGAATAAAGCGCGGCGCTACTGATGTGAACCCAATGGTCAACCCGGTACATAAGCTGACTGTCGCAAATGCCGTCAATATCCCACCCCGACAAGGCGCATGTATCCACCAATAGGTCAAATTTCTGGTCTGCGATCAGGGCATTTAGCCTGCCCGTATCATTACGATCAACCAACAGATTAAATTGCGCCCTACGGCAGAGCGTATTTCTGCTCATGGAATGGACGATATATCCCGCATCCGACAAAACCTCGACGATTTGGTGCCCGATAAAGCCACTTCCCCCGATGACCAACGCATGGCGCCTTGCATGTTTCATAAAGTCAACTTTCCTAGCTTCATTTGGCCGGTCAGACCCCATCACCATCATAGCAAGGTTCTTCCCGCCTGATGCCGCAAACAACTGTGAATGTCACGCAGATATCTCTTGTGCCCTTCATTATCTCAATGCGCGCCCGGCAGCTGGGTCGCAACACTCTTTTTGCGCTGGGTTGTGGACACAAATTATGCTTCTTTTCTTTTGTTCAAATACTCAAATGAAGAGAACGCAAGCCAAGGCTCCAAGCTCGAAAAGGTTTCCTAGAGGCCCAAATTTTGCCAGGCTTGCCAACGGCCCTTGCCGCAAATTTGGCGATAAAACACCGTGTTTTTCCCACCGCTGCGATACCTCTGCGATACCGATGCCAAACCGACATGCTATTTTGAGCATTGGAAAAGGTTTCCGATAGTGGTCATTCACACCTTAAATTCGCAAGCCATGCGGCAATTTTGTACGTTTTAGCGCTTGTTAGCCCATGCCTAGAAGTATATCTCCGTCCGTGGGACACCCCTCCCCAACGAGGGGCACTTATCTGGAAGGATAGAATTGATGAGCATAAAAGAACCGGCAACGCGGCCGGTAAATCCGCGTTTTTCATCTGGCCCCTGTGCCAAAAACCCTACCTTTAAACTTGATAAATTATCTGGTGCGCCCTTGGGCCGCAGTCACCGTGCCGCGGTTGGCAAAGCCCGGCTGAAAGCGGCCATCGAAGGCAGCCGCGACGTGCTGGGCATCCCTGATGATTACCGCATTGGGATTGTTCCTGCCTCGGATACCGGCGCAGTTGAAATGGCGATGTGGTCGCTTTTGGGCGCTCGCAAGGCCACTATGGTGGCGTGGGAAAGCTTTGGCTCTGGTTGGGTCACCGACGTGGTTAAGCAGCTGAAAATAGACGCAGATATTCAAACCGCTGAGTATGGCGAGATTGTCGATATGGCTGCTTTAGACTATGCGAACGATGTGGTCTTTACTTGGAATGGTACTACCTCGGGGGTTCGCGTCCCTAACGGTGATGTCATTCCGGCCGATCGCGAAGGGTTGACTATTTGTGATGCCACTTCGGCGGCTTTTGCCATGGATTTGCCATGGGACAAGCTCGATGTAACAACGTTTAGCTGGCAAAAAGTTCTGGGCGGTGAAGCGGCGCACGGTATGCTGATCCTCAGCCCTCGGGCGGTGGAAAGACTTGAAAGCTATACGCCCCCTTGGCCTCTGCCGAAAATCTTTCGCCTAACCAAAGGCGGTAAATTGATCGAAGGCATATTTGAGGGCGCGACCATCAATACCCCCTCGATGCTGGCGGTTGAAGATTATCTACTGGCCCTCGACTGGGCACGTTCAGTGGGTGGTTTGGACGGCTTAATCCGGCGAGCCAACGCCAATACAGGCGCTATTGCAGATTTTGTAAAATCCCGTGACTGGATTGATTTTCTTGCAGAAAATCCTGTGATTAGGTCCAATACCTCGGTCTGTCTCAAGTTCACCGACCCACGAATTAGCGATCCGGCAGGATTTGCCAAAGCCGTGGCCAAGCGGCTTGATGCAGCGGATGCCGCTTATGACATCGGTGCCTATCGCGACGCCCCTGCAGGGCTGCGCATCTGGTGCGGTGGAACGGTTGAAACAACCGATATAGAGGCCATGCTGCCCTGGCTCGATTGGGCCTTTGAGAGCGAACTGAACGCCCAAAACCAAGCGGCTTAATCCCCCATATTCTGAACAACTATCCAAAGAAGGAGCGCCTAAAATGGCCCCCAAAGTTCTTGTTTCTGATAAGTTATCCCCCACAGCGGTCCAGATTTTCCGTGATCGCGGCATTGATGTCGATTTCGAACCCGATCTTGGCAAAGACAAAGAAAAGCTGCTTGAGGTTATCGGCCAATATGACGGTCTCGCCATTCGCTCGGCCACTAAGGTCACCGAGAAAATTCTAAATGCTGCGGGCAATTTAAAGGTCATTGGCCGCGCGGGCATCGGGGTCGACAATATTGACCGCGACATTGCCAGTAAGAACGGTGTGATTGTAATGAATACGCCGTTTGGCAATATGATCACCACAGCCGAACATGCCATTGCCATGATGTTTGCAGTGGCGCGGCAAATTCCTGCGGCCAGCGCTTCAACCCACGCTGGCAAATGGGAAAAATCAAAATTCATGGGCGTTGAACTGACCGGCAAAACGCTGGGCGTCATTGGCGCGGGTAATATTGGCGGCATCGTTTGTGATCGCGCCCGCGGGCTTAAAATGAAAGTGCTGGCCTATGATCCCTTTTTGGGCGCTGAAAAAGC
This sequence comes from Rhodobacteraceae bacterium Araon29, assembly GCA_039640505.1. Lineage (NCBI taxonomy): Bacteria > Pseudomonadati > Pseudomonadota > Alphaproteobacteria > Rhodobacterales > Paracoccaceae > Rhodobacteraceae bacterium Araon29. The sequence continues at coordinate 3,409,566 of CP046865.1, read as the reverse complement.
TGACAAAATGGGCGTTGAAAAGGTCGAGTTGGATGCTCTTCTGTCACGCGCTGATTTTATCACGTTGCACGTGCCGCTAACCGATCAAACCCGCAATGTGCTGAGCCGTGAAAATCTTGCAAAAACAAAAAAAGGCGTTCGCATTATCAACTGTGCGCGCGGCGGACTGGTGGATGAAGAAGCGCTGGCGGATGCATTAAAATCAGGCCATATCGCTGGTGCTGCGTTTGATGTTTTCGCAGTTGAACCGGCACTTGAAAATCCGCTTTTCGATCTGCCGAATGTGGTATGTACCCCGCATCTGGGCGCAGCCACCACCGAGGCTCAGGAAAATGTTGCCTTGCAGGTGGCTGAACAGATGTCAGATTATCTTCTCACCGGAGCGGTGACCAATGCGCTAAACATGCCATCGGTCACGGCTGAAGAAGCCAAGGTTATGGGACCATGGCTTGAGCTTTCTGGACATTTGGGCAGCTTTATAGGCCAAATGACCGATGAACCGGTTAGCGCGATTAACATACTTTATGATGGCTCGGTGTCCGAAATGAACCTTGAGGCTTTGAATTGTTCGGTTGTCGCCGGGATCATGAAAAAGGCCAACCCCGATGTGAACATGGTCAGCGCGCCGTTTATCGCCAAAGAACGCGGTATTCAGATTAGCACCACCAATCAGGATAAATCTGGTGCCTTTGAAGGCTACATCAAAGTGACCGTTGTTACAGATCAGCGTGAGCGTTCAATAGCGGGCACTGTCTTTAGTGATGGAAAACCGCGGTTTATTCAGATTAAAGGTATCAATATTGATGCTGAAATTGGCGCACATATGCTGTATACCACAAACGAAGATGTCCCCGGCATTATCGGCACTTTGGGTCACACCATGGGTGAAAACGGGGTCAATATCGCAAACTTTACCCTCGGCCGCGCGGCCGCAGGCGCCGAGGCGATAGCGCTGCTTTATGTCGATCATCCGATCAAAGATCAGGTGGTTGAGCAATTGGCGCAAACTGGCCTGTTCAAGCAGGTCAAGCCACTGTCTTTTGATGTAGCATAATCTTTTTTTGTTGAACAACGAGGAGTAAAGCCCTTCTAAGGGGCTTTACTTGGCACATGGCTTATTCGCTATGGAGGTTTGATTGGCGGAATAGTATTCAGTTAACCGAAACTAAACACATTGACTTTCTGGAAAATCACTCAGCTGATTTACGCTCAATAGAAGGATCTACCGCAAGCCCTTTTGCCGCCTGCATGGTTAGCAAATCAATAAAGCGGCTGATGTCACCATCGGTTCCAACCCCGCCTTCTGGTGCGCCAAATACCGTTGTGGGCACTTTACGGTTGGCAAAGGCTTCTGCCCATACTTTTTGAACTTCGACATAGGCCGCTAATTTTTGCGCAAGCGCATTATCTGCCTCAAGGATGGCGGTTTTTTCATAGGCGGCGGCATCGGCGCTGACTTGTTTTGCTTGTGCGTCAATGCGGGCAGTTTCCAGTAAAATCTGCGCGCGCTCTTGCCTGATACGCGCCGACTCTCTCTCACGCTCGGCGGCCGTGATTGCCAGTTGTTTTTCGGTTTCGGCTTCGGTTGTTTTCTGAATTTGTTCAACTTTTGCGGCCGCTTGGCGCTCTGCTACTTCCCGTTCGCCGCGCGTGATGGCCAGCAGGCGTTGTTCTTCTTCCTGTACGCGCTGTTCGCGGGCGATAGCACGGTCTGCCGCTGCTTGTTGCCGCAGGCCCATGCGTTCCTGAAATTTAATATTTGGCCGCACATCTGTTACCCGCGCTGATGTCACGCTGATGCCAAATTTTTCAAACGCTTGTCTTTTACGCTTTGGCTGCCCAGTTTCATCCAGAAGCTTTTCAACAATAAAGACCGTTTTGAATTCATCGCCAAACTGCTCTTGATTTTCACCCAGCGCCACATTGGCGGTGCCGGCGCGACTGCTTTCGACTTTGACGCGTTTTTCAATCCGTCTGACCAGATAAATACCATCTGCCAATTGTCGCTCGAACTCGTTGTTAAATTCGGTTTTGCCGCCTTGAAAATAATCCTCTGCTGACATCAACGCCGCATTTGCGCCTAGGGTCTCCTCAAACGCTGGAACTAGTTCTGTGCGCAGTAGGTTTTCTGGGGATCGGTAAAGCCGCGCCATGGTTAAAAATCCCTCTTCGTCAGAAGGCAACTCAAACCGCGCGGTGGCCGAGACGACCGCATCCACTTGATCTAGAAAAACCAGTGATTTCGGCGGCAAATTTGCGCTCGTGGTCACGCTTTCCGTTTCGGCCCTATAGTCACCTTTACCGCCCTTTACTGCTTGCACGGACACCGCATTTTTCCATGCATTATAGCGGCCAAACAGATGCATGTTGTACCCTGTATCCGAGACCATTTTTTCTTCGCCTAAAATAGTCCGGACATGGTATTTAAAGCCAGGCTCAGCGTAAAAAAACATGCCGTTAAATGTAGAAATTATAAACAGCAGTAGCCCTGCAACTTTAACGCCCCAACCGACCATATTCACCACGCCGTCAAGATTTTTATTGTCGGGGAAGTCAAAGTTGTTGCGGATAACATATCCCGCGGCGATCACAAATAATCCTAAAATTGGCCAAAATATCATTTTTTATACCCTTAAAAAGCAAAAACTAAATTACACCGAAAGCACGATGCGGCTTTAATATGTTGAACGTAATAAGAGAAAAGATATAAGTAAACACACTGTAGGGTTTAATGGTGAAAATTTTTTGCTTTTCCATAGGCTCAATAGATTTCGCATTCAAAGCAAGGTCGTCACGCCTTGCTGCTGCTTTATCGAAAGACCAATTTTGAAGAAAGTTTTTTTTTAATGTCTGAACCCTCTTATCCTATTTATGCCGTGGGTGATATCCATGGCCAGTTGGCCCAGCTTGAGGCCGCGCTTATCGCGATTGAAAAAGACGGCGGCAAGGATGCAGCTGTTGTGTTTATTGGTGATCTTGTAGATCGTGGGCCAGACAGCCGGCAGGTGATTGAATTGCTTATCTCGCTTTGCGCCGAAGGGCGCAATTTCACCATCCTAAAGGGCAATCATGACCGGATGCTTGAATGGTTCATGCAAAGCCCACCGCGTCATGACCCGCGTCTTTTGGTTGGGCTACACTGGTTTCATGAGCGCCTTGGGGGGCGTGCAACAATGGCGTCATACGGGGTGGACGTGCATGACAGGCGCAACCTGATTGACGTGCATAAAGACGCACTGGAAAAGGTGCCTCAGGCCCATGTTGATTTTCTAAAGTCACTGAACATAAAACATGTGGTCGATGATAAGCTTTTTGTCCATGCAGGCATTCGCCCCGGTGTGGCATTAGATCAGCAAACCGAAGATGATATGCTTTGGATCCGGCAAGAGTTTCACGCGCATCAGGGCCCCCATGCCCATCTGATCATCCATGGGCATACCCCGATTGATACCCCGACCCATTATGGCAACCGGATTAATCTTGATGGTGGCGCTGGGCTTGGCCGGCCTTTGGTGCCGGTTGTTATTGAAGGACGGCAAATGCGTTCGGTATTGTAACAAGCATCCTGCGCCCTTGCTTTTTGGCGCGCTTTCAATGTAATGCAGCGCCCATGTTTACCGTTGCCGCGCTTTATCATTTTACACGATTTGAGGACCCTGCCGCCATACAGGGACCATTGCAGGAGAAATGCGAAGCGCTTGGCATTTACGGCTCTCTTTTAATTGCGAAAGAGGGCATTAATGGCACGATTTCTGGTTCGCGGGACGGGATTGACGCCATTCTTATCCATTTGCGCGGCCTGCCCGGGTGCAGCGACCTTGAACATAAAGCAAGCACTGCGAGCTTGCCGCCATTTCCGCGGATGAAAGTGAAGCTTAAAAAAGAAATCGTGACTATGGGGCAGCCCGATGTAGACCCAAAGGCGCGTGTTGGTCATTATGTTGAAGCGCAGGACTGGAACGCACTGATTTCGGCGCCAGATGTTGCTGTCATCGACACCCGTAATGATTATGAGGTCGGGATCGGCACTTTTGACGGCGCAATAGATCCGCAAACAAAATCTTTTCGCGATTTTCCAAAATGGTGGGAAGACAACAAAGAGCGGTTTCACAACAAACGCATCGCGATGTTTTGCACTGGCGGCATTCGCTGCGAAAAATCGACCAACTATCTGCTGAGCCAAGGGGTGGAAGATGTTTACCACCTGAAAGGCGGCATCCTTAAATACCTTGAAGAGGTACCGCAGGCGGACAGCAAATGGGATGGCGAGTGTTTCGTTTTTGATGCGCGGGTGTCAGTCGGGCATGAGCTTAAGGAAGGGCCGCATCAGCTGTGCTTTGCCTGCCGCCGCCCAATTCTTCCCTCAGATAAAGAGCGTCCGGAATACGAGCACGGCGTAGCTTGCCACCAATGTGCGCATGAAACCAGCGAAGCAGATAAAGACCGCTTTCGCGAGCGGCAAAAGCAAATTCGTCTTGCGCGGGAACGCGGCGAACAGCATATGGTTGGATACGACGGCAATTAGATGTCTTCATCCGGCAAGGTTAGCCCGCCATCTGACTGCAATGGCCAAAACGGGTTCATTGCAATTTCCCATACATGATCATCTGGATCGGCGTATGAGCAGGAAACTTAAAACTTCTTTTGTGATTTGCCGCGATATGTACGGGTACCTCCGCGCCCTGCGGTCGAGCGACCTTTGCTGCGGGGTCCTTCGCTGACTGCTTCAATGGCGGATTGGCGCGCAAGCGGGTCATCCGCGACGGCCAGATCAACTGCTTCAAGCCGCTTGACTTCATCGCGCAGCCGTGCGGCTTCTTCAAATTCAAGATTTTCAGCCGCCTTACGCATGTCACTGCGCAGCCCGTCAAGAACTGCTTGAAGATTTGCCCCTGCCATGGGCTTATCAATCTGGGCGGTGACGCGCGATTGATCGGTATCGCCTTTATAAAGACCTGCGAGGACATCCTCTACATTTTTTTGAACCGTTTCCGGCGTGATGTCATGCTCTAAATTATAGGCCTTTTGCTTGGCGCGTCGGCGATTGGTTTCCGACAGGGCGCGCTCCATCGAACCAGTGATCCGGTCTGCATACATGATGACACGACCCTCTACATTCCTTGCAGCGCGGCCAATGGTTTGCACCAAAGATGTTTCGGACCGCAGAAAGCCTTCTTTATCCGCATCTAGGATGGCAACCAGACCACATTCGGGAATATCGAGGCCTTCGCGCAATAGGTTGATACCGATGAGCACATCAAAAGCCCCAAGGCGCAGATCGCGCAAAATTTCAATCCGCTCAATGGTGTCGATGTCCGAGTGCATATATCGCACGCGAATACCTTGTTCGTGCAGGTATTCGGTAAGATCCTCAGCCATGCGTTTGGTCAGAGTGGTGACCAAAGTACGAAATCCACTGGCCGCAACCTTGCGAATTTCATCTAGCAGATCATCGACCTGCATTTCCACTGGCCGAATCTCGACCTCGGGATCCAAAAGACCGGTGGGCCGGATAACCTGTTCGGCAAAAACGCCCCCTGTGCGCTCGATTTCCCAGTTTGAAGGGGTTGCAGACACATAGACCGTTTGTGGCCGCATGGCATTCCATTCCTCGAACTTCAGCGGCCTGTTGTCCATACAGGACGGCAGGCGAAACCCATGCTCGGCAAGTGTAAACTTACGCCGATAATCGCCTTTGTACATCGCGCCAATCTGCGGCACGCTGACATGACTTTCATCCGCAAACACAATTGCATTATCGGGGATAAATTCAAACAGGGTGGGTGGCGGTTCGCCCGGTGCACGGCCCGTTAGATACCGCGAATAATTTTCAATCCCGCTACAAACGCCGGTGGCTTCAAGCATTTCAAGGTCGAAATTGGTGCGTTGTTCCAAACGTTGGGCTTCTAGCAGTTTACCTTCGCCAACCAATTGATCCAATCGTTTGCGCAACTCGTCCTTGATATTGATGATGGCCTGCTGAATTGTAGGCTTTGGGGTGACATAATGCGAATTGGCGTAGATTCTAATCTGCTCAAAGTTATCGGTTTTTTCGCCTGTCAGTGGGTCAAACTCTACAATTGATTCCAGTTCATCGCCAAAGAATGACAGCCGCCAAGCCCGATCCTCTAGGTGCGCTGGAAAAATCTCTAAACTATCGCCGCGCACACGAAACGAGCCGCGTTGAAAAGCCTGATCATTGCGGCGGTATTGCTGGGCGACCAAATCTGCCATGACCTGTCGTTGATTATAGTTTTCGCCGGCCTTTAGGTCTTGGGTCATGGCGCCGTAGGTTTCCACCGAACCAATGCCATAGATGCAAGAGACAGAGGCAATGATAATCACGTCGTCACGTTCAAGCAAAGCCCGCGTTGCTGAATGGCGCATCCGGTCGATCTGTTCGTTAATCTGGCTTTCTTTTTCGATATAGGTGTCTGAGCGCGGCACATAGGCCTCGGGTTGGTAATAGTCATAGTAGCTGACGAAATATTCCACAGCATTGTCGGGAAAAAACCCTTTGAACTCGCCGTATAGCTGCGCCGCCAAGGTTTTATTTGGGGCCATAATAATGGCCGGCTTTTGGGTTTCCTCGATCACTTTTGCCATAGTGAAGGTTTTGCCCGTACCGGTCGCACCCAAAAGCACCTGATCTTGTTCACCTTCTATAATTCCGGCTTTCAATTCGGCGATAGCGGTGGGTTGATCACCGGCTGGCGAAAACTCGGTCTGCATCTTAAAGGCTTTTCCGCCCTCAAGTTTCGGCCGAGATCGAACATCGCCCGTTACATGCCCAAGACTGTTTTCTGTCATAATTTGCTTTCCTATCTATGCTGTAGACTTAGAAATTATTTTTGCAGTGTCAAAAGCCATCACAATATTGGTTTTGAAAAAGAAATATTTTTCGAATTTACCTAGCGAATGATTCAGTGTTCATGTCAACTTGCTCTTGTTTATGGGGAATAAATCTAGCATATACCAGTGTAATAAGAGGACAAAGGCAATGCGTGCACGTATCTACCAACCTGCCAAAACGGCGATGTCATCTGGGACCGCAAACACCCGCTTTTGGGTGTTGGAATATGCACCAGACTCTGCCCGCGAAGTGGACCCTCTTATGGGTTGGACATCAAGCAACGATATGCAGTCTCAGGTGACCTTGCAATTTGAAAGCAAGGACGCCGCTTTGGAATATGCCAATGACCATAATATCAATGCAGATGTTATTGAACCAAAGAAGCGTAAAGTGAATATCCGTCAGCGCGGATATGGCGAAAATTTTGCCACTGATCGCCGCACAGTTTGGACCCATTAAAAGGCAGTCAATTGACTGCAGTTATGTGCAAAGACGACAGAGGTGTGTTTTGTGCATCCATGCATCTTTTGAAGTGTGGCTTGGACCGCGCTTTAGCGTTTGCGCAGTCCTGACCAATCTCCAACATCTGACGCTTAGCTGTTTACGCGCTTAATGGAAGGGATTAAACAGCAATTGCCTGAGCATGATTATCCAACTGCCCATTGGCGGCGGCTCTGGCACTGAGGCCAAACGTGGCTCTATGTTACCCTGGCGCGCGGATATGGCCTCTTTAACAGCTGCTTCAAAAACGTGATGCCTGCGGGTAAGGATGTGTTCAATTATTGCGATAAAACTGTAAGCGACTGTTTTTCGATCATGACTGGCGCGGTGTAGGCATTGGTGCCCAGCAGATTAAGTTAATCGAATGGTGTATAGACGCGGGTCGACATATCATGACGGGCCGAGAAGATACTGTACGGCTGGATAAGCACACTTTGGCTCCGTCAATGCTGCGTTGGTAAAGCACGCAGTGGAATTGTGCGATCAATACCGCCAGCCGTTGGCCAAATGGCAACAGGCGCGCACCATGCTAGCTTTGTGGGCGGCATAATTTTAAATTCACCTGTTCCCTCTTGGCCAGCTAGGTATTAGGGTTTTTTGGCGAAGATTAGTCAAGTTGGAAAACCAATGCGTCATGGCGGTCAAATTCTTGTCGATCAACTCGAAATTCAGGGGGTCGATCGGGTATTCTGTGTTCCCGGTGAAAGTTATCTGGCAGCGCTAGATGGGCTTTTTGATAGCAATATAGAAACCATAATAGGCCGCCAAGAAGGCGGCGTTGCGATGATGGCGGAAGCACATGGAAAGCTTACGGGCCGCCCGGGTGTTGCATTTGTCACCCGAGGCCCTGGCGCCACCAACGCCTCTGCTGGGGTGCATATTGCGTTGCAGGATAGCACCCCGATGGTGTTGTTTATCGGGCAGGTGGCAACGGATCAGCGGGACAGGGAAGCCTTTCAGGAAGTCGATTATCGCCAGATGTTTTTACCCTTGGCCAAATGGGTGACCGAAATTGATCGCACGGACCGTATTCCCGAATATATCAGCCATGCATTTCACGTTGCGATGTCAGGTCGGCCCGGTCCGGTGGTTTTGGCGCTACCGGAAGATATTCTGTCCGCAATGGCAGATGTTGCAGATGGCGCTCCGGCAAATCCAGCGCGCCAGACAGTATCACAAAACGCGGTTACTGAGGTGATGGACTGGCTAAAAGAAGCGCGCAATCCAATGGTTATTGTGGGCGGCGGGGGATGGAGTGCGCAGGCTGCAAAGGACTTGGGACGCTTTGCGTCTGCCCAAGGCTTGCCTGTTGGTACCTCGTTTAGGTGCCAAGATTACATTGATAACCGGCACCCCAATTATGTTGGGGACGTTGGTATCGCGCCCAATCCCGAACTGGGCGCTTTGGTGGCAGACTCTGATTGCATTTTAGTGCTTGGCGCCCGGCTTGGGGAAATGACCTCAGGCGGATATGAGCTGTTTGATATACCCACTCCTCGCCAAAAAATCATTCATATCCATGCCGACCCGAATGAAATAGGCCGCGTTTACCGACCTGAAATTGGTCTGGCCTGCCAATCTGGTGAATTTCTGAGCACTGCAATGGACCTAATTTCAGAGCAAAGCGCCGATAGGAGATCCGCGCCCCGTGCTGCGTATGAACGCTGGCAACAGCCGTTTCAAACCCCCGGCGCAGTCAAGATGGAACAAGTGATCACCCACGCATCGGAAGTTTTGCCGCATGATGCCATTATAACAAATGGCGCGGGAAACTATGCTGGCTGGCTGCACCGCTATTACTGTTATAAATCCTATCGCACACAGCTTGCCCCAACCAGTGGCTCAATGGGGTATGGGTTGCCGGCAGCGGTTGCGGCCAAACTGGCGTATCCTTCAAAAGAAGTGATCTGCTTCGCAGGCGATGGATGTTTTCAAATGACCATGCAGGAATTTGGCACTGCGGCGCAATATGGCGCTAAAGTCATTGTGATCGTGGTGAACAATGGGGTTTATGGAACAATCCGGATGCATCAGCAAAGCAGCTATCCAGAGCGGCCCTCGGGCACCACATTGCACAATCCAGATTTTGCTGGCTTGGCCCAATGTTATGGCGGCTACGGTGAGCATGTTTATAAAACAGAAGAGTTTCCCGCCGCTCTCGAGCGCGCGCGCGCTGCCAGTACATCCGCGATTATCGAACTTCATACAGACCCAAGCGCGATCTCTCCGCGCACTGCTGGATAAACCCTAAAGGCAATGACCAACCTCAAACAATAGTATTCTTAATTTCAGCTTGGACCTACAACTGTACAGGTGACATTACGGGCTGCTAATCTTTCGCACGCGCGATCCGCCGTATCCTGACTAAGCCCAACAAAAGTTGCTTCAAAACCAAGCTTCCCTTTTTGAACTTTGCGCAATGACCCGTTCAAAGTGCTCATTTCTGCAAGGGCAGTTTTAAGCAGCATTTTTTCCGCCGAAAACTGGGTCGAAAAACGGCCAACATTAATTGCCCAGTTTTGACCACCAGAGGTGGATAGGCGGGCCACAATTTCTGGTTCGGACGGTGTGGCAATTGGTGCTATTGTCTGGTTGGAAAGTTTTGCTGGCCGGGCTTTGGGGACAAGACTTGATCCATTAGAGGTCGATATCTTAGGCGTATTCGCCACAATCAAAGCGGCGGCTATTTCGTCTTTTAAATTAAGTGTCGCAACCTTAAGCGGCATGCTTGTATTGGTTGGTCTTGCCTTTGGCCGCAGGCTTTTGTTGACAGCAGTTTTAAAGGTTGTGCGTTTGCCAAAAGTGCCGTTCTGGGCAAGCCGTGAATAATCTGGTTTTGAGGGTTTCACCTCGGCAACAGCTGTGGGTGCTTTTTTAAATCCGAGATTCATAAGTTTGGCCACTTGGGCATTGCGGGTGGTGGTTGAGCGCCCACCAAAAACAGTGGTTATAATGCGCTCGCGCCCTCTTTCGGCGGAAGCCACTAGGTTAAAGCCCGCAGCGCGCGTATACCCAGTCTTGATCCCATCAGCACCCTTATAGTCGTTTAAAAAACGCCGATTTGTATTTCTGACTGTTCTTATTTTCGCATTATGCTCGCGGCGCGAAAATAAATGATAATAGTCTGGAAAATCATAGAACAAATGCCGTCCTAAGGTTGTCATATCGCGGGCGGTCGACAAGTGACCTGACTCTGTTAGACCATGGGCATTCTTGAACGTGGTGCGGGACATTCCCATCGCTTTTGCTGTCCGGTTCATCCGCCGCGCAAAGGCGGCCTCAGAGCCCTCTATTGCTTCGCCAAGGGCAGTGGCGGCATCATTGGCTGATTTTATCGCTGCCGCGCGGATTAAATAGCGAAGCTTGATACGTTGGCCTTGTCTCAACCCAAGCTTGGAAGGGGGCTCAGAGGCTGCTTTGCGCGATACGCGCACCATGGTATCGAGTGAGATTTCGCCGTTTTCAACGGCTTCGAACACCACATAAAGCGTCATCATTTTCGTCAGGGATGCTGGGTGAAGACGGGTATCTGCGTTTTCGGAATGCAGGGTTTTTCCCGTTCTGGCGTCGATCACCATAGCGGCATAGGGTGCGGCCATTGCGCTAAACGGCAAAATAACCAGCATCCAAATTGCGGTTGCTGCAAATAACCAAAACCGAGCCGGCTTGCTATGCCGTCTTTTCATGGTAACTGTCCTTGTCTGCCTCATGCCGCCATTTGTGGCTGGCTTTTTATTTTTTTCAAAGATAACACAACGCGATTCACGAATAAAGCCTTCAATTTCAATGGATTTGTGGGAATTTCGGATGTATTTAATAGCACATTTAGGGGTTCTTGGCTTGTAAACCACAACTAAAGGGTTTTGCTGATGTTCTTTCACCTAGCTTCATGATGTTTGGTGAGTGACAAGTTTGTAGTTCATCACAACCAAAATAGGCATTAGGCACGCCTTTCGCCTAGGCTTTGATCGCAAATCCTAAAGCCCTTAATTATGCGCCGTCTAAACATTTTTTAGTTCTGAATTGAATTGTTGCTATGCGGGGCTTTTCTCTGGCGTCGGACAGTTTATATAGTGATTCAGCAGAAATACCAATTTGGGGTCTGGATGACGGGTCTTGTATTTAAAATGACCAATAAGCCTGAAGGCGATAACGATCAGGATGTTCTGATTGATACGCGCGCCAAAACCGAGCGCCCCCGGCTTTATAAAGTCATGCTTTTAAATGATGATTACACCCCTATGGAATTTGTCGTTATCGTGCTTGAGCGCTTTTTTGGAATGAACCAGACGCAGGCGTTTGAAATCATGCTAACTGTGCATAAAAAAGGCTTGGCCGTGGTCGGTGTGTTTAGCCATGAAGTGGCCGAAACCAAAGTGGCGCAAGTTATGGATTTCGCCCGTCAGCACCAGCATCCGTTGCAATGTACGATGGAAAAAGAGTAAAGCATCTTATTAGGCGGACAATGGTACTTAAGTGTTTGATGCGCGATTTGAATTTAGCTTAAGGCAGGGCAAACTGGCGCTTCCCCAGAGTGGCAACTCTGCGGTCTTTTTTCCAGAGCGCTTAGAGGATGTCACGCCGCTAGCGCATCTTAAGCCCAAAATCATGCATAGGTTTAAGCCCCTCGTTGATCTTTTCCAAGACCAAGGGTTTGATCCCCTGCCATCTGAACCTGCTGATCTAGATGTTGCCCTTGTGCATTTACCACGGGTCAAACGTTTGGCCCGGCATCTGATTTACACAGCAACGCGCGCGACAGGCCGTGATGGAATCATAATCGTCGATGGCAGCAAGTCACAGGGTATCGACAGCCTGATAAAAGACTTAAAAACCCGCGTTGACTTAACGGGCGTTGTTTCAAAAGCGCATGGCAAGCTTGCGTGGTATCGCACCACCGGGGTCTTTGATGATTGGCAAGCCGATAATTTCAATCTGATCGAAGATGGCTTTGTAACAAAAACGGGTGTTTTCTCGGCCGACGGCATTGATCCGGCATCGCAGCTTTTGGCCGCTTCACTGCCGGATGATCTGCGCGGCAGGTACGCTGACTTTGGGGCGGGTTGGGGATATTTGACACGCCGATTATTTGACTATCCAGAGATTGAGCATATTGACTCCATCGAAGCGGATAGCGCGGCCATAGACTGCGCACGGCAGAATTGTGGAGACCGCAGGGTGGCTTTTCATTGGAGTGATGCCACCACATGGTGCGCCAAGACAGCGTTGGATGGTATAGTGATGAACCCACCATTTCATCACGGGCGGGCAGCTGATCCGACAATTGGACAAGCGTTTATTGCATCAGCGGCGCGAAATTTAGCGGCGAAAGGGCGTCTATTCATGGTTGCCAACCGGCAATTGCCATATGAGGCAGTGCTGCAAAGCTGTTTTGCAAATGTAAAGCAAATGGCGCAGAATAATCTATTCAAAGTTCTGTTTGCAAATCGCCCTCTCGAACATTTGCGAAAAACTCGCTAATCTCTCGCCGAGAATCAAGGAGCTGATATGTCATTCTCGATTGATGGAAAGACGGCAATTGTGACAGGTGCTGCCAATGGGATAGGCTTGGCCATTGCTCGGCATTTTGCCGAACATGGTGCCAATGTGATGTTTGCCGATATGGATGAGGCCAGCTTGCAAAAGGAAGTTGATAACGAATCCAGTCAAAGTAACTTACGGTATTTCGCCGGTGATCTGCGGGAAAAACTCACCATTGCTAACCTGCTATCAGCTACGCTTGATAGCTTCGACCGGGTTGATATTTTAATCAATGCATCGCGGCAAATGATGGCCTCGGACCTTTTGGATTTGAATGACAACTCGGTTGAAACTTTGTTGAATCAAAACTTCATGACCAGCCTTCGATTGTCGCAATTGATTGCCACCCGAATGATCAAGCAAAGCGGATCACAGACCGAAGGGCAGGCGGGCGCGATCGTCAACCTGTCCTCAATTGCGGCCCGTCGGGCGCATCCACAGCTTTTGGGATATTCTGTATCCACCGCCGCGCTCGATCAAATGACACGGGCCATGGCGGTGGCGCTAGCGCCGCACCGTATCCGGGTCAATGCGGTTGCTTTTGGTTCGGTGATGTCCGCAAGCCTACAGGATATGCTCAAAGACAATAGCGACTATCGCAGTGATATCGAAAAGCACACTCCGATGGGGCGGATCGCACCCGCTTCCGATGTCGCTGAGACGGTGCAGTATCTTGCCTCTGAAAGCGCAGGGTTTGTTACGGGCCAAATACTAACAGTGGATGGTGGGCGGACGTTGATTGATCCAGTTGAAGCACCGGCACACTAAGGACGGAACATTGGCTTAAAAGGCTGTGGCTTAGCGCCGCGAAGGGGCAAGTCCGCTTGACAAGTCAGTGGGTTCCCAAGAGACAGATTCTATTAAAGCGCAAGGCAAAAAGACGGAAACCATGGTGACAATATCGGATCAGCAAAAGCAACAGGCCAGTGCGTGGTTTCATCAATTGCGCGATGAAATAGTTACTTCTTTTCAACAGCTTGAAAATGACCATGCCGATGGTTCGATGGCTGAAAGGCCTGCTGGAAAGTTTGAGGTCACAACCACACAACGGCAATCAGATGATGGTAGTGATGCAGGGGGGGTTTGATGAGCGTGCTGCGCGGCGGGCGTGTGTTTGAAAAGGTTGGGGTGAATGTTTCAACCGTTTATGGCCGGCTTGGTGATCAGGCGCAGGCGGCGATGCGGGCCCGGCCGGGGCTGAGCGATATCGCAGATGACCCGCGCTTTTGGGCCAGTGGTATTTCACTGGTGGCGCATATGCAAAATCCGCATTGTCCGGCAGTGCACCTGAATACACGCATGTTTTGGACCCCGAAAGCATGGTGGTTTGGCGGCGGGTCGGATTTGAACCCTTGCATCGAATATGCTGAAGATACCGCCCATTTTCACACCACTCAAAAAGCCCATCTAGACCCGCATGATCCAGCGCTCTACCCAAAGCTAAAGGCTTGGGCTGATGAGTATTTTTACGTTCCCCACCGCAAACGCGCGCGCGGCGTGGGTGGGATATTTATGGATGATCGCTGCACTGGCGACTGGGCAGCGGATTTTGCACTGACCCAGGATATAGGCCGCGCATTCTTGCCCGCCTATCTGCCTTTGGTGACCAAACGCGTTGCGCAGCCGTGGAGCGACGAAGACAAGCAAACTCAATTGAGCCACCGTGGGCTTTATGCAGAGTTTAATCTGGTTTATGACCGTGGAACAAAATTTGGTCTGGCAACAGGGCATGATCCAGAAGCGGTTTTGATGAGCCTGCCGCCACTGGCCAAATGGGATTAATACGCCCTGCTCATGGGCTCTAAAAACCGGTAAAAAACGGGCTCTGTATTGCGTCGGTATGACGGTGGTGCCATTTTGCGCATGGAACCCAAAGCTTTTAGGCGTTAAGTTGCTTGCAAAGAGCAGATTTTTTTTGTTTTTTCTGGCAAAAATGACATAGCAAAGGAACCCCCAATGACGCAGATAAATGCCCTGATAGACATTGTTGGTCCTTCGCATGTGCTCACTGGCCGTGATTGTGAAAAATATTCCAGTGATTGGTTCAAATTACATCCTTTCACCCCTTTGGCAGTGGTGCGCCCTGCAAATGTGCATCAGGTGTCAGAGATCGTTAAATGGGCCAATTTAGAAAAGATCGCTGTGGTGCCAATGGGCGGCAACACGGGTTTAGCGGATGGCACCTACGCCGAGGGCGCATTGGTGCTGTCACTAGAACGGATGAACGCCATTCGGGAAATCCGATCTGATGCACGCCTTGCAGTGGTCGAGGCCGGAGTGATCCTGTCTGATCTGCACGAGGCGGCAGAAGAGCAAGATTTTATTTTCGCGATGACGTTTGGTGCGCGCGGCTCAGCCATGATTGGCGGCATGCTGTCGACCAATGCGGGCGGATCAAATGTGCTGCGCTATGGCAACACCCGTGATTTGTGCCTTGGCATCGAAGTTGTGCTGCCCAACGGTGAGATCATGGATATGATGTCCGAACTGCACAAAGATAATTCTGGCTATAATCTTAAACATCTGATGATCGGCGCAGAAGGCACTTTGGGCATTATCACCGCCGCTGTGCTGCGGTTGATGCCAAAGCCGCGTGCCTATGCCACCGCTATGTTGGCTGTGCCTTCGCTTGATGCGGCGCTGAGCATTCTCAATGCGCTGCAATCAGCCACGGGCGGTTCGGTTGAAGCCTATGAATATATGCCGCGGTTTTATATTGAAAAATATGCCGCCCATTTTGCCGACCGCCAACTGCCATTTCCGATCCAATATGATGTGAATATTCTGGTTGAGGTGGCCACCACTGCCGAGGACTTATCTGCCCCTGATGACAGCGGCCAAATCCAGCTGTCGTCGCGGTTTGAAGCGATCCTAGCCGATCAATTGCAAAGCGGCGCGATCTTGGATGCGGTTGTTGCCCAAAACGACACACAGCGTGCCCAAATGTGGCATCTGCGCGAAAGCGCGGCAGAGGTCACAGTTGCCCAAAAGCCTCTGGTCAATCACGACATTGCTGTGCCACTTGATAAGGTGGCGGTGTTTCTAAACCGCATGCAGGATCGTTTGACGGCGCTGGACCCCGGGGCTGAGACCATTGTTGTCTCGCACCTTGGGGATGGCAATATCCACTATCCGGTTTGGCCAAAAAGCCATGACCCAAAGGTGCATGCGGCGATCACCGAGGCGGTGGAAGATGTGGTTCTTGACCTTGGCGGCAGTTTTTCCGCCGAACATGGTATTGGCCGCAGCAAATTGCCATCAATGCAGCGGCGTAAAAATCCCGTTGCGGTTGCGGTGATGCGGCAGATCAAACAGGCGCTTGATCCGAACAATATCCTTAATCCAGGCAAGGTTATTCCGCAGCAGGCTACCAAAGGTTCCTAGGTTTTATCCTCGCCGCGCCAATCGAAAAATCCCGGCCCGCTTTGGGTCAGCAATTGCGCAGCCATTTCGGCGCCAAGGGTGGCACCATCTTCGATCGGGGCGCTTTGATCATCGCTGATCGCTTCGGACCCGTCCGGGCGCAGCACTTCACCGCGCAGGCGCAGCGTGCCGCCGCTGAGCTCGGCCAAGCCTGCAATCGGGGTTTCGCACGATCCGTCCAGTGCCGCCAAAAAACTCCGCTCGGCTACAAGCCGATGGCCCGTATCCGGATCATGAATGGCTTCAAGCAGTCCGGCTGTTTGCAAATCATCACGGCGCCGCTCGATCCCAATCGCCCCCTGCGCCACAGCCGGCAGCATGGCGTCAACAGCAATCGGCGCTTTGGCCAGATGCGCCATGTCCAACCGGTTCAGGCCAGCGATGGCTAAAAATGTGCCGGCGGCAACCCCCGCATCAAGTTTTTTCAGGCGGGTTTGCACATTGCCGCGAAACTCGACGATCTGCAAATCAGGGCGGCGGTGCAAAAGCTGCGCGCGCCGGCGCAATGACGACGTGCCCACCAAAGTGCCGGGCGGCAGGCTGTCGATGCTGCCGTACCGGGGTGAGATAAAGCCATCGCGCACATCTTCGCGTGGCAGGTAGGTATCAAGCAGCAGACCCTGCGGCTGTGCCACTGGCATATCTTTCATCGAATGAACCGCGATATCAATGACGCCTTCAAGCAGCGCGGCTTCAATCTCGCGGGTGAAAAGCCCTTTGCCACCGATGTCTTTCAGCGGGCGATCCTGAATTTTATCACCGGTGGTTTTAATCACCACGATCTCAAAGGCGCTTTGCTGCAATGCGAAAGCCGCCGCAAGCCGGTCGCGGGTTTCATAGGCCTGCGCCAGCGCCAATGGCGAGCCGCGGGTGCCAATTTTAAGCGGCGCGCTTGGATTTGGTAAAGTCTGGGTCATATATCTAGTTTAAGTCGGTCAACACATTCTGATAAGAGCTTAGCGGCGATGCCCGCCAAGAGGGCGGCGAAGCAGAACCAGTACCAAGGGTGACATATGGCAGAGCAAAAGAAAATACTTCGCGCGCTTGCAGGTGAAATTTTAGACACCCCGCCGATCTGGATGATGCGGCAGGCAGGGCGTTATTTGCCCGAATACCGCGCGGCCCGCGCCGAGGCGGGGGATTTTCTATCACTTTGCTATAACAGCGATTTGGCGGCCGAGGTTACCTTGCAGCCAATCCGCCGCTATGGGTTTGATGCGGCGATCCTGTTTGCTGATATCTTGTTGCTGCCGCAGGCGCTGGGCGCTGATTTGTGGTTTGTCACTGGCGAAGGCCCGCGGCTTTCAACCCTGACACGTGATGATGATCTGGCGGCGCTGCGGCCTATCGCTGACATTGATGAAACCTTGGCACCGGTCTATCAAACCCTGCGGATTTTGACCAAGGCGTTGCCACAAGAAACCACATTAATCGGTTTTGCCGGTGCGCCATGGACGGTGGCCACCTATATGATTGCAGGGCGCGGCACCCCGGATCAGGGGCCAGCGCATGCTTTGAAACAGGAAAACCCACAGCTTTTTGACGGGTTGATGGATCTTATAACGGTTGCAACAATCGAATATCTCAGTGCCCAGATTGAGGCTGGCGCCGAGGTCGTGAAACTCTTTGACAGCTGGGCTGGATCGCTGACAGGTGCGGATTTTGAGCGCTATGCAGTTGCCCCGACAAAAGCGATTATCACCGCCCTAAAGGCGCGGCATCCAGATATCCCGATTATTGCGTTTCCACGTGAGGCTGGGGATAAATACATCGGCTTTGCTGCGGCGACAGGCGCCGACTGTGTGGCGGTTGATAATTCGGTTATCCCTAAGTGGGTCGCGCAGCATCTGCAAAAGGACAGCTGCGTTCAGGGTAACCTTAAATCGTCTCACATGGTCACAGGCGGTCAGGCATTGGTTGATGAGGCTCGCCAGATTTGCACAGCGCTCAGCGGTGGGCCACATATTTTCAATCTGGGTCATGGGATCACGCCAGATGCCGATCCAGAAAATGTTCAACTGATGATCGACACGGTGCGTGCAGCAAAGTGACGGCGCGTCGTTTCTTTATTTGCGCCGGAAACGACGGTTGTTGGATACTAATTTGACTATCCAAGCGTATGTTTATCAAATAGATTCAGCGCATTGGTTTAGTTTGTGAGGTTGGATGAGTAGTGTTGTCGAGGTTAAAAACCTTTCGAAATCATTTCCCGGCGGACTTCAAGCGCTGAACAATGTGAACCTGACCATCAATCAGGGGGAAATTCTCGCTCTTTTGGGGCCAAATGGGGCTGGCAAAACGACCTTGATTTCAACCATCTGTGGAATCTGCCTGGCCACATCGGGTGAGGTTC
Organism: Rhodobacteraceae bacterium Araon29; assembly: GCA_039640505.1. Classification (NCBI taxonomy): domain Bacteria; kingdom Pseudomonadati; phylum Pseudomonadota; class Alphaproteobacteria; order Rhodobacterales; family Paracoccaceae; species Rhodobacteraceae bacterium Araon29. The sequence goes on along the minus strand of CP046865.1, from coordinate 3,390,895 downwards.
TAGTGAACGGCCATGATATCATCACTAATTATCGTGAAACTCGCAAACTCATCGGGCTCGTGCCGCAGGATGTCTCGCTTGAGCCGTTTGAGACCGTGTTCAACACGGTGCGTTTTTCGCGGGGACTGCATGGCAAGCCCAGAAATGATGGCTATCTTGAAAAGCTGCTCAAGCAACTCTCGCTCTGGGACAAACGCAACTCGAAAGTGGTTGAGCTTTCGGGCGGTATGAAGCGTCGGGTGCTAATTGCAAAAGCCCTGAGCCATGAGCCGCGCCTGTTGTTTTTAGATGAGCCGAGCGCCGGCGTTGATGTGGAACTGCGCAAGGATATGTGGGATATTGTGGCCGAATTGCAGGCCAGTGGTGTGACCATTGTGTTGACCACGCATTATATCGAAGAAGCCGAAGCCATCGCCGAGCGTGTCGGGGTGATCAGCAAGGGTGAGATTTTGCTGGTGGAAGAAAAACAGGCGCTTATGAAGCGGCTTGGCAAAAAAACACTGACTATTGAGTTGCAAGATACGATTGATAAAATACCTCAGGCGCTGGGCGAGTATGACCTTGTGCTCTCCGATGACGGCACAGCGCTAAGTTTTACCTATGACACGCGCAGCGACCGCACCGGCATCACGCGGTTGATACATGATTTTTCCAATGCCGGATTGCAGGTGAAAGATTTGCAAACTGATCAATCCTCGCTCGAAGAGATTTTTGTCAGTCTAGTGCAGGCCGACAAGGCCAAAACCCCGAGTGAAGCAGAGGTATAGGTATGAATATCCACGCTATAAAGGCCATCTATCAATTCGAAATGGCGCGCTTTTTTCGCACTGCGGGACAAAGCCTTGCCTCACCGGTGATATCCACATCGCTGTATTTCATCGTTTTTGGCGCTGCGATTGGCAGTCGCATAGATCAGGTCGAAGGGGTCAGTTATGGCACTTTTATTGTGCCGGGTCTGGTGATGCTCACGGTAATGACGCAAGCAATATCGAATGCTTCTTTTGGGATATATTTCCCAAAATTTGTCGGCACGATTTATGAATTGCTTTCAGCGCCGGTTAGTTTTCTGGAAATCGTAGCTGGATACGTGGGGGCGGCGGCCACCAAAGCGCTGTTGATCGGCATGGTTATTTTGGCCACCTCGACACTTTTTGTTGATCTGAAAATCCAATATCCGTTCGCCATGTTTGCATTTCTGGTTCTGACCTGTTTCTCGTTTTCGCTTTTGGGCTTTATTCTAGGCATATGGGCAAAGAATTTTGAACAATTGCAAGTGGTGCCCCTGCTGATTGTGACGCCGCTGGTGTTTCTTGGTGGTTCGTTTTATTCAATCTCGATGTTGCCGCCGGTCTGGCAAAACATCGCCATGTTAAATCCGGTTGTGTATTTAATTTCTGGCTTTCGCTGGTCGTTTTTCGGAATGGCTGATGTGTCTGTCTATACCAGCTTGATCGCTATTTTTGGCTTCACCGTGCTGTGTCTGGCGGTGATTGGCTGGATTTTCAAAACCGGATGGCGGTTGCGCAACTAAAGGCTTTCCTGCGGTCAAAATTTAATTTCAATGGATCACCTAGGGTTCTTGTTTGTTTGCGCCAAGCACTCTACATCAGGACCATGAAACTTAAAATTCCATTTCTAAAACCTCAAAAGTCCGTGGCCGTGGTGCGGCTTTCTGGTCTTATTGCGGCCGGGTCGCGTGGGCAGCTTAATGATCAGGCTTTAGCGCCAATGCTTGAGAAGGCCTTTCGCAAAGGCAAACCCGACGCTGTAGCGTTGGTTTTAAACTCACCCGGTGGCTCACCAGTTCAATCCTCGCTTATTGGAGCGAGAATTCGCCGGCTTGCAGAAGAACATAAAGTGCCGGTTCTGGCCTTTGTCGAGGATGTGGCCGCCTCGGGCGGCTATTGGCTGGCGGTGACAGCGGATGAGATCTTTCTTGACCATAGCTCGATCGTTGGGTCCATTGGAGTGATCTCTGCCGGATTTGGCGCGCCAGAGTTCCTTGCCCGTTATGGCATCGAGCGGCGGGTCTATACAGCGGGAAAATCAAAATCGACGCTTGACCCGTTTCGCGAAGAAAAGCCCGAAGATGTGGCCCGCATGAAAGCCACCTTAGAGCAGGTCCACAAAGCCTTTATTGACCATGTTACTGCGCGCAGGGGCGACAAGTTCAGTTCTGATGAAGATTTGTTTAGCGGTGAATACTGGGTCGGTCAGACCGCTGTTGACTTGGGGCTGGCGGATGCAATTGGTCATCTGGTGCCTATTCTAAAAGAGCGCTATGGCGAAAAAGTACGTTTCCGGCTTTATGGCCAAAAGAAAAGCTTGGCACAGCGATTTGGCACATCCCTGTTTCACAGCGCATCGATTATGTTAGAGGAAAAGGCGGCCTTTGCCCGCTTTGGGCTTTGATATGATTTTTAAGATTGTCGTCTTGTTTTTGGCTGGCATGGCGGTCTTGGCCATGCTTGGCAGGTTGCGGATGCCAAAGGTTGGCCGTCGCAAATCTGTAAGATGCCCTGAGTGTGGCCGGATCATGATCGGTAAGCCGCCCTGTGTATGTGGTGCTAAATAGGGACCTGTGATGGATTGGCTGCTGTCTGCGATTGGTCTTGTTATATTACTTTTGGCTGGGGATGCGCTGGTAAAAGGCGCGGTCAACCTAAGCTTGCGGCTTGGGGTGCCGGCTTTGATTGTCAGCTTGACCATCGTGGCTTTTGGAACCTCAGCCCCTGAGCTTTTGATTGCAATCCGGGCCACTTTGGATAATGCGCCAGGGATTGCTTTGGGCAATGTGGTGGGCTCGAACACGGCTAATGTGCTTTTGGTTCTGGGCATTCCAGCGATCATATCTGTGGTGGATACCTCTAGCTGTAACAGCCGCAAAATCTATGGCTTTATGTTGCTGGCAACGCTTTTGTTTATTACCTTGGCCTTTACCGGAGAATTTGGTTTGTGGCAGGGCGCTGTGCTCTTGGCTGCACTTGGCTATTCTTTGCGAGATGCCTTTATGCAGGCCCGCGCCCACCGGCAAGAGACCGGCACAGATCAAGCAGATTTAACCAATCTAGAGGCTGCGGATCAGTCTATGAGCGGTTGGTGGATTACGCTTTATTTGTTGCTTGGGTTGGTTGGACTACCGCTGGGCGCAGAAATTCTGGTGAGCAGCGCAACTTCTATTGCGCTGAGCTATCATGTTAGCGAAACAGCCATTGGTTTGACATTAATCGCTATTGGAACATCCTTGCCAGAGTTGGCCACCACAGTGATGAGCGCTATTCGAAGGCAAGCAGATATCGCAATTGGCAATGTGATTGGGTCAAATATGTTTAATCTGCTGGCCATCATTGGGATCACCGCATTGATTGGTGACGTGCCGGTACCGCGCGCGTTTTTGACCTTTGATCTTTGGGTCATGCTGGGGTCTTCGCTACTGCTTGCGCCGTTTGTGGTTGGGCGGATGAAACTGACGCGATTATGGGGCGTGCTCTTGACCGGCAGTTATTTGGCCTATGTCACTATTGTGCTATCCTAAAATTTGAAAGGTGCGATCATGCGGGCATTGATAACCGGAGGCGCGAAACGGCTTGGCCGAGAAATGGCGCTATATGTGGCGGCGCGGGGCTATGATGTGGTGGTGCATTATGCCAGCTCGCAAGCGGCAGCAGATGAGGTGGTAGCAGAGATTCAAGCCTTGGGCTGCAAGGCAAAGGCGCTTCCAGCTGATCTGCTCATAGAGGCAGAGGTCCAAGAGCTCTTGCCTGCCGCAGCCGCGGCTCTTGGTGGGCCAATCACCTGCCTGATCAACAACGCCTCGATTTTTGAATATGACACCCTTGAGACGGCTACGCGGACAAGCTGGGATCGCCATATTGAAAGCAATCTACGGGCACCTTTTGTTCTAAGTCAGGCTTTTGCCGCGCAGCTACCTAAAGCGCAGATGGATGCAAATAACGAACCGCTCGCGCAGGGGCTTATTGTCAATATGATAGATCAACGGGTGCGCAAGCTCACACCTGAATTTGCCAGCTATACAATCGCCAAAATGGGACTTTGGGCGCTGACACAGACCGCAGCACAGGCGCTTGCGCCGCACGTCCGGGTCAATGCAATCGGCCCCGGTCCGACATTGCAAGGCGCTCGGCAAACTTTGGAACACTTTCAAAAACAACGTGAAAATACGGTTTTGACCCGCGGCGCTAACCCATCCGACATCACGGCGGCACTGGGGTATTTTATTGATGCGCCGGCGATCACAGGGCAATTACTGTGTGTCGATGGCGGCCAGCATTTGGTCTGGCAAACCCCAGATATACTCGGCATTGAGTAACGGCTCGAAAAATTTATCGGACAAGTTGTGCACCGGTGTAAGGTTTTGTTAAAGAGTTGTTACAAAAATGTATTGTTTTCAATAATTTGCAGGAAGGCATGAAAAAAAATACAATGATTTCAATATGTTAATTATATGCCTAATTTTTAGGCATATTAGCGAAGTTGCAGACTTTGCAAAGAAAAATCCAGATTCTCATTGCTTTTCCCCAGAGTTATCCACAGGAACGGTGGACAGCTTTTCTCTTGATCCCAAAGCTATAACATTGCAGCTAGGAAAGAATCATTATCAATTCGATAGATACCCTTAGACCAATGCGCACATCATGAATAAAACCGGCTATAAAATTATCCAAAAGTATGTAGCAACGCTGGACAGCTCGCCTGGTGTGTACCGTATGCTGGATGATCAGGCACGGGTTTTATACGTCGGTAAAGCGCGTAACTTAAAAGCGCGGGTCTCAAACTATGCTCGTCCAAGCGGTCATTCGGCGCGTATCGCTCGGATGATTTCTGAAACGTCTTCGATGATGTTTCTCACCACGCGCACCGAAACCGAAGCCCTGCTGCTAGAGCAGAACCTGATAAAGCAGCTGAAACCGCGCTATAATGTTTTGCTGCGGGATGATAAATCCTTTCCCAATATTCTTGTCACCACCCAGCACCGCTTTCCCCAGATCAAAAAGCATCGCGGTGCAAAATCAGAAAAAGGCGCCTATTACGGGCCCTTTGCCAGCGCCGGATCAGTGAACCGAACCTTATCGCAATTGCAGCGGGTGTTCATGCTGCGCAACTGCACCGATGCGATGTTTGAAAGCCGCACGAGGCCGTGCTTGCAGTATCAGATCAAGCGCTGCAGCGGGCCTTGCGTTGATCGTATTTCACGCGATAATTATGCCGCGTCGGTCAAGGATGCGCAGCGGTTTTTATCGGGTCGCTCGACCGAGGTGCAAGAAACGCTGGCCGCGCAAATGGCCGCTGCCTCTGAAGCGATGGAGTTTGAACAGGCTGCTTCCCTTCGCGACCGTATTCGCGCGTTGACGCAAGTGCAAACCACCCAAGGGATCAATCCCAGAACTGTCAAAGAGGCCGATATTGTTGCGCTGCATCTCGAAGCGGGTCAGGCCTGCGTGCAGGTGTTTTTCATCCGTGCCAATCAAAACTGGGGCAATCGGGATTTTTACCCGCGTGTGGCTGCTGATATGGGCCATGCCGAGGTGATGGAAGCGTTCTTGGGTCAGTTTTACGCCACCAAGGAATCGCCGCGCGCCATGATCCTGTCCCACGGTATTGAAAACGCCGATCTGATGCAGCAATTGCTCAGTGATAAGCTCGGCCGCAAGGTTGATATTATCGTCCCCTTGCGCGGTGAAAAACTTGAACTCATCTCGGGCGCGCTGCGCAATGCAAAGGAAAGTCTGGCGCGCAAAATGGCCGAAACTGCGACCCAGGCAAAACTGCTGCGCGGTCTGGCGGACGCCTTTGAACTAGATCAGCCGCCGCAGCGTATCGAAGTTTATGACAACTCGCATATTCAGGGCAGCAACGCGGTTGGCGCGATGATTGTGGCCGGCCCTGAGGGGCTGATGAAAAACAGCTACCGCAAGTTTAATATATCCGATGAAAACGTGACCCCGGGCGATGATTTCGGCATGATGAAAGAGGTGCTGAGCCGCCGCTTTAAACGTCTGTTGAAGGAAGACCCCGACCGTAGTTTGGATCACTGGCCGGATCTATTGTTGATCGATGGCGGCGCAGGTCAGGTCTCTGCCGTGGCGCAGGTTATGGCCGAGTTTGGCGTGGACGACATCCCCATGGTCGGGGTGGCCAAGGGCATTGATCGTGATCTGGGCAAAGAAGAGTTCCACATGCGCGGCCAGCGCCCCTTTGCTCTGCAGCGCAATGACCCGGTGCTGTATTTCATCCAAAGACTGCGGGATGAAGCGCACAGGTTTGCAATCGGCACCCATCGGGCCAAGCGGGCCAAGGCCATTGGGGCCACGCCCCTTGACGAAATAACCGGTGTGGGCGCATCACGCAAACGCGCATTGCTTGCCCATTTTGGCTCGGCCAAAGCCGTTAGCCGCGCCAATCTAGCCGATCTAAAGGCCGTAGATGGCATTTCCGCTGCCATGGCCGAGAAAATTTTTGGATTTTTTCACGAAAAGGGCTGACACAAGCGCGCGGTCGGTGATCTAGGCTATTGTGATATCGGACAATATTGTGGCGAACACGACAAGACACGCCAAGGCATTGGCAAGGTGTTCCTATGTCGCCCAGTGCCCTGGCCCTCCAAATGTGAAAAAGCGCACCAGTAAGTTTCCTCTTGACCTAAACTCAACTCTCGGGCGGAATGCGTTTAAGCCAACGCCTACACGCGTATTTGGAGCGGCCAGCTTGTGAACTGGTTTTGCATCCATAGTCTTAAATGGCGCTGGAAAAATATTTTCTGAAGGCTGCGCATTTGCATGTATTGACCATTCTAGATCACCCCAACCCAAAGTCGTTTAGCGCTGCTGTTGCCCAGCAATTCATGGCTGGCGCAGAGGCGTCTGGTCATTCGGTCGAGCTAGCAGATTTACATGCGGAAGGTTTTGATCCGCGTTTTTCAATGGCTGACATTGCAAGAGAACCCCACGCAACCCCATCGGATGATGTGGCCCACGAACAACGGCGGATTGCGCGAGCTGATGCAATCTGTCTGGTTTTTCCGCTATTTTGGTGGGGCATGCCATCGATGACTAAGGGTTGGCTCGACCGTGTCTGGAGCTGGGGTTGGGCCTACGATCAATTACAAGACCCGGAAAGCTCACTCCAAAGGCCCCGTTCCGGAGTGCTTCTAGTCCCGGCCGGAGCACGCTCAGATGAAATGGAAAATGGCGGGTACCTGTCTGCATTGGAAACCGCATGGATCAAGGGAACCTTTGGTTATTTTGGCTTCTCTCCACGCAGGCTCGAAGTGCTCTGCGGTGCCACTGGTTCAATTAAGCGCCGCCAATCCCTGCTTGCGAAAAGCTATCAAGTTGGCATCACATTGGCGCATCCAAAAGCCACAAACCGGTCGATTTAGCGCCCTGCGGTGTTTTTTAGTGTTCGTTGAATAAATGCGTGGTTTAGAAATTCAGATGTGCCATGCTTGAAAAGATATCTGGCCCCTTAGCGATTGAAATCAGCCCAAGTGGGTAGCGTATCATTCTGCTCTCTGCTTGCTTCAAATATACCGCGTGCTGCGGCGCGCGCGACGCATAGGCTGGCCGCGTGACACAGCTCGGCAAATCCCAACCGGCCTTCGGGTGCAGCCTGCCTGCCGGTTGAAGCGGCAAAGATTAAATCCCCATCCTGCGGCAAATGCGAGGGCAAAATGGCGCGTGCAAAGCCGTCATGCGAAATGGTAGCCAAGCGTTTGGCTTCGGCTTTGGTCAAAATGGCATCGGTGGCCACGATGGCCAGTGTGGTGTTGGCGCCGTCAACCAAACGGCCAAGTTTGCTTTGCGCAAGTCCAACGGGGCCCTTGGGGTTTGGCACACCGCAGCCGCCAAACTCTGCGCCAACCTCAAACGGGGCAGCCCAGAACCGTTTGCCCTCCGGTTCCACTAGGTTGCCAACCGGATTGGCGGCCACCAACGCCCCGACGGTGATCCCAGAGCTAAGCTGAAATGAAGCAGAGCCAAGACCACCCTTCATCATTCCGCAGAGCGCGCCGTAGCCTGCGCCTGCAGTGCCTATATCAAAACTTTCGCTGCGGGCCTCAAAGGCGGCGCGGCCAAGAGCCGCATAGGGGTTGGTCGCCCAGTTTTTATCGCCGCCGTTGAGCAAATCAAACAATATAGCAGTGGGCACAATCGGCACTTTGGCGCTGCCCACCCTATAGCCACGACCTTCTTTGGCCAGACAGGCACTGACGCCGCTGGCCGCATCAAGCCCGAAAGCAGATCCGCCAGACAGCACCAGCGCGTCAACCGCCGGTACGGTTTTGTCGGGTTCAAGCAATTCGGTATCCCGGGTTCCAGGTGCACCGCCCATCACCGCACAAGAGGCGGTCATGGGGGCATCCGACAGAACCACGCTGACGCCGGATTTCAGCGCCGCATCACAGGCGTTGCCGACCTCAATTCCTGCAACATCGGTGATTAAATTACGTGGTCCGGGCTGCATTAGATACACCGCCCGCCATCCACTTCCATGCAGACCCCGGTCACCATGCTGGCTTCGTCCGAGCATAGATAGCAGGCGCTGTTGGCAATATCTTCGGGTGTGGAAAACCGCCCCAAAGGAATGGTTGATAGGAATTTGGCGCGTATCTCGGGCGTATCTTCGCCCATAAACGACGCAAGCAAAGGCGTTTCACCTGCCACGGGATTGATGGCATTCACGCGGATGCCAAAGGGTGCCAGCTCGACCGCCATGGTTTTGGTCGCCGTGTTCATCCAGCCTTTCGAGCTGTTGTACCAATTGAGGTTGGGCCGTGGTGATACGCCTGCGGTGGATGCGATATTTAAAATCGCCCCGTCGCCGCGCGCTTTCATGGCCGGCACAAAGGTTTTGGCTGTCAAATAGACAGATTTGCAATTGACCGAAAACACGCGGTCAAAATCTTCTTCGCTGACCTCGTCTAGCGGCGTTGGCAAATGGGTCACCCCGGCGTTGTTAATGATAATATCAACCGCTCCCACATCTTTTTCAGCTTGGTGGGCAAGCGCTTTTACCGAGCGTAAATCTGCAACATCCACATGGGCGGCAAAGGCTGCTGCGCCCAGCTCATCGCTCAGGCTTTCAGCCGCTGCACTGTTGATATCGGCGATCACCACCTGTGCGCCCTCGGCGATAAATTTACGCGCTATCCCGGCACCAAATCCCGAACCTCCGCCGGTAACAATGGCCGTTTTTCCGTCCAGTCTCATCCAAATGCCTCCGCTGTCCTCATTCAAAGCTTGCGCTCAAATCCAATGATATTCAAGTTAAACACGTTCGATATCCCATCTCAGCGTGCTTAAGCCGGCAAACCTGCCAAACCGGCGCAGTTCGGCTTCCAATTTATTCCAGCGCGCAGTGCTCCACTGCTGACCCGGTTCTTTCCAAAAACCGATTACAGCAAGCAGCTGCTTGCTGCGGTCGGCCTTAAGCTCAATTCGCCCAACAAACCGCGTGCCTTCGAGCAGGGGATACACATAATACCCCCAGATGCGTTTGGCCTTTGGCACAAACATTTCATTGCGGTAGGCAAAGCCAAATAGCTTTTCCAGTCGGCTACGGTCACGGATCAGCGGATCAAACGGGTTTAAAATGCGCAGTTTTGATGTGGGCTCAGGCGCTGCACGCAGCCGTTTTTCTATGTCCGGATGCGCTATTGCGGCATAGGTCGACCCATCTGCACAGGTGACTTCTATCGGGATAAGGTCCTTGGTTTTCGTGGTCCACTCTCTGGCTTCCTGCGCGCTTATTACATCCCAAAACCGCTGCACCTCGCCCTGCGCGGCGAAACTTAACCTGTCCATCGCTGCAGCCGCGAGCCAGCGCAGCGCCTCGGCGTCTGTGCGCTGCTCATGGGGCGGGAAAACACGTTCGGCCAGATCGTAGAACTTTACAAATTTTTCACGATGCGAGGTGGCCAGTTTTCCGGCATACCAAAGGTGATCAAGGGCCTTTTTATGCGGCGGCCGCGCCCACATCTCACGGATTTTAGCCTTTGTGTCAAACGCATGAGTGGATAGGGCGCCTTCGACTTTGATGCGCGCAACGATTGCGGCCACCTGTTCTTGGGCCAGACCTGACTGATACCAAGTGTTGCGCGATATCGCAGCCTCTAATCGGGCAAACTGCAGGCCCCAATAGGGCAGCACATCAGCCGCGATCAGGCTGGCATCATGGGTGAAATGCTCAAACACATCGCGGGCCGCTAAGCGGTCCCAGATCGCCCCTTCGCGGTAGTTTTGATTGCGCGACCATAAAATATGATTATGGGCGCGGGTGACATTGCGGATGGTATCGATCTGAACGAACCCCAAACGGTTCACAATATCCATCAGCTTGCATGGACCTATTGGCGTTTCGGCCAGTCCATTGGTCCAGATCCAGAGCCTGCGCGCATCGCGGTTCGTCAGGCGAAGCCGTCCGCTAGCCATGATGCGCGGCAACGGTTTTCAGCGCCGAAAACCCGTAAAGCGCCTCAAAGCCTTTTTCGCGGCCGTGACCCGACAGTCCGCGCCCGCCAAAGGGCAGCTCAACCCCGCCGCCAGCGCCGTAGTTATTGATAAACACCTGACCCGAGCGCAGAGCCTTGGCCATGCGCATCTGCCGCCCGCCGTCACGGGTCCAGACACTGGCCACCAGCCCGTAATCGGTGCCGTTGGCAATGGCAATCGCTTCGGCCTCATCCTCAAACGGGATCACCACCTGCACTGGCCCGAACACCTCATCGCGTGCCAGCGCGTGGGTCGGGGCCACATCGGCAAAAAGATGCGGCGCCACATAGCTGCCACCTTTCGGCGCATCCTCGGCAATCTGCCCTTTGGCGGCGCAGGTCAGATCGCTCGCCTGTTCCAAAAACCCGTTCACGATGCCCTGCTGACGCGCTGATATTAGCGGCCCCAAATCGCCATCTGCCATTGCGGGCCGCGCTGTCAGGCTTTGATAGCGTTCGGACATGCGTTCAACCACCTGTTCATAAAGGCCGCGCTGCACCAATATCCGGCTGCTGGCTGAGCAGGTCTGACCGGCATTTTGTATCCCGGCATTGATTAAAAACGGCAAGGCGGCGTTAAGATCAGCATCTTCAAAGACCACCTGTGGGGATTTCCCGCCAAGCTCAAGCGTGACCGGCACCACGTGCTGCGCGGCTGCCGCCTGCACCCGCTGTCCGGTTATCACGGATCCGGTAAAGCTAAGATGATCAATGCCGCCGTGCGCTGCCAAGGCGGCACCCGCGCTTTGACCTGTGCCGGGCACCACGTTTAAAACCCCGTCGGGCAGACCTGCCTTGCCCGCCAGATCGGCAAAGGCCAATGCTGTCAGGCAAGCCTCTTCTGCGGGTTTCAGCACGCAGGCATTGCCCATCGCCAATGCCGCACCCACCGATCGGCCGATGATTTGCATTGGGTAATTCCACGGCACTATATGGCCGGTAACCCCATGTGGCTCGCGCAGGGTGTAGACCGTATAGCCCTGTTGATAGGGCAGGGTTTCGCCGTGCAGCTTATCCGCCGCGCCGCCATAAAACTCCATATAACGCGCTAGAGCGATGGCATCCGCATGGGCCTGTTTTAGCGGTTTGCCCACATCCAGCGCCTCAAGTTCGGCCAGATAGGCGCTATGCTCTAACACCAGCGCCGACAGCTTGCTTAACATACGGCCGCGATCGGTTGCGGTGGTTTGGGACCAGCTTGTGTCGAATGCACTGCGGGCTGCGGCAACCGCGGCGTCGATATCTTCCGCACCACCTGCGGCAATCGCCGTTAGCGCGCTTCCGTCCGAGGGGTTGATCAGATCAATTGTATTGCCGGTTTGAGGGGTAATCCACCGGCCACCAATAAGGCATTTATCTGCGGCAAAGGGCAGTTTGGGAAGCGACATGTCTTTAGGCTCCTATGGAAATTCTGGGCAGCTTGGGGGCTGCCGCGATCAATTCTTGGCTATAGGTATGCTGCGGATTGTCAAGGATAGCGGCGGTTTGGCCATGTTCGACAATTTCTCCGTTTTGCATCACCAAACAGCGATCGGTAATGGTGCGCACCACGGAAAGATCGTGACTGATAAATAGATAGCTGAGCCCGTAATCTTCGGCCAGTGCAGCAATCAGATCAAGGATTTGCGCCCGCACCGAGACATCAAGCGCTGAGACGGCTTCATCGAAAATAACCAGTTTGGGGCGAATGATAAGCGCCCGGGCAATGGCGATCCGTTGCCGCTGGCCACCGGAAAACTCATGGATATATTTAAATTGATCCTCGGCGTGCAGGCCGACCGCTTTGAGCACAGTGACCACGGCATCACCCTGATCCAGTGGGGTCGGGGGCTGCGTCAAAAGATGATAGGGCTCTCGAATAAGCCGGCCGACTTTATGACGCGGGTTGAACGAGCCGTAGGGGTCTTGAAACACCACTTGAATATCACGGCGCAGATCGGCGCCCGCCCCATGCAGGCTTTGCCCATTGAGCCAGATATCGCCCTTATCAATCGGATCAAGCCCTAATATTGCCCGTGTCAGGGTGGATTTGCCGCAACCCGATTCGCCCACCAGACCCAGCCTTTCGCCGCGGCGTAGCTCAAAGCTGACCCCCTGAACCGCCGGTTTTTGGGCCGGTTTTTGCCACAGGGCGCGGCGTGGCAGCGTGTAGCTGCGATAAACGTCTTTGACCTCAAGCAAGGGTGGTGGATCTGGCGGCAATGGCGGTAGGGCAACCTGATGCCCCGAGGCGGCAAAAAGGGTTTTGGTATAGGGGTGCTGCATGGCGGTAAACAGCGTTTCAGGGCCGGCTTTTTCAACTATTTTACCAAGTTGCATCACTGCGATTTCATCGGCCATATCGGCCACCACAGCCAGATCATGGGTGATCATTATCATCCCCATCTGGTCCTCTTTGGTAAGCTTTTTCAGCAGCCTCAAGATTTGCGCCTGGGTGGTGACATCCAGTGCTGTGGTCGGCTCATCCGCAATTAAAAGCTTCGGGCGCAGCGCGATGGCCATAGCGATGACCACCCGTTGCCGCTGACCGCCCGACAATTGATGCGGATAGCTGTTCATTGAAATCTGGGCAGCGGGAAGCCCGACCCGTTCCAGCACCTGCTGGGCTTGCTGCCGAGCTTGGGCCTTTTGCGCCATATCATGTTCTAGCAGGGTTTCCATCACCTGATTGCCGATGGTTTTGACCGGATTAAGCGCTGTCATCGGCTCTTGAAACACCATGCTGACCTGCGCCCCGCGCAGCTTGCAAAGCGACGGGTCATCCAGCCCGATCACCTCGCGGCCGTCAAGTTGAATAGAGCCGCTGCATATGGCCGCTTCGGGCAGCAATTGCATTAGTGCCAGCGCGGTCATTGACTTGCCCGATCCACTTTCGCCCGTCAGGGCAAGAATATCGCCGGATTTAAGATCAAAGCTAATGCTGTCCAGAACGGTTAGATCGCCAATATCCACAGAAAGGTTTTGCACGTTCAGCAAGCTCATCCGCGCCCCTTCCTGACCTTGGGGTCTAAATGATCGCGCAGCCCATCGCCCAGCAGGTTAAGCCCCAGCACGGTAAGGATAATGGCGCTGCCCGGAATGATTGCCAGATGCGGCGCAAAGCTGACCATGGTTTGCGCATCGGCCAGCATTCTGCCCCAACTTGGTGTCGGCGGCTGCGCCCCAAGACCTACATAGCTGAGGCCCGCTTCGGCCAGAATTCCAAGGCTAAACTGAATGGTGCCCTGCACAATCAAAAGATTGCTGACATTGGGCAGGATATGCTCAACCGATATGCGCAGAGCGGATTTGCCGCTGACCCGCGCGGCAAGGATAAATTCACGCTGCCACAGGCTGAGCGCACCACCGCGGGTGACACGAGCAAACACCGGAATATTAAAAATTCCGATAGCAATGATGGCGTTCATTGCCCCTGCGCCAAAAAGCGCGGTGATCAAAATGGCAATCACCAGTGAGGGAAAGGCAAAGATAAGATCATTGGTGCGCATGATCACCTCATCCAGAAGCGATCCCTGACGCGCCGCTGCCGCGAGCCCCAAGGGCACGCCAAGCCCGATCCCGATACCCACCGCCAATAGCGCCACGGCGATCGAGGTGCGCGCGCCCACCATGATCATGGAAAACAGATCGCGGCCAAAGTGATCGGTGCCCAGCCAGTGGGTCCAGTTGGGCCGCTGCAGTTTATCGGGAATGCTCAATTGGGTAACATCATACGGCACCCAGATAAACGACACCGCTGCGATCAGCAGGATCATCAGGCTGAGCACAGCCCCGATGGTCAGGGAACGGCTGCGGCTCATGTGCGCTCTCTCAGACGCGGATCCACCGCCGCATAGGCCAGATCGACCAGGAAATTCACCAAGATGACCGCAAACACCAACAGCATGACCACGCTTTCCACCACAATCAGATCGCGCTGGGTGATCGCCTGAAACACCAAGCGGCCCAGACCGGGCAGGAAAAACACTTGCTCGATGATAATTGCGCCAGCCATCAGAAAGGAAAACTGTAGCCCGATAATGGTCAGCACCGGGATCATCGCGTTGCGCAGGGCGTGCCGCCAAAGCGTGGCCCGTTTGCCAAGCCCTTTGGCGCGGGCGGTGCGAATATAATCTTCTGACAGGGTTTCAATCAGCGCACTGCGCATCACGCGCGACAGGATCGCGGCCTGCGGCAGAGCCAAGGCAATCGCCGGAAGGGTCAGAGACTTTAGCCCAAGGAACAGCCCATCGTCCCAACCGGCAAAGCCGCCAGCCGAAAACCAGCGCAGCTTAATTGCAAAGATCACCACCAAGATCATCGCAAACCAGAAATTCGGAATGGCCACACCCAACTGGGTCGCCCCCATCACCGCCACATCACCGGCTTTGCCGCGCCGTGAGGCGGCATAAAGACCTGTGGGAAAGGCAATCGCGGTTGATATCACGAGGGCATAAATCGCCAAGGGCAGTGAAATCCAAAGCCGCTCGCCGATCATATCCGAAATCGGGCTACGATAAGTGTAGGACAGGCCAAAATCCCCGCTCAGCATTCCGCCGATCCACGCGATGTAGCGGGCAAATTTGCCCTGGTCCAGCCCCAGCTCGGCGCGCAGCGCGGCCACGGTGTCGGGCTGCGCATTGATACCGAGCATAAATGAGGCGGGATCACCGGGCGCGACCTCAACCACGGCGAAAATGATCACCGAGGCCAAACAGAGGCTCAGGGCCAGAGATAGAGCACGTTTAAGCGTATAGCGCAGCATAGATAAAACCGTAGTCAGGGATCAAACATAGGTCCAGTAAAATGGCAAAAAAAAGGGGGCAGATTTGCCCCCTTTTACAGATTTTAGGTCTTCATGTTCCGATTTAGTTGGCCCAACTGACCCCTGTTAGATCATTGGCTTGAGTTGGCGCATTGACCCAAAGCCCACGTATTTTGGCATCGGCAACGGTCGAATATGCCAGCTCGAACAGATAGCCGTTGACGTAATCGTCGGAAATGATCCGCTGTGCCTTTTGCAACATTGCGCTGCGTTTGGCCGGATCGCTTTCCGCATTCAGTTCGGTCATTAGGGCTTGGAATGCAGGGTTGTCGTATTGGAAGTAATACTCAGGCCGCGCATAAATGCCGATGTCCATCGGTTCGGTGTGGCTGACAATAGTTAGGCCATAATCCTTGCCGCGGAACACCTGCTCAAGCCATTGCGCCCACTCAAGATTGCTGATCTCGGTTTCAATCCCAACTTCGCGCAATTGCGCTGCGATAATTTCACCGCCGCGCCGTGCATATGAGGGGGGTGGAAGTTTGAGCGTGGTTTCAAACCCGTCTGGAAAGCCGGCCTCGGCCAGAAGCTGCTTGGACAGCTCGGGGTCATAGGCTGAGTTTCCTGTCAAATCGACATAATCGGGGTTGTGCGGTGCGAAATGGGTGCCAATCGGGGTCCCGTAGCCAAACATTGCACCGTCGATAATTGCTTGGCGATCAATCGCATGGGCAATGGCTTTGCGCACTTTGACATTATCCAGAGGCGGCATTTTGTTGTTGGTCGACAAAATGGTTTCGCCCTCGGTTGAACCAGACAGCACCTGAAAGCGTGCATCCGCTTCAAACTGTGGCAGGTTTTCCGGCGCCGGGAAGCCAGCAAAGACATCCACATCCTGCGCCATCACCGCTGCAAAGGCAGCCGTTGGATCCGAGATGAACTTGAACGTGGCCGCATCCAATGCGGGCGCTGCGCCCCAATAGTCGCCGTTACGCGCCAGCTCGATGCGGTCGCCCTGCACCCAGTTGACGAATTTGAACGCGCCGGTGCCGACCGGATTATTTTTAATGCCCTCAATACTTTCAGGGGCCACAATTACAGCATCCCCCCATGCCATGTTGAACAAAAAGCTGCCGTTGGCCTGATCCAAATTGACTTTGACGGTTGTGCTATCGACAACGCTCACATCGGTGATGCCGGAAAACAGAGCTTTTTGGGCATTGGTGCTGTCTTCGCCGCGCGCGCGATCAAGCGAAAACTTTACATCTTCGGCATCCATCGCAGTGCCGTCGTGGAACGTCACACCGCTATGCAGGTGAAAGGTGTATTCGGTCCCATCTGCGGAAATATCCCATGATTTTGCCAATCCGGAAATGATCGCCCCGTCCGAGGCAAACCGCGTCAGGCCTTCAAAAACATTGGAGTAAAGTACACTGTCGATCGCACCGGCGGCTGCGCTGGTGGGATCAAGATGCGGTGGCTCAAGCTGAATTGCGATCGTCAGTTCATTCTGAGCGGCCAAACTGGTGCCGGTAACCGAGGCAATCGCCAAAGCAGTGGCGGTTAAAAACTTGGAAGTTAGTTTTGACATGAACTTCTCCTTTTTGTGTGAAATCGTGACCGGGCGGGCATTTCGTTACACGGCCTATTTGTGATGCGCGGTCTCTGTGCAATGCCCTATAGTAACAATTTTTATCCACTTGCCAACAAAATATGAATCCGGAACCGGACAAGTGATCTGCCGAGGTGGTTTACGGAATTTAATTCACGGCCGCATCGTCATAGGGGGCTATGGTTAGACCTGAGCGGGAAAATCCCTTATCTGGCTGGTTTTCTGGAAGGGCGGAACCAAGAAGCGATTTAACGATTTGCCAGTGTTTCTGATCTGCTTGCAGTCGGCCGCGCAGTCCTGTGTCCAAGCCAAGAGACAGCCAGCCCTCAAGCGTAACATCGACATCATTTATGCCCAACTTGATGTTAGAAACTTCGAAAGTTTCATTCGGGCGAAGCTGTGGCAACAGGCCGTTAAATCCAAGCGCTTGGCCGCTAATATCGAACAATAAGCGCATTTCGCCCTCCTGCGCGCCCTCGTCAAGTTTAACGTCTTTGAGCCGAATATAGACTTTTACGCCTGTTGCGGTTTCCACGATGGAAAACTGCAAATCCTGCGCCGCGAGCCATTGGCGGCCTGAGGATGAAATCACGATATCTCTGGCTTCGGTCGACAGCCGGAACTGACCCGGATCACGGGTCACAACCGAAGCTCTTAATCCTTGGTGGCGCATATCAAAATTGCGCTTATTAAAAGTTATCTTCTGGGTGTCTGGCCATACCAAAATATGGTGGTCCGGTTGATAACTTAGCCGCATTATTTGAATAAAATCTGCGCGCCAATCAAGTCCAGGGTTGGCCGCTGACAGCTTTGGGTTTTGCATGGTCATATCATACCGATTCGGAAACCCGAGCTGTGAAAGGTCGGAAAACCCAATGTCGTAACCGGCTTGTTGCTGGTCAGAAATCCAAGTTGTGATTCGCATTTTGTTGCTGGCCCCGCCCCAAAACCAGGCAGCAGACCAAAGCAGCGCGGCCAAAAAGATGATCAGTAACATTCGAAACATGCAGCCAGCCCTTTCGGTTGCGGATAAAATCGTGTTTACAGACGCAAAACCAGAAGGGCCAGTGAAATGGATATGTGGGTGTTCGGCTACGGATCGTTGCTGTGGAATCCCGGCTTTGACTATGTGGAAACAGCCCTCGCGCGGCTTGAGGGCTATCAACGTAGTTTCTGCATGCGCTCGATCCATCATCGGGGCACGGTTGAGCATCCGGGATTGGTCTTGGCGCTTGATCAAACAGCCGGTGGCAGTTGTGACGGGCTTGCCTTTCGGGTGGCGAAATCTGCCGAAGCCACCACCTTGGCCTATTTGCGCGAGCGTGAATTGGTTTCTTCGGCCTATCTCGAAAAAACGGTTCCGGTCGCCTTGCGCTCGGGGCAGTCGGTTGCGGCGCTGACCTATGTCATTGATCCCGGTCATGTCCAATATTGCGGGTCTATTCCTTTGACCGAACAGGCACAGATTATTGCTGCGGCTAAAGGGGGGATGGGGCCAAATTCAGAGTATCTCTTTAATACGGTCGCCCAGATCACTAAATTGGGTCTTGAAGATGCAGATTTGCAATGGCTTGTTACTCAAGTTCGAGCAAGGCATGATGAAATCCTTGGCTCTGGCGCAGATGCACTTTAGGGTGGGCCATAAATCAATTGGTAGTAGGACCTGACCGCATGGATCAGTCGAACCTCGAAGACAAATTACAATTTTCACAGCCCGTGCGTCAGGTCATGCTGATGCTAATCGTGGTTGGGCTTACAGCCTTTGGGGCGGTGATTGCCGCGCCAAGCGTGATGCCGGTGGTGCAATCAAACCTATGGCTTAACGGCTTTATTATATTTGTTTTTGCAATCGGGGTAATCAGCTGTTTTGTACAGGTTGTGCAATTGATTTCTTCGGTGCGCTGGATTGAAAACTTTGCCCGTGAAAAGGGCAGCGTTTCGTCTAAAGCACCGCAGCTTTTGGCCCCTTTGGCAACACTTTTGCGCGCGCGCGGTGCGCAGATGCAGATCGGAGCGGCCTCAACACGATCCATTTTGGATTCGGTTGGTACCCGCATCGAAGAAGTGCGTGAGATCACGCGCTATATTGTGAATCTGCTAATTTTCCTTGGTTTGCTTGGCACGTTTTATGGTCTGGCCACCACGGTACCGGCTTTGGTGGAAACCATCCGTTCGCTCGCCCCACAAGAGGGCGAGTCCGGCTTTGCCGTCTTTAGCCGGTTGATGAATGGTCTTGAAAGTCAGCTGGCCGGTATGGGTGTCGCGTTTGCTTCGTCCTTGCTGGGACTTGCAGGATCGCTGGTGGTCGGGCTTTTAGAGCTTTTTGCCGGTCACGGCCAAAACCGCTTTTACCGTGAATTGGAAGAATGGCTATCAAGCATCACCCGCCTTGGATTTTCATCCGGAGATGGCGAGGGAACGCCCGAGCAAAATATGGCGCTTGGTGTGGTTAACCAGATGGCTGATCAAATGGATGCCCTGCAGGCCATGTTCGCCCAAAGTGATGGTGCCCGGGCGTTGGTGGATGAAAAGCTGAGCACGCTCGCAGATACCATAGACAGGCTTGGTCAGAGGCTTGAGGCCAATACCCCCGGTGCGATGGCGTTATCACAAGTTGCCGAAGGTCAGGAAAAGCTGATCGAGGTACTGGGCAAAAAGGAACGCAGTGATGCCATGGATGCGGAAAGCCGGATGCGTCTGCGCTCGATTGATGTGCAAATGCTTCATCTTACCGAAGAAATTTCCGCGGGGCGGCAGGAAAGCATCAGCGCCCTACGCTCTGATTTTGCCGCTTTGACCAATGCCATATTGAAAGCCACTGAGGATTTTGAAAAGGCTGAAATGCAGCCCGCCAAGCCGAAGAAAACAAAGGATTAAAAATGGCGCTCTCGCGACGCACAGGGCAGCGCTTCCAAGCCTCGATCTGGCCGGGGTTCGTGGATGCGATGACCGGCTTGCTACTTGTGCTGATGTTCGTGCTGACCATTTTTATGGTGGTGCAGTTTGTGCTGCGTGAAACCATCACCGGTCAGGAAAGCGAGTTGAACACTCTTAGTGCGGAAATTGCTGCAATTGCCGAAGCACTGGGCATGGAGCGCGACAAAGTCAAAACGCTTGAAACCGAACTTGGCACGCTCAACGCGACCTTGGGTGACACCCAGGCCGAGGTTACGGCGCAATCGCAGTTGATCGCACAGCTCACTCAGCAGCGCGACGATACGGCAGACCAACTGGCACAGGCCAGCCAAAGAATTGCAAGCTTTGAAGAACAGGTTGCCTCGCTGTTGGCCGCGCAGAATAAATCAAATCAACAAATCACCACGCTTGAGGCGGAAAAGGTTGAATTACTGAGCCAGCAAGAGCAATTGAATTTGGCCCTTGCCAGTGCCCGAAGTGAAATTGACAGCGCCACAGAAGACGCAAGGCGCAAAGCCGCAGAGCGTGAGGCGCTGACTGCCTATATTGCTTCGCTCGAAGCGGCAAAGGCGGAAAATGAAACCCAGATCGCGCAGCAAAGTGAAGATCTTGTAAAGCTCAAAGATATTCTGACCGAAGAAGAAGCCGCGCGTCTGGTGTCCAGTCAGGTCGCCCAAGAGCTGCGCAAACAGCTTGAAAATGCCACTGCCGAGCTGACCGCCATGACGTTGGTGTTGGAAGAACAGCGGCGCAAAGCAGAAGAAACATTAATCATACTTGCCGCAGCAGAGGCCGCAAAAGCCGACCTTGACCAGATGCTTCAAGAAACACTTTTGGCATTGGAAGCGGCCAATCTAAAAGTTGATAGCCAAAGCCAGGCAATATCCGATCTTGAAACCACCGGTCAGCAGGTCAAAGCCGCCTTTGATCAATCCGAGGTCGCTTTGGCCGCCGCCTTGGCGCGTCAGCAGATGCTTGAAATGCAGATCAGTGAACTGCAGGCCGCGCTAAAGATCGCTTTGGGATCAGATGAGGATAAAGCGGCGCAGCTGAGTGCATTGCAGACCGAATTATCACGGGCCCAAGATCAGGTTGCGACTCTAAATCAGGCGCGCCAATCGGCGCAATCGCTTGCTGAAAAGCTTCAGCTTCAGCTGTCAAGCGCGCTGGAAGATATCGAGCGGCTCAACCAAGATCGGTTAGAGAAATCTGACCGGTCACTGGCGCTGCAAGACCGGCTTGCGCAGACCCGCGAAGAGTTGCAGCGAGCAGAACAGGCAGCCGCCAACGGGCAAGAGAAAAATGCCACTTTAGAGCAAAAGATTGCTGCGCTTTTGCTCAGCCTTAACCAAGCTGAGGCACAATCTGCTGAAACAAAAGACCAATTGAGGGACACCCAAGGCACCCTAAGCGACACACAATCCGCGCTGCGCAATGAACAGGCCGCGCGGGCCAAGGCCATGAGCGAAGCCGAGGCATTGAACCAGAAACTGGCGCAGGCTTTGGTGAATTTGACCGCTGCCGATGCGGACCGCAACCGCGCGGCAACCGATATTGAACAGTTGCAAGAGGCGCTGCGCAAACTTGAGCAAACCAGCAGTGATGCGCAGCGCAGTCTTGAGGCTGATCTTGCCTCGGCCGTGGCCGACAAGCTGGCGATTGATAAACAGCGGTCCGATACACAGGCGCAATTGGCCCAAGCGCTGAACGCCTTAAGCGTAGCCGAGCAGGCCCGCGATAGCGCTGCAGATGAGGCTGTTCGTCTAGAAACCCAACTGGCAACACAAAAACAGACAGATGATGCGGCGCGGCGCAGCCTAGAGGCGGATCTTGCTGCTGCACTGGCCGCTAAACTAGACGCCGAAACCGACCGCAAAAAAGTTCAAGATCAGTTGCAGCAGGCGCTTGCGGCGAAGCTGGCGGCGGATCAGTTATCCCAAACCCGCCTAAACGAGTCGGTAGAGCGCCAAATTCTGCTGCAAAACGCGAAAGAGCAACTGGCCGAGAAAGCCGCAACGCTTGATAAGCGCGCGCAAGATTTGCTGAAGGCCGAAAAGCAATCCGCCCTTCTTAATCAGCAGGTCAGCGAACTGCGCAAACAGCTAGGCCAATTGCAGGCCTTGCTTGAGGTGTCAGAAGAGCTGGATGCAAACAACCAAGTTCAGTTGCAAAATCTAGGTAACCGGCTGAATGCGGCACTGGCGCGGGCGGCTTCAGAGCAGCGTAAACGCTTAAAGCTTGAAGAAGCGGCGCGCAAAAAGCTTGAAGAAGAGCGCAATTCACTGGCCAGTCAGGCCGAAGAATTGGCCAAATATAAATCCGAGTTTTTTGGCCGTCTGCGCGAAGTTTTGGCCGCCGAAGAAGGCGTGCGCGTTGTCGGCGACCGCTTTGTATTTTCCTCAGAGGTTTTGTTTCGGCCGGCACAGGCACGTCTATCAGGCAAAGGTGAGGATGAGATTACCAAAGTGGGGCGCATCCTGCAGCGCGTGATGTCGGATATTCCTGACGGGATTGACTGGGTTATCCGGGTTGACGGACATACGGATAATCTGCCTTTGTCTGGCACCGGGCGCTATCGCGATAACTGGGAGCTAAGCCAAGCACGTGCTCTGTCGGTGGTCAAATTTATGATCACCCAATTGCAAATTCCGGCTGGCCGTTTGGCCGCCAATGGTTTTGGGGAATTTCAGCCAGTAAATACCGCGAACACCACCCAAGCGCGGGCGCAAAACCGCCGGATCGAGATTAAACTGACAGAGCGGTGATAAGGTTGCGCATCGGGTTTAGTCCCCTTGCTTGGGGATCTAAACCCTCACTCTTAGGCGGATCAGTCTGCTGTTAACAAGGGCGGCTTATCGCCCGACAGCCGTGGATTTTGCGGACCTTCGAGGGTCAGCTTGAGTTCGCCTTTGCTGACACCCACTTTAACCAGTCCGCCTTTGGCAAGTTTGCCAAAAAGCAACTCTTCGGCCAGCGGCTTTTTGATATGCTCTTGAATGACACGTCCAAGTGGCCGTGCACCCATTTTCTCGTCATAGCCTTTGTCAGCCAGCCATTCGGCGGCTGCGCGGCTGAGTTCAATTGAAACGTGGCGATCCATCAATTGCGCTTCGAGCTGCAATACGAATTTCTCGACCACTTGCAAAATGACATCCTTGGGCAGCGGTGAAAAACTCACCACCGCATCCAGACGGTTGCGAAACTCGGGCGTGAACGTGCGCTCGATGGCAGCAGTGTCTTCGCCTTCGCGCCGATCGCGGCCAAAGCCGATCGCTGATTTGGCCATTTCGGATGCACCAGCATTTGAGGTCATGATCAAGACCACATTGCGGAAATCAACCGACCGGCCGTTATGGTCGGTCAGGGTGCCGTGATCCATCACCTGCAATAGAATGTTATAGACATCCGGGTGGGCTTTTTCGATCTCATCAAGCAGCAGAACACAATGCGGATGCTGATCCACTCCGTCGGTCAACTGACCGCCCTGATCAAATCCGACATAGCCCGGAGGCGCCCCGATCAGCCGGCTAACCGCATGTTTTTCCATGTACTCGGACATATCAAAGCGCAGCATTTCCACGCCAAGAACATCTGCGAGCTGTTTTGCAACTTCGGTTTTACCAACCCCTGTTGGACCTGCAAAAAGATAGCTTCCAATGGGTTTTTCCGGCTCGCGCAGACCCGCACGGGCCAGTTTGATCGCCGAAGACAGCGCGTCGATGGCTTGGTCCTGACCAAACACCACCCGTTTCAGACTGACTTCCAGGTCTTTCAGCACAGCAGCATCATCTTTGCTGACATTCTTTGGTGGAATGCGGGCGATTTTGGCCACCACAGCTTCAATTTCCTTGATACCGATAGTTTTGCGCCGTTTGCTTTCGGCCACCAGATGCTGGGCCGCGCCCGCTTCATCAATCACGTCAATGGCTTTATCGGGTAGTTTACGGTCGGTGATATAGCGCGCCGACAGCTCAACTGCGGATTTGATCGCATCGGCGGTGTATTTGATGCTGTGATGCTCTTCGAAATAGGTTTTGATGCCGCGCAGGATTTTAATGGTGTCATCAACGCTTGGCTCATTCACGTCAATTTTCTGAAACCGGCGGCTGAGAGCGCGGTCTTTTTCAAAATGCTGACGGTATTCTTTGTATGTGGTTGACCCCATGGTGCGCAATTTGCCGCCCTGAAGCGCTGGCTTTAGCAGGTTTGAGGCATCCATAGCCCCGCCAGAGGTTGCACCAGCCCCAATTACGGTGTGAATTTCATCAATAAACAGAATTCCATCCGGATGGGCCTCTAATTCTGTAATCACCGCCTTGAGCCGCTCTTCGAAATCACCGCGATATCGGGTGCCAGCCAAAAGCGCGCCCATATCCAGTGAGAAAATAGTGGTTTCAGACAGCACAGCGGGGGTATCCCCTGCCACGACCTTGCGCGCTAGCCCTTCTGCAATCGCAGTTTTGCCAACGCCGGGGTCGCCCACCAAAAGTGGGTTGTTTTTACGCCGACGGCAGAGCACCTGAACACAGCGCTCAACTTCATGGCTGCGCCCGATTAGCGGATCAATATCGCCCTCTAGCGCCTTGGCGTTTAAATCGACGCAGTATTTTCCAAGTGCGGATTCGTTCTTTTCATCGCTTTTGCCGCGGTCTGTGGCCTCGTCATCATCCATATCGCCAGCGCCCGATACCGAGCGTGCTTCGCCAAAATTGGGATCTTTGGCAACACCATGGGCGATGAAATTCACCGCGTCATAACGGGTCATATCCTGATCCTGCAGGAAATAGGCGGCGTTCGATTCGCGTTCGGCAAAAATCGCAACCAGCACATTTGCGCCGGTTACTTCAGTGCGGCCCGAGGATTGGACATGGATCGCTGCGCGCTGGATCACCCGCTGAAAGGCGGCTGTTGGAACGGCTTCAGAGCCTTCTACATCGGTGACCAATGAAGCCAGATCACCTTCGATAAATTCAACCAGATTACCGCGCAATTCATCCAAATCCACATCACAGGCCCGCAGCACGCGAATCGCATCCGGTTCGTCCAACAAGGACAGCAGCAAGTGTTCTAGGGTGGCAAATTCATGCGACCTGTCGTTGGCCAAAGCCAGTGCTGCGTGGATGGAATGTTCAAGCGTGGTCGAAAATGAAGGCACGTGGCGCGCTCCTATTTAGATTGTGGTTGAGGCGAGGCCTCAATCGTTTTGGTTTTCCCTACTTAGTTTGGTTTATCTTAGCGGGTCTTCAAGTCCTTTCTGCGAAATCTATGCCAGATATTTGAAAATAGTCCTTTTGCACAGGATATTTTTACCTCAAAATGTGTCTTTTCTACGTCGAATTTCTGCAAAGACCTGTGAATCGCTATTATTTTCCATTTCTAAGCGGTTTCGAATTTCCGCGCTATGGGGCCGCAAAAACGGATTGGTGGCCAATTCTTCGGATAATTTTGACGGAACTGTTGGGTGATTTTTTTTCCGGGTGTCATCAACCTTTGCCGCGCGCGCAACTAGATTTTCATTGCCTGGCTCAATACTAAGCGCAAAGCGGGCATTGGCGGCGGTATATTCATGACCAGAGCATATGATTGTAGCCGGCGGCAGCCGCATCAGTTTTGACAGGCTATCCCACATTTGTGCGGCGCTGCCTTCGAACAGCCGGCCGCACCCAAGCGCCATCAAGCTATCGGCTGTAAATGCGATGCCGGACTTGGGGAAATACACAGCAATATGGCCCAAGGTATGCCCAGAGACATCGTAAACTGTTGCCTCTTCTCCGGCGAAGGTAAATGGATCGCCTTCGCTCAATGCCAAATCCAAAGCGGGCAGACGGTGGGCGTCTGCGGCCGCGCCAACCACTTGTGCAGGATGCACATCCAGAAGCTCTTGCAACCCCTGCACATGGTCTGGATGGTGATGGGTCAGCAGCACGTGGCTGACATGCCAGTTGCGCTTTGCCAACTCGGCGATAATCGGCGCGGCCTCAGGCACATCGACCAGCAGTGTTTGGTCAGAGGCGTCATCATGCAGCACGAATGCGTAATTATCCGACAGACAGGGGATGGTCACAAGCTTAAAAGACATTTCAATTCCGTTGATTTCCGCAGTGGTATTGTTAGTGTGGCCCATGATTAGGAGCGTGGCAATGCATCTTGATGTGCAAGAGTTACGAAATTTTTACTATCGGCAGGCTTTGGGCCGTGCGGTCCAACGCAGCTTGCGCGCAACTGTGCTAAAAATCTGGCCGGACACAACTGGCCAGACGGTTGTTGGCTTTGGCTTTGCTGTGCCGCTTCTTCGTCCGTTTCTGGCCAAATCACGGCGGGTGGTCGCCTTGATGCCGGGGCCGCAAGGCGTGATTGCTTGGCCTAGTGGAGCCGCCAATCACGCGGTTCTGATTGATGAACGTTTCTGGCCGCTGGAAACCGGCCATGTGGATCGGCTTTTGGTCTTGCACGGCCTAGAGGCCAGCGATGATGCGGCGACGATGCTTGAAGAAGCGCGTCGCGTGTTGGGGCCCGGGGGGCGCGCGCTTTTTATTGTCCCGAACAGAGCCGGACTATGGTCGCGCAGCGAAAAGACCCCGATGGGCTTTGGCCGGCCCTATAGCGCATCGCAGCTTGAAACGCTGCTTAGGGTGCATGGGTTTCTGCCGGAAAAATCCACTGCGGCGCTGTATCAGTTGCCATCGCAGCGCCGTTGGTGGCAAAAAATAGCACCAGTTTTTGAGCGGATTGGCAAAGGACTGCCGTTTTTGGCGGGCGGGGTTTTGATTGTCGAGGCTAGCAAACGCGTTCAGCCCATGCACTCAAGCAAAACGCCGTTACCAGCCAAACGGCCTTTGCGTGTGCTAGAAGGACTGGCGGAACCAAAGCCGAAACCGGCCTTATCGGTGCAGCAAAACATCCAAAGCATACTGCAAAAAGAATCGCCATGACGATAGATTTTTGAAGGATTTTCGCGCCTTAGATTGATGCATTCGGTCGCAGTTTCTCTAAGTTCATATTTTTAAGGGTTTCTGAGATTGAATTATTCTTAATTGGGCGGTTGCTACGCCGCACATGCTCTGTTACACCCACGCCGATTTTGATGGTTTGCTTCGGCAGCCGCTTGTAACGCCCCCAGAGCCGCCTTTTGTGGTCTTGGCAATGGGGCCAGATATCGAAAGGGTGGACGTGTCCGAACCAGCTTCGATCTCATCCGGAATTGCCGCGCGCTACGCGACGGCTGTTTTTGAACTCGCCAAAGACGCTTCGGATTTAAAGAAACTCGAAAGCAATATAGATGATGTGCGCGCGGCGCTCGCAGACAGTGAAGATTTCAGAGTGCTGATCAGCTCGCCGCTTTATAGCCGCGAAGATCAAAGCACAGCCATTGCGGGCATTGCTGCTAAAATGAAGCTGATGCCGATGCTCGCGAGCGCACTCGGATTAATGGCATCCAAGCGCCGGTTGTTTGTTTTGCCGCAGCTGTTGGATCGCTTGCATGATCTTATTGCAGAAGACAAAGGCGAGGTTACAGCCGAGGTTATTTCAGCCAAAGCCATGACCAAAACCCAATCTGACAAATTGGCCGCGGCGATCAAATCGCGCATCGGCAAAAATGTCAAAATTGATGCGACCGTCGATCAAGAGTTGATAGGCGGTCTTGTTGTTAAAGTGGGCTCGAAAATGATCGACACGTCGATTAGGTCCAAACTTAATTCCCTACAGAACGTAATGAAAGAGGTCGGGTAAATGGGCATCCAAGCAGCCGAAATTTCCGCAATCCTAAAAGAACAGATCAGTAATTTTGGTCAAGAGGCCGAAGTTGCCGAAGTTGGCCGTGTGCTGTCTGTTGGTGACGGGATTGCCCGTGTATACGGTTTGGACAATGTTCAAGCCGGTGAGATGGTCGAGTTTCCTGGTGGTATTCAGGGCATGGCCTTGAACCTTGAAACAGACAATGTTGGTGTTGTTATCTTCGGTACCGACCGCGACATTAAAGAAGGCGATGTGGTCAAGCGGACCAATTCGATTGTGGATGTGCCTGCGGGCGATGCACTTTTGGGCCGTGTGGTTGATGGTCTGGGCAATCCTTTGGATGGCAAAGGGCCGATCAAAACCAAAGAACGCCGCGTTGCGGACGTCAAAGCGCCGGGTATCATCCCGCGTAAATCGGTACACGAGCCGATGGCAACAGGCCTAAAATCTGTTGACGCGATGATCCCGATTGGCCGTGGCCAGCGCGAATTGATCATCGGCGACCGTCAAACCGGTAAAACCGCCGTGGCTCTGGATACGATTCTGAACCAGAAATCATACAATGATGCCGCTGGTGATGATGAAAGCAAAAAGCTTTACTGTGTTTATGTTGCGATCGGGCAAAAGCGTTCGACCGTTGCGCAGCTGGTGAAAAAGCTCGAAGAAACCGGCGCGATGGCGTATTCTATCGTGGTTGCGGCGACCGCATCCGATCCGGCGCCAATGCAGTTTCTTGCGCCCTATTCGGCGACATCCATGGCGGAATATTTCCGCGACAATGGCCGCCACGCGCTGATCATTTATGATGATCTGTCCAAACAGGCGGTATCGTATCGTCAGATGTCCCTGCTGCTTCGCCGCCCACCCGGACGTGAAGCCTATCCTGGCGACGTTTTCTATCTTCACTCGCGCCTGCTTGAGCGTTCAGCGAAACTGAACGAAGATCATGGCGCTGGCTCGCTTACTGCGCTGCCGATCATCGAAACCCAAGGCGGCGACGTGTCGGCCTTTATTCCGACCAACGTGATTTCGATCACAGACGGTCAGATCTTTTTGGAAACCGAACTCTTTTACCAGGGTATTCGCCCTGCGGTGAACACAGGTCTGTCGGTGTCTCGTGTTGGATCATCGGCGCAAACATCTGCGATGAAGTCTGTCGCCGGTCCGGTGAAACTGGAATTGGCTCAGTACCGCGAAATGGCGGCGTTTGCGCAGTTCGGCTCTGATCTGGATGCCTCCACACAAGCCTTGCTAAACCGCGGCGCGCGTCTGACAGAACTGATGAAACAGCCACAATACTCGCCGCTGACCAACGCCGAGATTGTCTGCGTGATCTACGCAGGTACCAAAGGCTATCTGGATAAAATCAGTGTTCAGGATGTCGGTCGGTTCGAAACCGGTCTGGTTGCACATCTTCGCAGCAACCACAGCGATCTTTTGGATCACATCACTACTGAAGATCCAAAAGTCAAAGGGGAAGCGGAAGATAAAATCCGTGCGGCTCTGGACGAATACGCTGCTGATTTCGCGTAAGGGGAAGAGGCTATGCCAAGTCTAAAGGACTTAAAAAACCGGATCGCAAGCGTCAAGAATACGCGCAAGATCACCAAGGCGATGCAGATGGTCGCGGCGGCAAAATTGCGCCGTGCCCAAGAAGCTGCCGAGGCATCGCGTCCATATTCAGAACGCTTTAACGCCGTCATGGGCGCCTTGGCCGCATCGGTCGGTTCGTCTGAAAGCGCGCCGCTTTTGCTGCGCGGCACCGGAAGTGAGCAAAACCATCTGCTGGTGGTTTTGACCGCAGAGCGTGGACTGTGTGGCGGTTTTAATGCCAATATCGCCAAGCTGGCCAAACAGCGGGCAACGGAACTGATGGCGGCTGGTAAATCGGTGAAAATCGTCACAGTCGGTAAAAAAGGTCGTGACAGTATGCGCCGCGAGTTTGGCGAATATTTTATCGACCATGTTGACCTGACTGAAATCAAACGGATCGGGTATGAAAACGCTCAAAATATCGCCAAAGGCATCTTAACGCGCTTTGAAGATGGCGAATTTGATGTGGCAACAATGTTTTACGCGCAGTTCGAAAATGTGGTCAGCCAAATCCCGACCGCGCAGCAAATCATTCCGGCAAAGTTTGACGCCAGTGATGAGCCAAGCGGATCAACGTTTTACGAATACGAACCCGGCGAAGAGGCAATCCTTGCCGATCTTTTGCCGCGCGGAGTGGCGACACAGATGTTCGCGGCGCTGCTGGAAAACGCTGCCTCTGAACAAGGTGCACGGATGTCCGCAATGGATAACGCCACGCGCAATGCGGGCGATATGATCGACAGGCTGACGATCGAATATAACCGCTCGCGTCAAGCTGTGATTACTAACGAGCTTATTGAAATTATTTCGGGCGCAGAAGCGCTGTAAAGAACCGGAGACGAACTATGGCAAACGCAAAAGGCAAAATCACTCAGGTGATCGGCGCCGTTGTCGACGTGCAGTTTGATGATCAACTGCCTGAAATCCTCAACGCATTGAACACGGATAACAATGGTAGAACATTGGTTCTTGAAGTGGCTCAGCACCTTGGTGAAAACACTGTTCGCACAATCGCGATGGACGCCTCTGAGGGTCTGGTGCGCGGTCAAGAAGTGACAGACACAGGCGGACCAATTTCGGTACCGGTCGGCAATGCGACTTTGGGACGTATTTTGAACGTGGTTGGCGAACCCGTGGACGAGCAGGGCCCTGTTGAGGCCACTGAAACCCGCGCCATCCACCAACCCGCTCCGGAATTTTCCGAACAATCTACCGAATCCGAAGTGTTGATCACCGGGATTAAAGTGATCGACCTTCTGGCCCCCTACGCAAAGGGCGGTAAAATCGGTCTGTTCGGTGGTGCCGGTGTTGGTAAAACAGTTCTTATCATGGAATTGATCAACAACATTGCCAAAGTGCACTCGGGCTTTTCGGTGTTTGCCGGTGTGGGCGAGCGGACCCGTGAAGGTAATGACCTTTACCACGAAATGATCGAGAGCAACGTTATCAACCCTGATAACCTGTCGGAATCCCAAGTGGCGCTGGTTTACGGCCAGATGAACGAACCTCCCGGAGCGCGTGCCCGTGTGGCGCTGACCGGTCTGACATTGGCCGAGCAGTTCCGGGACCAGTCCGGAACAGACGTTCTGTTCTTTGTGGATAACATCTTCCGCTTTACGCAAGCCGGTTCCGAGGTCTCTGCGCTTCTCGGCCGTATTCCTTCGGCGGTTGGTTACCAGCCAACGCTGGCCACCGACATGGGCGCGCTGCAAGAGCGTATTACATCGACCAAATCCGGATCGATCACATCGGTTCAGGCGATTTACGTACCTGCGGACGATTTGACCGACCCTGCGCCAGCCACCTCGTTTGCGCACCTTGATGCGACCACTGTTCTCAGCCGTGCGATTTCCGAGCTTGGTATTTATCCTGCGGTTGACCCGCTGGACTCGACCTCGCGTCTGATGGACCCATCGGTTGTGGGTGAAGAGCATTATCAAGTGGCCCGTGACGTTCAGGGAATTTTACAGCGCTATAAGTCCTTGCAGGATATTATCGCGATCCTTGGTATGGACGAGCTGAGCGAAGAAGACAAATTGGCCGTTGCCCGTGCACGTAAAATTCAGCGTTTCCTCAGCCAGCCGTTTGACGTGGCGAAAGTGTTCACCGGCTCTGACGGGGTTCAGGTGCCGCTTGAGGATACAATTTCTTCGTTCAAAGCTGTTGTTGCCGGTGAATATGACCACCTTCCTGAAGGTGCGTTCTATATGGTTGGCGGCATTGAAGAAGTGATCGCTAAAGCCGAGAAAATGGCAGCAGACGCGGCCTAAAGGAGGCCATGATGGCACAGACTATGCAATTCGATCTGGTTAGCCCCGAGCGGCGCCTTGCATCCGGTCAAGTCACCGCGGTGCAAATTCCAGGTGTCGAAGGCGATCTAACCGCGATGCCAGGCCATATGCCGATGATCACAACCCTGCGCCCCGGCGTGCTGCGTGTTAGCAGTGAAGAGGGCGATAAGGATTATGTGGTCACCGGCGGATTTGTCGAGATCGGCGAAGGGCTTTCCGTATTGGCTGAAAAAGCGGTTCTGCGGTCTGAAATGACCCAAGAAACCTATGATGAGATGATCAAAGAAGCTGAGAATTTCTATGGCAAGGCTAAAGAAACCTTTGAAAATCAACCTGGACCCGTGGATGATGCGGCTAAGATGTTGTCGGACATGGTGGCTTTGGGAGACGATATCGGGTTGGGCAACCGCCGGTAATCGAGGCTTTTAAAAGCAGAAAATTATTAGGCCTTCGGATCATTCCGGAGGCTTTTTTAATGGGTTTGACCGGGGTCGCTGTCGTGAAACTGCGGCAAGACATCAAGCACGCCCAACCCGTTCATTGTTTCCGCTTTCAAAGTGCCCGATGCAACCAGTTGGGCATAGCCGTGCACCATGCTCCACAGCATCGTCTGGGCGCGTTGATCGGCGTCTTGCAGATCTGATTTATCCCAGACAAGTCCTTTGGAAATATCTTGTAATATTATCAAACAGGTGCCAATCGGCGCCTTAAGAACAGGATCATCCCCATTGATTTTGCGTTTTGAAAACATCAACTCGAAAAGCGCAGGATGGCCTGCGGCGAACTCAACATATCCTATAAGCGCGGCATTGCGGCGCTCGCTACGCTTTGCATCGGCGCTTAAATCGCGCTGCATGAACCCGAAAAGCATTTCATAGCCGCAAGCCGCCAGCGCAGTGAGCAATCCGGTGATATTGCCAAAATGGTTTTTAGGGGCTGTATGGCTAACCCCCGCGCGATCCGCACAATTGCGCAACGACAGGCCCGATAATCCCGATTCTGCCAGAATTTCCAAACCCGCCGTAATGAGTGCGGCTTTTAGATTGCCGTGATGATATTTTTTTGTGTTTGTCATCAACCCTACATCAAATTAAAAGTTTACACTGTAAATATTGACTTGACGCTACTGCCCCATTGTGGCACTTAAAGTTTACACTGTAAACATTGAAATGTTTGCAGTCACCCTAACCATTTCACACTGTTCGAATGCAGCGCAATTGTGCCGCATCGTCCAGCCCTTTAACCGCGCAATGGCGTTTAGCGCAAGTCTTTAGGCATTTTTGCAATTGGAAAACCCTGCATTTAGAAAGGATAAAAAAATGTATTTCTATATTAAAATTTTAGCTGCTTCAGTGGTCGTGATTGGCCTGTTGCTGGCTTTGGTATGGACCACCAATTTTGCTGGTCTGAAAGAGCGCATTTACGTTAGCCAAATTGTAAAACTACGGGTGTCCCCCAAGCGTTTGGAAAATGTCAAAAACCCCTCAGATTATGGCATGAGCTATCAGGACGTTGACATTATGACACCGGATAATATTCGTCTAAGCGCTTGGGAAATCCCTGCACCAATGGCCTCTGACAAAACCATTATCGTCAATCATCCTCTGACCACCACCCGCTATGGCTCGACCGAAGGCCTTGACGGGGTTACAGCAGAGTTTCTACCCATGGTGAAACATCTGCACACCGCGGGTTATAATGTGGTGATGTATGACCACCGGGGCCAAGGCGATAGCGACGGCGGTATTGGTAAGAATGCCCAAGGCACAGAAGCCCCTGTCGGCGTGGGAACAACAGAATGGCAAGATGTGATCGGTTCGCTTAATTATGTCAAAGCGCACGCTGATTTTGGCGATGACGAGATTGCGTTTCTCAGCCAGTGCATGGGTGCAAACGCCACGTTTAAAGCATGGCGCAAAGCGCCCGAATTATTCGCTGATCCGCAAATTAAGGCCTTGGTTGCCAATCAGCCCACTGTGTCCTTCAACATGATTTCACGCTTCATCAAAATCAAAACCGGTATGGACCTGGCCGAGGCGGTCGAGACGGAACAGGAAAAACAATTCGGCTTCCGCTTTGCTGATACGCTTAAAGATGCACAAAGCATGACGGTTCCGGTGCTTTTTGCTCAGGTGCGCAAAGATCAATACACCTATGATACCGAAACCGGAAAAAATGATATTGAGTTGATTTACAACCTCACCCCGACCGAAAAGGAAATGATCTGGATTGGCGAGGAAAAAGGCAAACCTTTTGGCAATGAACAGCGTTTTGATGCCTATCAGTATTTCAACAAATATCCGGAACAAATGCTGGCTTTTCTGGAGGCTAAATTTAACTGATACCCCGATGTGAATGGTCCGCTGCCAAAGATGGCGGACCAACCGACTTTATCGAAAAGCAGAACGAAGTGCATTGGGCTTACACCCGCTTGATCTGAGCGCCTTATAAAGCCGCCCGAAAGAAGATTTAATCGCCTTTTACTGCACCACCGCGATACTGCCGCGATACCGACGCGAAACAGATGCTTGAAATAGAGCAATTTATAGGTGCTTATAATGCTATAATACGCGCCTTTTCTAGCGCTGGGCGACCATTGCAAGTCGCACCATTGCGCGCTCAACCACCGCCATCGCTGGAGAATTTTGATTGGCTGAGCGAAGCTGCAAGTCAACATCCGTCAGCATGCTCAGCGCCCGTTTTGCGCGCTGTGCGCCCCAGCGCGTGGCTTGCCGTTGCAGCCGGTCGCGCCGCGGCCCATAGACCGGTGGCCGCAACTTGCCAATACCAGCTGAAACCCCGCCCGGATCAGAAGCCGCAGTATAGAGCAGCTTGAAATGCCGCGTTGCGTTGATACATAAGCTCACTGGCTGAATACCTTGTGAGCGCAGTCTTTGCATCACCGGCCCGATCTCTTCTGTGCGTCCTTCGGCCACACAGTTCAGCACATCATCTATGCCGGTTTCCTGTGAAAGTGGGGCGCATAAATCAATCTCGTCCGGAGACAGCGGGCTGTCATCGCCAAACTTATAGAGGGCAATCTTTTCAATGGTTTGGCGAAAATCTCCGGGGGGGATCATCCGCGCCAAAGCGCCAAGCGCTTCGAGCGCGTTACGGGGCAGGTCGCGCAGACCGGCGGTGCGCAATTCTGCCTCGATCTCATCACGGGTTGGCGGGTCGTCATAAATGCCAGCGGCATAGGCATTCGGGTGCTTTTCAAACAGTTTTCGCAGGCTTGAGCTGGCGCGCAACTGGTTTGCGGTCACGATAATCTGTGCATCCCCGTCGGACCAGTCCTCAAGCGCCGCGGTGATAATCTTGGTCAGCCCATCTGCGGCGTCTTCGACAAAGGCGACCCTCGGGCCGGGAAAAAAGCTTTGCGCTTTGATCGCATCGTTCAGCATGGCAGGGTCTTTGCGCAGCTCGCCTGCTGCAATCCGTGTCAGCCGCATTTCTGCTTCGCCTTCAGGGCCGATCAGTGCTGCGATCACCTGTTGCCGCTTTAGCGCCACCCGCATTGCGTCAGCGCCATATATCAAAAGCCCACTGCGGTTCGTTTCAGGCTTGGCAAAATACCCGTTTGCTTGCCGCCCCGCCAGCTTCACTGGAAACCTACTTTAGGTCTAAGTCTATGAAAGAAAATATCTTTTCGGGCACAGGTCATTAAATTCAGGTGGCTGGGCAAACTGAAAATGCCCCTCCGATCGGCTGGTAAGTTCAGATAAAAACTGTCTTTATACCACCACATTCACAATCCGTCCGGGCACCACAATCACCTTTTTGGGCGCGGCCCCATCAAGCGCCCTAATGATAGCTTCTTCGTTTAGCGCCAGCTTTTCAACCTCGGATTTATCAAGATCCTTGGCGATCACGATTTCCGCACGCCGTTTGCCGTTGACCTGAACCGGCACAGTCACAGTGGTTTCCACTAGCAGGCTCTCATCCGCTACTGGCCAAGGTGCGTTGACCAAAAGCCCTTCTCCGCCCTGATGGGCCCAAATATCTTCGGCCAAATGCGGTGTCATAGGTGACATCAACTGCGCCAAGGTTATCACCGCTTGGCGCTGCACAGCAGCACCGGCTTTGGATTTGGACAGGGTGTTGGTAAAGCTGTAAAGCTTTGCAATCGCGGCATTAAAGCCAAAACTTTCAAGGCCCAAGGTGACATCGCGAATGGTTTTATGCATCTCGCGCAGCAGCGTGTCGTCGCCTTCTCCGGCGGCATCCACGGCCATATCCTTGATCCGATTGCAAAGCGTCCAGACCCGCGAAAGGTGCTTTTGCGCCGCATCAGCGCCGCTCGCGCTCCATTCTACATCGCGCTCGGGGGGGCTGTCTGACAGCACAAACCAGCGGGCGGTATCGGCGCCGTAAGCGGCAATAATATCCACTGGATCAACTACGTTCTTTTTCGACTTGGACATTTTGGCAGGCGGCAGCACCTCAACCTTGGTGCCATCGGCCAGTTTACCATCTTTGACATCTTCGGGCAGATGATAGATGGGACGGCCGCCATTAGCATCGCGGGTTTGATAGATCTCATGCGTGACCATGCCTTGGGTAAAGAGCGCGTTAAACGGCTCTACCTCTTTGTTTTTAGGCAAGTGACCCGTGATCTGCATCGCGCGCATGAAAAAGCGTGAATAGAGCAGGTGCAGAATCGCATGTTCGATGCCGCCAATATACTGGTCCACATTCATCCAGTAATCCAGATCACCCAGATCGGTTGGAGTCTCTGCACGCGGTGATGTAAAGCGGGCAAAATACCAAGAGCTGTCCACAAATGTGTCCATGGTATCGGTTTCGCGTTTGGCTGGGCCACCGCATTTGCTGCACACACAATCACGCCATGTTGGATGGCGATCAAGCGGATTGCCCGGGCGGTCAAATTTAACGTCATCGGGCAAACGAACAGGCAGGTTTTCTTTCTTTTCTGGCACTACACCGCATTTTTCGCAGTGAATGACCGGGATCGGGCAGCCCCAATAGCGCTGACGGCTCAGCCCCCAATCGCGCAAGCGGAAGTTGGTCACGCCTGTGCCCCAGCCTTCCTTTTCAGCAAAGGCAATTGTGGCATCTATCGCCTCTTGTCCTGTGGCAATATCAAGACCGGCAAAATGATCGACCCATTTTACTTTTTCGGTTTTTGGTGGAACGAAGGCCTCATTCGCGACCGGAGTTTCATTGTCGATGGCATAAAAGGTATCAATCACCGGCAGTTCATATTTGCGGGCAAAATCAAGATCGCGTTGGTCATGCGCAGGACAGGCAAAAATCGCCCCGGTGCCATAATCCATCAAGATGAAATTGGCGATCCAGACCGGCAATTCCCAATTGGGATTGAGCGGATGGCGTACGCGAAGACCTGTGTCGATGCCTTTTTTATCGGCCTTTTCCATATCCGCTTCTGAAGTGCTCATTTGCCGGCATTCGGCATTAAAGGCAGCGATGTCTGAATTGTCTGCCTCAAGCGCGCGGGCGAGGGGATGATCAGCTGAAATCCCCACGAACGAGGCACCCAAAAGCGTATCCGGGCGCGTGGTGTAGACCTTGATGTCAGCATGCTCTGCCGGAGCATCGATCACGTCAAAGGCAAATTCGAGCCCGCGCGATTTACCGATCCAGTTCGATTGCATCAGTTTGACCTTGGCGGGCCAGTCATCAAGCCCGTCCAAAGCCGTTAAAAGCTCTTCTGCATGATCGGAGATTTTGAAAAACCATTGCGTCAGCTCACGCCGTTCGACAACAGCGCCTGATCGCCACCCACGGCCCTGTTCGACCTGTTCATTGGCCAGAACGGTCATATCCACCGGATCCCAGTTGACCACGGCGTTTTTGCGGTAGACCAGACCGGCCTCTAGAAAATCCAAAAACAGCGCCTGTTGCTGACCATAATATTCCGGATCGCAGGTGGCGAATTCACGTGACCAGTCAAACGACAGGCCCAGCGGCTTCATCAAATCCCGCATATCGTCAATATTTTTATAGGTCCACTCTTTGGGGTGGCCGCCAATTTCCATAGCGGCATTTTCCGCTGGCATTCCAAAAGCATCCCAGCCCATGGGGTGCAGAACGTTATGGCCGGTGCTCATCTTATAGCGCGCGACTACATCGCCCAATGTGTAATTTCGCACGTGACCCATGTGTAGTTTGCCCGATGGATAGGGAAACATTTCAAGCACATAATATTTGGGCCGGCTTTCATCGCGCTCAGCTTTGAAAACATCGGCCTGTTCCCAAGCCTTTTGCCATTTTGCTTCGATTTCTGCAGCGGAATAGCGCGACATGATAGAGCCCTTTTAATCTAACGTTCTTGAAGGGGGTGATAGAGGTTTGCTGCACAAGCGTCCAGAGCTGGTTTTTGCCAAATCATGCTTATTGTTATGCTCTTAGTGTAAAGAAGCTGAGATATGGTCGTCTTTTCCCAGCGTCGTTTGTGCTGTGGGTTTTTGTTTGTTGGGTCAATCCTCTTTTTGCCAAAGCCAATGCGATAATGTGACCGCATAGGGCATCGGGGTCCAGTACCCGAACTGAAACCCCGCGTCGCGCAATATTTGGCTAATCCATGTGTTGCACGTGATGAACATGTTGAATGTTCCCTCGGCCTCATAAAAAATATCTGTGCCGGTCAACTGCGCATCAATCGGCAATCTTGTCTGATCATCCGATTGCTTGAAACTGGCGTTTATTGCCAAGAGAAATCTTGAAAATTCCTGCTCGGTCATTTTTAGGCGGAGGACATCCAAGTCTGCCCTTAGAGTGCCCACACTATCTATTCTGATAGTGGCGGTATCGCCGGTGATGGCTTTCCAAACGGCTTGGGCGGTGACATCGCCGTAGCCGCCCATGGTTGTGTAAAATGCGCGCGCACCCCATCCCACTACGAACCAGCCTAGCCTAGGGTCATTTACAGGCAGGCCTTGCTGCTCAGCAAAACTAAAGGCGGCGCGTGATTCTGGAACGGCAGGAATTAGAAAATCATAATGTATCGGACCTGTGTAGAGTAGAACCTCAATGTCGCCCGCGCCTTGTGTTTGTTTTCTTGCCACATCTGGAACAATGGCGCCAATGACTGCCGCCAGGTTGTAGAGCGCCAAAGCAGCAAGCAGTGAAAAAGCAATGCGGCGCAGGGTTTTCATAAACTGCCGAAATGAATTGGCATTTGAAATGACCTATCTTGCAAATATTTACAGTGAGTATTCACCATTTCATGCATCGTTCCAATAAGTATATTGCCAAATATATCGCCAATGGCATTCTTTGGAGGAAATTTTAAGAAAGCCCAATTAAGGCCATAATTTTGTTGAATTTACTCGGTAATTGCAAGCATTGAGCGATCTTTGCGTTGTTCATTTTTATAACCAATTGAAGTCCTGCAGTTTTTACCGTTATCCCTAAACTTAGAGATTTAAATGCGTATTTTACTTATCCATCAAAATTTTCCAGGCCAATATAAACATCTTGGACCAGCTCTTGCCGCGCGTGGTGATGAGGTGGTGGCTTTGACCCCAAAAGTGAAAGAACCTATCAATTGGAACGGTGTGCGCGTCCTCCCCTATTCGGTGTCAAGAAGCAGCACCAAAGGTATCCACCCCTGGGTGGTCAGTTTTGAAACCAAAGTCATCCGAGGTGAGGCTTGTTATCAAGCCGCCATTAAATTGCGCGAGAAGGGATTTCAACCGGATGTCATTCTAACCCATTTTGGGTGGGGGGAAAGTTTGTTTTTAAAGGATGTTTGGCCGGATGCGCGGATCGGGCTTTATTGTGAGTTATTTTATAACCGCGAAAGCGACAGCATTAATTTTGACTCCGAATTTGCCGCCGGTAGTCCCGAATTGCGCCCACTGAAACTCAGGATGGAAAATCTTAACAATCATTTACATTTTAATGTCGCAGAGGCTGGTCTAAGTCCAACCCAGTATCAAGCCGCTACATATCCCTCTAGCTTTCGCGAGGATATCACGATCACTCATGACGGTGTTGATACAAAACATGTGAGGCCAAACCCTGATGCGGTGCTGAAGGTAAGCGAGGACCGCTCACTTACGCGTAAGGACGAAGTGATCACATTCATCAACCGTAATCTGGAACCTTACAGGGGGTATCATGTGTTTATGCGGGCCTTGCCAGAGTTGCTGCGCAAAAGACCCAATGCGCAAATTGTGTTGATTGGTGACGACGGGGTGAGTTATGGGGGCCGCCCCCCAAAAGGCAAAACATGGAAGCAGATTTTTATTGATGAAGTGCGCTCTGAAATTTCAGATGCGGATTGGCAGCGGGTCCATTTCCTTGGTCGGGTGCCGTATGGGGTATTCTTATCTGTTCTGCAGGTCAGCCGGGTGCATGTCTATCTGACCTATCCTTTTGTGCTCAGCTGGAGCCTTATTGAAGCGATGAGCGCCGAATGCGCCATCGTAGCCAGCGACACTGCACCGGTAAAGGAAGTGATCAAAAACGGGAAAACCGGCGTTTTGGTGGATTTTTTCGATGGCAAAGCCTTAGTACGCCGCATTGATTCCCTTCTTAAGGATGAAACGCGCCGCACAAAGCTTGGTGCCGCAGCCCGGGCCGTTGTGGTGAAAAATTACGATCTGCAATCGCGCTGCTTACCCGCGCAGCTAAAATGGGTCGATAAATTGGCTAAATTACCGGTCAAACCCCTGCCTAGTTAAGGAAATTACCATCTTAGACTGTCTAGATGGCGTCCATTCATCCAAAAAGGCAGAGATTTAGGTATTTTGGCTAGGGTTCAAGGTGTGGCATAGCTGCATCATATTTCTATTCTGCGTCAGCTATTTTGCTCATTTGCTTGCAAACCATCGGGAAAAAAAGCGATTAATCTCACATACCTGGTCACGATTCACGTGCTTAGGGAATGCATTATAATAACCCGAGGGAAAAAACATGAAAAAAGTTCTTCTCACAACAACAGCTCTCGTAATGACAGCTGGTGTTGCAGCCGCAGACGTAACATTCAGCGGTTCAGCAAAACTGACATATGGCAACTGGGATGGCGGAGCAGCAGAATCATGGGGCTCAACCACTGATCTTGGTGTTTCTATGTCTGGCGAAGCAAGCGGCATTTCATACACCGCAAGCATCGGCATCGACGAAACTGACTCTGCCACTGCGGCAGACATTGGCGGTGCGATCACTATGTCCGGTTCAGGCCTGTCTTTGACATATGACGCCGATGGCGAAATGGATGCTGGTGGCGCAAGCGACGAGCTTGGCGATCTTCAGTTTGCTTATTCAGGCGGCGGTATTTCTGCGTCTTACACAGAAGACACAAGCGCTGGCTTGAGCGAAATCAAAGTGGGTTACACAGCTGGCGATCTGACTGTTGGTTATGCAACTAACAACTCTTCATCTGCAAGCGCTCTGAGCGCGTCATTCACAGCGGGCGATTTGGCAATCACTGTTGAAGGTGCTGACTCAGGCGCCGCATGGGATGCATCTGCAGCGTATACAATGGGTGCCTCAACTGTAACTGTTGGAACAGATGAAGCGTCTGCAACATATGTGAAAGTTGCTACATCTTTGAATGACATCACATTGTCTGCAAAAGCACTTGATACCGACAACGAACTATCTGTTGGTTACACAATGGGCGACATCACAATGTCATACGCCTATGACGAAGGTGCCGGCGCGACTGCTGATGGCGATGACGCACAAACAATCTTCTCAGTTTCATATGATCTGGGCGGTGTTGTTCTTAAAGGTCAGTCAAATAACGTAAACGAAGTAGAAGTTTCTGCTGCGTTCACATTCTAATTTAACTACATTGGTTAAATGCGAAAGAGCGGCCCTTGGGCCGCTCTTTTTTGTTTAAAAGTGACAGTATCGCAGGCTTAGGTCTTGCAATTTCTCCGCGGCTGTTATGTGTAGAGGACAGCCTAAGGAGCCCTTAAATGTCCCTTGCCGAAATTCAAACCCGTATTTCTGCTGCCGAGGTAGCGCATGGCCGCCCCAAAGGGCAGGTCAAGCTTATTGCTGTTTCAAAAGTGCAGCCCAATGCGCGGGTTGAAAAGGTACTCACGCAGGGCCAGAGAATTTTCGGCGAAAACAGGGTGCAGGAAGCGGCTGGAAAATGGCCGGATTTTCGCGCAAGTTTTGATGCCATTGATCTTCATCTGCTCGGCCCGCTGCAAACCAACAAAGCCCGACAAGCGGTTGAGCTTTTTGATGCCATCCATTCGCTGGACCGGCCAAAATTAGCGGCAACATTAGCGCGGCTTGCGCAGGAAACGGGGCGCTGTCCAGATCTGTTTGTTCAGATTAATACCGGCAAAGAACCGCAAAAAGCAGGCATCATGCCCGAAGATGCGGATGACTTCATCGCCAGTTGCCGCGCTATGGACTTACCAGTGCAGGGTGTGATGTGCATACCGCCTGTCGAAGAAACCCCAGCCCTGCATTTTGCGCTTTTGGCCAAAATCGCCCAGCGCAACGGTTTAAGTGGTCTGTCCATGGGCATGTCGGCCGACTTTGAAATCGCGATTGCTTTTGGCGCCACGCATGTGCGCGTTGGCTCGGCGATTTTCGGTGCGCGCGGCCCGGCCAAATAGAGGTTTCAAGTCACAGCAAATGGCCTGATTTTGCGGCCTTGGTTGCCAGATAGGCGCGGTTTTGATCGGTGCTTTTGGTAATTAATGGCACCCTCTCAACCACCTGAATACCGTTGCGCTCCATCATGGTGATTTTCGCCGGATTATTGGTTAAAAGCCTAATCTTGGTAAAGCCCATCTCTTTTAAAATCGACGCGCCAAGTCTAAAGTCGCGTTCATCATCATCAAAGCCCAACCGGTGATTGGCCTCTACCGTGTCAAAACCTTGGTCCTGCAAACCATAAGCGCGCATTTTATTGGCAAGCCCAATGCCGCGGCCTTCTTGGTTCAAATACAAAAGTAGGCCCGCGCCTTGATCGCCCATCTGCTGCAAAGCGCCGCGCAACTGAAGCCCGCAATCACATTTCAAACTGCCCAGCACATCACCGGTAAAACAGGCAGAATGCAACCGCACCAAAACGGGCGTAGACCTCGATGGACGGCCAATTTCCATAGCGTAATGCTCTTCTCCTCCGTTCTCGGGTCGAAACACATGGAGCCGCCCTTTGGGGGCGGAAAAAATTGGCAGGCTGGCCGAGGCAATGTCTGACAGTACCGCTGGAGCCGAAAGTAGGGGCAAAGCCGCTTTTGTGTCCAATCGCGTAAGGTTATCAAACTCTCCAAGGTTTTGTGCGACAGACAAACGTGCAACAACA
This sequence comes from Rhodobacteraceae bacterium Araon29, assembly GCA_039640505.1. NCBI lineage: Bacteria > Pseudomonadati > Pseudomonadota > Alphaproteobacteria > Rhodobacterales > Paracoccaceae > Rhodobacteraceae bacterium Araon29. The sequence goes on along the minus strand of CP046865.1, from coordinate 3,348,226 downwards.
GCCGCGGGAAGCAGATATGACGCTTTAATCAATTGCAGCGCTGATCGCTCAAGCTCGACCGAGCCACCGCGCTGGGCCCGAAACGGGCCTTTCAAGGGCGCATTTAGATCATCGGCAGGGTCAGCCACGGCTTTAATCCAAGAAATATTCCTTTCAGGCGCAAGCTCAATCCGTACCAAGTCTCCATCATATGCTGCAAGCTTCAAAGTCGTCGCTCGGCGTTCAGTTAGTGTCAAACTCACCGTATCGGCCAGCCTGTGCAGATCATTTAGTCGTTCAACTGAAAGAGTTTCTGCGGGGATTACCAAAGCAGGCGTTTCAGACACCAGCAAAACAGGAACCCCCATGCGCAAATCGGCACGGGCGCGAGCTATCTGTTCTGTTACTGTCGGATTGAGCGTCATCAACGCATCCTTACCGCTTGATCCTTGATTATCGGTTTGTGATCTAAACCCCTTCTAGGGTCAATGTTTCATTTCTTATAAATATTGTTTCAAATCGCCCATTTATCCACACTTCGGCGTGAGTCCTACCCAACAAGACTTGAAATATGCCTAAAGTATCCGCATCTGTAGTGCATTATCCAAGGACAAATAAAATGACCCAAGCAAAAAAATACTGATGATTGATGATGATGAAGATTTGCGTGACGCATTGGTTGAGCAATTGTCGATCATTGAAGAATTTGAGGTGCTTGAGGCGGGCACTGCCCAAGGCGCAATTGAACTGACCAAAGAAAATGACTTTGATTTGCTGATTTTGGATATTGGCTTGCCCGATGCGGATGGTCGTGAACTTTGTAAATTGCTGCGAAAGCAGGGCGTGAAATGCCCCATTATCATGCTGACAGGACAAAACAGTGATGCCGATACCATCCTCGGGCTGGATGCAGGGGCAAATGATTATGTAACAAAGCCGTTTAAGTTTCCGGTTCTATTGGCCCGCATGCGCGCCCAGTTGCGCCAGCATGAGCAGTCAGAAGATGCTAATTTCGTCGTGGGGCCCTATACGTTCAAGCCCGCCCATAAGGTTTTGTTGATGCAGAATGGGCAGAAAATTCGTCTGACAGAAAAAGAGACTAATATCTTGAAGTTCCTTCTGCGGTCAGCCGATGTGATTGTCGCCCGTGATACCTTGCTGCATGAAGTCTGGGGATATAATGCTAATGTCACCACGCATACGCTTGAAACCCACATTTATAGGCTTCGCCAAAAAATTGAACCAGACCCGACAAGGGCTTCGCTTCTTATTACCGAAAGCGGAGGTTACAAATTGGTCGCATAGGCGGGTTAACTTTAAAATAACACTTGTTTGTCAAAGTTTTGCTGCAATTTAAATATAGTTAAGAAGAATAGTTTTTTGATTAGAACCCCGTGCATATCCGGGTAATGATATGCGATCCTCCCTGTTGAACTGGCCCGGGCTTTTCCGGGCCCTTTTTTTATTGGGTTGTTGTCTTTGGCCGATCTCCCATGAGAAAACGCGGCCCGGTGCCTTTACGGTGGGCTTCGTCTTTGGGGTTGTAAAGCGCGCAAGCCGTCAGTGACAGACACCCACAGCCGATGCAGCCACTCAGAGTGTCGCGCAACCGTTCCATTTCGTTTATTTTTGCTGTCAGCTCATCGCGAAAAAGATCGCCTATGGTTTCCCAATCTGCTTTCGAAGGGGTACGCCCGTTCGGCAATCTGCGCAGCAGTTCGTTAATTCGGGGCAGGGTAAAGCCAAACCTCTGAGCTGCCATAATAAATGAAATACGGCGGATATCTGAACGCGGATACCGCCGCTGCCCACCTGTATTTCGATTTGGGGTAATCAACCCTAAGGTTTCATAGTAGCGCAGAGCGGAGGTCGCCACCCCAGTACGCCGGGACAAATATCCTATAGAAATTTCTTTCATACATAATCTCAAATAAATCGTTGACTTAAAGTTAACTTGAACTTTTACAACAAAGGTCGATCAATTTAAAGAGGAGAGATCGATATGTCACACGCAACTTTGGAACATGTAAATTATTGTACCCCTGATCCTTCGAAGACAGCAGCATGGATGGCTGATGTATTTGGTTGGAAAATCCGCTGGCAGGGTGATGGAGGAGAAGGTGGGCGCACCATCCATATGGGCGGAGAACATCACTATTTGGCGTTGCACTGCCCGTCAAAAAAATTGCAACCGTGGCGGAAAGATTATGCAATGGTTGGCCAGATGAACCATATTGGCGTTTTGGTGAATAATCTCGATGAAACCGAAGAAAAAGTCAAAAGCGCCGGCTTTACGCCCGTATCACACGCCGATTACGAACCCGGGCGGCGGTTTTATTTTTATGATGACGCAGGGGTCGAATTTGAAGTGATTAGTTATAGTGGCGGGCGCTAAGCGCCCTACACTCTAAAATATTTATATGATAGGGGCAGGCATCCACCGTTATAAGGAAAAATGAAATTGCCCTTTACCATTGCAACTTGGAATATTAACTCGGTCCGGCTGCGCGCTGCTTTAGTGACAAAACTGCTGCGCGAAGAAGGGCCAGACATTTTATGCCTGCAAGAATGTAAATCGCCGGTCGATAAAATCCCGGCCGAGGTGTTTGCCGCCGCAGGCTATCCCTACATGGTGGCGCGCGGACAAAAGGGATATAATGGCGTTGCGATCCTGTCGCGGCTACCCCTTACCGAAGCTGGATCACAGGATTTTGCCACGCTCGGCCATGCCCGCCATATCGCTGGACAGCTGGAAAGCGGTGTGACTATTCACAATTTTTATGTGCCCGCTGGCGGCGATGTGGCCGACCGTGAAGTCAATGAAAAATTTGGTCAAAAACTTGATTACTTGACCGAGATGCGCGACTGGTTTCATGCTGAAGCACCCCAAAAATCCATTCTTGTGGGCGATTTAAATATTGCGCCGCGCGAAGATGATGTGTGGGATCATAAAAAGCTATTAAAAGTGGTCAGCCACACGCCAATTGAAGTAGACCATCTGGCAGAAACCCAAGCAGCGGGCAAATGGGTCGATATCACGCGGCAGGATATTCCAGAGGGGCGGCTTTATAGCTGGTGGTCGTACCGCGCGCGCGACTGGGACAGCGCCGACAAAGGCCGGCGGCTTGATCATATCTGGGCGACGAGCGATATTTCCGCCGCCGCGAATTCTTCGCGTATTCTGCGCCCGGTTCGCGGTTGGGAACAGCCAAGCGATCACGCACCGGTTTTTGCCAGTTTTGACCTTTGAATTTCACTGCAGACACGCCATATAGGCAATAGCTAATGACACGCGAGGACGTATTATGATCGAATTGGGCCAAACCCCCGCACCTTCTGCCGAGGGTCTTGTAAGCGATGTAACAGAAGCCAGCTTTATGGCCGATGTGGTTGAGGCGAGCCAAACTATCCCTGTCATTGTTGATTTCTGGGCCCCATGGTGCGGCCCCTGCAAGACCTTGGGCCCGCAATTGGAAAATGCTGTGATTGCTGCCAAGGGGGCGGTAAAAATGGCCAAGGTGAATGTGGACGAAAATCAGGGCATCGCAGGTCAATTGCGTGTGCAGTCCATTCCAACGGTTTATGCCTTTTGGCAGGGCCAGCCGATTGATGGCTTTCAGGGCGCTGTGCCCGAATCCGAAATCAAGGCCTTTGTTGATCGGGTTGTTGCCGCCGGTGGCGGCGCTGCGGATGGCGGATTAGACGAAGCTGTGGAAGCGGCTGAGGAAATGCTGACGGAAGGTCAGGCCGAGGATGCAGTGCAAACCTTTCAGGCCATCCTTGGCGAAGATCCTGCCCATGCGGGCGCCTATGGTGGGTTGGTGCGTGCGCTTATAGCACTTGATAATCTGGACGAAGCTGAGGCCACCTTAAACGGGGCACCGGCCGAAATTGCCGATACCCCAGAACTTGAGGCCGCCTTTGCCCAGCTTGAACTTGCCAAACAGGCGCAAAATGCAGGTCCTTTGGGGGATTTACAAGCGGCATTAGCTGCTGATCCAAACGACCATCAAGTACGACTTGATTATGCTCAAGCACTCTATGCGGGTGGTCAAGCCGAAGCAGCGGTTGACGAATTGTTAGATTTGTTCGGCCGCGACCGCGAATGGAACGATGGAGCAGCTAAAACCCAATTGTTCACTATTTTTGATGCTTTAAAGCCAAATGACCCGATTGTTTTGAACGGCAGACGAAAATTAAGTTCAATGATATTTGCCTGATGGCTTTGCGGTGCTATCATTCGATTATGACAAGATATTCCGATTTACCAAAGGTGATCCCAGTCTTCCCCCTTCCGGGGGCATTGCTGTTGCCGCGATCGCGCCTGCCACTGCATATATTCGAGCCGCGCTATCTGGCGATGATCGAAGATGTTCTAAAGACCCCCGAGCGGCTTATTGGAATGATCCAGCCAAGTGAACAAAACGGGACAGAGCGTATGCAAACCATTGGGTGCGCTGGCCGGTTGACCCAGTTTTCCGAAACCGAAGATGGCCGGTATATGGTGACCCTAACAGGTATTAGCCGTTATCGGCTGGGTGATGAAATCAAAGGTTTTACCCCTTATCGAAAATTTGAAGCCAGTTGGGTTGGGTTTGATCAAGACCGCTCACCCTCAGATAAGGACCCTGACTTTAAGCGGGATATGTTTTTTAAACTGTTGTCGCGCTATTTTGAGCAGCGTGAACTTTCCACTGATTGGGAAACCCTGCGTGATGCTGATGATGAATTGCTGATCAACTCGCTCTCAATGCTGCTTGATTTCAATACTGAAGATAAGCAGGCTTTGCTTGAGGCACCTTCGCTCGTCACCCGACGCGAAACACTGGTGACACTTATCGAATACAGCTTGCGCGGCGGATCTTCCGAGGAAATATTGCAATGAGTGAACTGCCACCTGATAGCGCAGAGCGCCGGATGCTTGAAGCTTTGGTCTGTCCGCAAACGCACAACACGCTTGCCTATGATGCAGAACGCCAAGAGTTGGTTTCTAAAGCTGCCCGACTGGCCTTTCCAATCCGCGATGGTATCCCGATCATGTTGATCGACGAAGCTAGAACGCTTGCTGAATAGCTGACATTTATTGCATTAAACGTGGTAGATCGCCGGTTAGGCCGGCGGCCTCGCGAATGAAACTGCGGCGCAGAGCAGGCAGGCTATTGATGGCCCCCATTCCTAAATCCCTTAATGTTCGGAGAAATGAATTATCATTTGAAAACAATTTGTTAACGGCATCTGTGGCGACGGCAAGCGCAGTCGTATCGAACCTACGCCATTCCTGATAGCGCAGCAGAACTGCTAAAGAGGAAAAATCTTCGCCGCGCAGGCGGGCATCACTTAGAACCTCACTCAGGGCAGCGATATCTCGTAGACCCAAATTGAGCCCCTGTCCGGCAATGGGATGTACCCCATGCGCCGCATCGCCCACCAAAGCCAGCCTCGGCATGACATAATTCTGCGCTATGGTTAAATCCAGCGGATAGCTATAGCGAGCGCCAGCCAACTCGACTTTGCCTAGATAGTCACCGATGCGCGGTTGCAAAACGGCCATATAATCATTGTTATCCATCGCCATAATGGTGGCAGCATTGGCATCACTTTCGGTCCATACAATGGATGATCGGTTGCCCGTAAGCGGCAGAATCGCAAGTGGGCCGGGGGGCATAAAATACTGGCAGGCAACACCTTGGTGGGGAATATTGTGGCTCAGGGCGCAGACCAAAGCGGTTTGGCCATAACGCCATCCGGTACGTTTGATCCCGGCGCGCTCTGCCGTTTGACTTTGTCGGCCGTCTGCACCGATCACCAAGCGGGTGGTAATGGTTTCTTCGGTGTTAAGCCTCAACTCGGCGTGAGTATTGGTTATTGTCATCTCAGAAACCGACAGGCCGGCGCGGTAGTTGATTTGGGATACGCTTTGCAAACGCTTTTGCAACAGAGGCCGTAAATGACGGTCTTCGACCATATGCCCCATGGGGCCTTCTTCTATTTCGTGGTGGTCGAAATGCAAAAAATAGGGGGAGGGATTTGAATAGGCCCGACCATCGGCAACTTTTATCTCTAAAATAGGCTGTGCATTTGGGGCAAGCTCCTCCCAAAGGCCTAAGGCTTGCATCAGGCGGACAGAGGCTATGGCCAAAGAATAACTGCGGCCATCAAAATGGGGGTTTTGCTTTGACTTTAAGGTCTGTGGATCAATTAAGGTGACGGTAAAGCCTGCCTCTGCCAAGGCCAAGCTCATTATAGCGCCATTTAAACCGCCGCCAACAATTGCAATATCTGTGTCATAATTCATAAATCCACTATGGGTCAAACTGTAGGATTGTCCATGTGCTTTGATGCCGCTACCTTCTGTGGTAATAAAAAGGAGCTTGGGTAATGAATTCTATATTTGATCAGACAGCCGCGCAGCTGGGACAGGATATTCAGAGCGGAAAATTAGATCCGGTTGCCCTAACCCAAACCTATTTGGATGCGGCCGAAGATCATCCGCAAAGCCACCGCATTTTTACCATGCTGACGCCAGATCGTGCAATGGCCGAAGCGCGCGCAGCTCAGGCCCGTGCCCGCTCTGGCCAACGGTTATCGCCTTTGGACGGGGTGCCGATCAGTTGGAAAGACCTGTTTGACACCGCTGGGTATGCCACCGAAGCGGGCAGCGCATTGCTGCGTGGTCGCACCCCCGAGCGCGATGCGAAAGTGTTGCATAATGCCAGCGCAATGGGATTGGTATGCATCGGCAAAACCCATATGTCGGAACTGGCCTTTTCCGGTTTGGGGCTCAATCCGGTGACCGAAAGCCCGCCCTGTGTCAATGATCCAAGCGCCGTGTCCGGTGGATCATCCTCCGGCGCTGCTGCATCTGTCGCATTTGGATTGGCGGCGGCGGCAATAGGATCGGACACTGGTGGATCGGTAAGGATACCGGCCGCTTGGAATGATTTGGTGGGGCTGAAAACCACAGCAGGTGTCTTGCCGATGGACGGGGTCGTGCCGCTATGTGAACATTTTGACACCATCGGCCCGTTGAGCAAAACTGTCGAAGATGCCGCTTTGCTCTTTGCTGCGTTGCAGGGGCGCCCTGCACTGGATATGCAAAGCTGCGATTTGCGTGGAAAACGTCTGGCGGTGCTGCAAACCGCGGCCTTTGATGATCTACGCAACGCCCCGCGCGTTGGCTTTGAAACTGCCATTGAGCGGTTGGCTGAAGCTGGCGCCGTTATTGAAAATATTGAAATACCAGCCGTGAGCGAAGCGCTGCCGCTAAGCCCGATTTTGTATACTTCAGAGGCCTATGGAACTTGGAAAGATGTGATCGAAGCCGAGCCTGATCTGATGTTTGATGAAATTCTCAAACGGTTTCGTGGCGGCGCTGAATTCTCCGCATCTGATTATGTGGCAGCATGGCGTAAACTGGGCGGGTTGCGGCAAAGCTATGCTGAAAAAAGCGCTGGATATGATGCTGTTTTATGTCCCAGCGCGCCCATTTTGCCGCCGGATGCACAGCGGCTTTTGAGTGATGATAGCTATTATGTTACTGAAAATCTATTGGCCCTGCGCAACACACGGATCGGTAATTTGATGGGGCTATGCGCAGTGACATTGCCCACCGGCACGCCAAGTTGCGGGCTAATGTTGATGGCTGGTCCGGGTGAAGAAAACCGACTTTTGCGGCTGAGCGTGGCGGCTGAGACTGCTTTGAAAAGCTAAAAGCTCCCTAAATCATCGAATTTCATGGGATTTTGCGACAATTTTCTGTGGAAATCCCTTTTTTTGATGCGTTTTTGTAGACGTAGCAGCCTCGCTTGGTTATTCTACAAGTAATCGGGGCGTTATGATCCCGAACTTTGAGGCTATAAAATGTTTCCTGAGCGGTTTTCGAACCTACCGGCTTATGCATTTCCACGTCTGCGCGCTTTGCTTGATCCGCATGCGCCGGGTGGCGATGTTTTGCATATGACCATCGGTGAGCCAAAGCACGCCTTTCCGGCGTGGGTTGCCGATGTGATTGCCGAGCACTCGGCCGAGTTCAATAAGTATCCGCCCAATGACGGCAGCCCCGAGTTGCTGCAGTCGATCGCAATATGGCTGCAAAAGCGTTACGATATAGCCATCAGCGCAGATGATCAGGTCATGGCGCTCAACGGCACACGTGAAGGGCTTTATAATGCTGCGATGGCGCTGTGCCCAGAAGAATTGGGTGGCAATCCGCCGGCGATTTTAATCCCCAATCCGTTTTATCAAGTCTACGCAGTTGCAGCCCACTCTATTGGTGCCGAGCCGGTGTTCGTGTCTGCGACCGCCAAAAGCGGATACTTGCCGGATTACACCGCTTTGCCGCCTGAGATATTGAACCGTACAGCCATTGCCTATCTGTGTTCGCCCTCAAACCCGCAGGGCGCTGTGGCAAGCCGTGCCTATTGGCGCGATTTGCTTGGGCTGGCTGAAAAGTATAATTTTCAGATTTTTGCGGATGAATGTTACAGCGAAATTTACCGTGATGCACCACCGGTTGGTGGGTTGCAGATGGCGGCAGAGTTTGGCGCCGACCCTGAGCGGGTGGTGGTATTTCATTCCCTTTCAAAGCGCTCAAACCTTGCAGGACTCCGCTCTGGTTTTGTAGCGTCAGGCCCGCGAAGTATTGCGCGGGTAAAGCAATTGCGCGCCTATGCGGGTGCGCCGCTGCCACTGCCGCTCCAGCGTGCGGCAACAAAAGTTTGGGCAGATGAAGCGCATGTGATCGAAAACCGCGCGCTTTATGCCGAAAAATTTGAAATGGCCGATGAAATTTTTGCCGGAGTGTCGGGGTATAATTCCCCCGAAGCGGGATTTTTCCTTTGGCTTGATGTAGGCGATGGGGAAGCAGCCGCACTAAAACTATGGCAAGACACCGGAGTTCGTGTCCTGCCAGGCGCATATCTATCGAGAGATGTTCAGGGCGAAAATCCCGGCAAGAAATACATTCGGGTCGCTTTGGTGGCCCCAAAAAATGAAGCAGAGCAAGGGCTAATCCGCCTGCGCGACTGTCTTTTTAAGTAGCGAGGCATCTATGGCATATAATCAAACCCACCAGCAGCAAACTTTGTTTGGCCCGCATGTTCATGCGGCATTGGAAAAGCGTGGTGTTGAATTGCTCGGCCTTGCACTGGTTGCCGCTAGCGCCCTGTTGGCAATGGTCATCATGAGTTATTCACCAGAAGATCCAAGCTGGCTGTCGGCTTCGGATGCGCCGGTCCAAAATATGCTTGGTGTTCCTGGTGCCACGATGGCCGCCCCAAGCATGTTAATCTTGGGCTGGTCCTGTTGGGCGATCGCCACTTTGGCGGCCGCGTGGGGAATTCGCTGTTTATTGCACAAAGGCGCTGAACGTGCTTTTGGCCGGTTGATTTTTGCACCCATAATGATTGCTCTGGCATCGATATATGCTGCAAGTTTGGTTCCTGTGGGCAGTTGGAGCCATAGTTTTGGCATGGGCGGGCTTTTTGGCGATACCGTGCTGCGCAACCTGCTGGCCACCATACCGTTGCCCACTGCCCAAAGTCTTTTGATTATATCGCTTGTTTCAGGCATTTCGGTTGTAATCAGTGGGCTTTATACACTTGGGTTTTCACGGCCAGAACTGGCCGCAATTTTTAGATTTTTACTGGTTGGTCTGGTTGTGTCCTATGCTGCTCTTATGCGCTTACTTGGTGTTGGCGCGCGCGGTGCATTTAAAGCTGCCGCGTCGCTGCAGCAAAAAGAGGCCCTTAGAAAAGTGCAAAGCCCAGATACAGCGCCCCAATCCATGCAGACCCAGATCAAGACAGCGGCAAGCCAGTCTTTATCCATTCCACGCGCTCCTGAAGCGCGGGGTTTTGCCGATGATGATCGGCCTGCGCGGATTGAAAAGCCCAGCTTTCTGTCGCGCATGCCGACTTTTTCAAAACGCGGTGAACAAATGCCCGAGCCTGAGTTGGTGGAACACCAATCGGATGTGGATGTCCAAAATATGCCGGGGGATGCACGGATCAGTGCAAGGATATCTGATGTGGTTAAATCCCGTATGCGCAGGGACACAGAACCTGCATCCTCAGGTGTGCGGGTTGAGCCGGCACTGAGCGGCGATCATATGGATATTTATGAAACAGATGATGTTGATATGGCTGACCCTGAGCCGCTTGATTTTGGAACGACCACGGGCCTCCAGCGGCCCAAGATTGAAGCAAAAAAGGTTGTGCAGCCACCGCTTAGAAAGCCGATGAGCCAATCCTTGCGGGCCAAAGAAGAAGCCCAGCCAAGATTACAGTTTGAAGAGAGCGCAAGTGACTATGAATTGCCGCCTTTGGGACTTTTGGCCAATCCAGTTTCAGTTATGCGCCACCATCTTTCCGATGAAGCACTTGAGGAAAATGCCCGTCTTTTGGAAGCGGTTCTGGATGATTACGGGGTTAAAGGCGAAATTGTAAGTGTTCGCCCCGGCCCAGTGGTCACCATGTATGAACTTGAACCTGCCCCCGGCCTAAAAGCCAGTCGGGTGATCGGTTTGGCCGATGATATCGCGCGTTCAATGTCGGCGCTTTCGGCGCGGGTATCCACTGTACCCGGACGCTCGGTAATCGGCATCGAGTTGCCAAATGAAAACCGTGAAAAAGTCGTTTTGCGCGAAATTTTATCCGCCAAGTCATTTGGCGATAGCAACCAAAAATTACCACTTGCTTTGGGTAAGGATATTGGCGGTGAACCGATGGTGGCCAATTTGGCCAAGATGCCGCATTTGCTGATTGCCGGCACAACGGGTTCAGGTAAATCCGTTGCCATCAACACAATGATCCTATCGCTGCTTTACAAACTGACGCCGGAAGAGTGCCGGATGATCATGATTGATCCCAAAATGCTTGAGCTCAGTGTTTATGACGGTATTCCGCATCTGTTAAGCCCAGTGGTCACGGACCCCAAAAAGGCGGTCGTGGCGCTTAAATGGGTGGTCGGCGAAATGGAAGAGCGCTACCGCAAAATGTCCAAAATGGGGGTGCGTAACATCGACGGCTATAACGGCCGTGTCGAAGATGCCCAGCGCAAAGGTGAAATGTTTAGCCGAACGGTGCAGACAGGTTTTGAAGATACCACCGGCGAGCCGATATTTGAAACCGAAGAATTTGCACCAGAAAAAATGCCATATATTGTCGTCGTGGTGGATGAAATGGCAGATTTGATGATGGTTGCAGGCAAAGAAATTGAAGCCTGTATCCAGCGCCTTGCGCAAATGGCGCGGGCCTCGGGTATCCATCTTATTATGGCCACCCAGCGGCCCTCGGTGGATGTGATCACCGGTACGATCAAAGCCAATTTTCCCACCCGAATTTCCTTTCAGGTGACCAGTAAAATCGACAGCCGGACGATCCTAGGGGAAATGGGCGCAGAGCAGCTTTTGGGCATGGGTGATATGCTATACATGGCCGGTGGTTCAAAAATCACCCGCTGCCACGGGCCTTTTGTCAGCGATGAAGAGGTCGAAGAAATCGTTAATCACCTTAAATCCCATGGGCCGCCGGATTATAAAAGTGGCGTTGTGGAAGGGCCGGATGAGGAAAAGGCCGACAACATTGACATGGTCCTCGGTCTGGGCGGTAATACAGACGGTGAAAATGCGCTCTATGATGAGGCGGTGGCAATTGTTCTACGCGATCGCAAGTGCTCAACAAGCTATATCCAGCGCAAGCTTGCCATCGGCTATAACAAAGCTGCCCGGCTTGTCGAGCAAATGGAAGATGCCGGTCTTGTCAGCGCCTCAAACCATGTTGGAAAACGCGAAATTCTAGTGCCTGAACAGCAATAACTTGCCCAGCGTTGTTACAAGAAGCTATTTGGGCTGGTCGCCGGAGCGGTTTTGCTTAAGATGGTGTCATGGTTTTAAAAAATATCTTTTTAGTGCTCGGATTTATAAGCTTCTCAGCACATCCACTACGGGCAGATATCTTGCCGCTTTCGACATTATCGGACTATTTGAACGATTTGCGGACGGTTGAGGCCGAATTTACCCAGATTAATATGGATGGCAGCTTGGCGACAGGGGCGATTTACATCAAAAGACCGGGCCGCATTCGGTTTGAATATGATCCGCCAAATGACGCCCTGGTTTTGGCTGCTGGTGGTGAGTTGGCAATCTTTGATCCCAAAGGTGACGCCGGTCCGGAAACCTATCCCCTAAGCAAAACACCGCTCGGCCTCATTCTGGCAGATGATCTTGATTTGGCCCGCGAAAGAATGGTGACGGCTCATCGGTTTGATGGCACCTCGACCATTTTGGGTGTGCAAGACCCCAAGCATCCAGAGCGCGGCAAAATCGCGCTGATCTTTACCGGACCAGAGCCGCAATTAAGGCAATGGGTGATCGAGGATCAAAACGGTGATCAAACGGTTGTTGTACTTAATGACTTTGTCACTGGAAACGAATTGGGCGATAGCCTGTTCAATATTCTGCTAAACACAGAACGCCGTAAAAATCGCTAGATTTTCCCACAGCTTTTAAGTTGCCGGCGGTATGTTGCCGAGCGGTCAGCCACTTTATCAGCAACCGCTAGCAGCCATGACTTTTTAAGATGAGTGCCGCGCATAAATCCACCCTGGCCCTCATGATAGGCCAGATATTGATTGCGCGCATCCGACAGTGCGACCCCGCTGCGGCGTTTGGTTTCGGTCATATACCAGCCCATGAAATCGGCAGCATCGCGAATACTGCTGCGCCGGGCTGCAAAACGTCCGGTGGACTCTTTGTATTCAGACCAGGTTCCATCCAAAGCTTGGGCAAAGCCATAGGCTGAACTTTGGCGGCCGTTCGGAATCACCCCAAGAAAATATTTTCGTGGTGTTTTTGCGGCTTTTTTGAATTTGCTTTCCTGATGAATGATGGCCATTTGCACATTTACCGGAACGCCCCATTTGCGTTCAGTGGCTTTGAACGCCCGCAGATACTGTGGCCGCTGCTGTACGATCGAGCAGGCATTATCAAGGTTTCTCGGCGCGCTGCCCGGCGTCATAATTCCGCAGGATGCCACAAAAAGCACCAAAAGGAAGGCGTAGAATAGTTTTAACATATGCTGCTCGATCTATTTTTGATCTTTAGAAATTAGTATAGCAAATTTCGCCATTTTTTTAAAGTGATTCTCAGAGCAAACTACAATGGTTTGAACAATATTTGCCGATACAGAAAATTGTCGCTCGCAGACCCTATAAATCCTTGTTTTACCAAGAAAGACAATTTGTTTGTGTTAAATTTAGTTGCTTTTATACGAGAAAATCCTCTTGAAAGCGATCCAAAGCCCTTATAGTGCATAGGCATATGTTTAGCAAAAACGCGAAATATCATCTGGGCCAGGTCGTGCGTCACAAAAAGCACCCTTTTAGGGGCGTTATTTTTGATGTTGATCCCGAGTTTAGCAATACGGACGATTGGTATGAGTCTATTCCCGAGGACCACCGTCCGGTCCGCGAGCAACCCTATTATCATTTGCTTGCAGAAAATGATCACAGTTTTTACGTAGCCTATGTGTCAGAGCAAAACTTGGTAGAAGATGTATCCGGCGAGCCTGTGGATCATCCGGACATTCCCGATTTGTTTGGCCCGTTTCAAAACGGTCAATACCCGCTTCACTTTCAGCTTAATTAAGCTATGTGAGGGTTCAATACCCCAAGGCACATCCATCTTTGCGCGGGTCTGATGCGCCCTCTAAAACACCGTTTTGCAAAATCCTAATGGCTTGTGCGCCGCCAATCGGTTCAATGTCTTGGGTCACAGAATGGCCCAAATCAGCAAGTTCCTGAACTACGTTTTGCGCATAACCCCGCTCTAACTTTAAGGTGTCGCGATCATAAAAGCTGCGCGGCGCATCAATTGCATCCTGAGGCGAAAGCCCGAAATCAAAAATATTGCTGATGAGCCGGGCATGTCCTGTTGGCTGATACTGGCCGCCCATAACGCCAAAAGGCATTATTGGCTTTCCAGCTTTGCAGAGCATACCCGGTATAATGGTATGCATTGGTCGTGCCCCGCCTTTGAGCTCATTAGGGTGGTTTGGTATAAGGTTAAAACCTGCCCCGCGATTTTGGAACAATATGCCATATTTGTCACTGGCCAAACCTGACCCAAAGCCGTGAAAGATGGAATAGATAAGCGAAACAGACAACCTGTCTTGATCAACAACCGTGATATAGATGGTATCTTTGTGAACCGCTTCGATGATCGGGTTTGGGGCTTGCCCGGCAGAGGTAAGGCTAATCTCGCCTGCCAGCTTCTGCGCAAATTCTACAGATAGCATTTGCTCAAGCCCCTCTGTGTTCGCAGGGTCTGCAATAATTGCATTACGCGCTTGATAGGCAAGTTTTGTTGCTTCGGTTTCCATATGGGTGCGCACTGCCCCAAATGGAGGCAGCGCCGCGAGATCGAAGTGAGATAGGATATTAAGCAGTAAAATTGCCGTTGCGCCTTGGCCATTTGGTGGATGCTCTACCAGATCAACGCCGTTGTAGGTTCCACGTATAGGGTGGGTATAAAACGCTTTCTGGTCAGCAAAATCGCTTAGCTGATGTGCCCCGCCAAACGCGGTGAGCGATTGCACCATATCATCAGCCACTTCTCCGCAATAAAACCCATCGCGTCCTTTGGCGGCAATCCGGCGTAGGACTTTCGCTTGTTTGGGGGCGAAAAACATATCGCCGGGCAAGGGGGCTTTACCATCTATAAGATAATCCTTTTGCGCAGAGACATGCAGTTTTGAGGTTAGACCGGCCCAGTCCAGTGCTACCCGTGGGGCCACGGGTACGCCATTTTCGGCATAATTAATTGAGGGGGCCAAAAGGGCCTCAAGTCCGAGTTTGCCCCAATCGTTACTTAATTGGCAAAATGCATCTATTGCGCCCGGAACGGTGACCGCCTCTGCGCTATGCTCGGGAACATGGTTTAAACCTCTGCTACGCATGTCAGTGGCAGATTGCGCGCTGGGCGCACAACCCGATCCGTTCATGGCTTTGATGGCGTCTGAACCGGGTGGGGAAAAAAGCACAAAACAATCCCCGCCGATGCCGGTCATTTGCGGCTCGCACAGCCCAAGCAAAACTGCCCCGGCAATGGCCGCATCCATGGCGTTTCCACCGCTTTGTAAAATATCAATAGCGGTTTTTGCAGCCAGAGGATGGGATGTGGCACACATGCCATTTCCGGCAAACACCGCCGAGCGTCCTGGCCGATGAAAATCACGCATGCCTCATCCCTTTATTCCCTATAGCCCAATGAAGCATAGGCCAAAGTGATTGTAAGGCAACAGATTTTCAAAGAAGGGGAATGTGAAACCTCGGCACCGCATCTGTGGGGGCAAAAATAGACGCGGCGCCGAGATAAGCCATGTTAAGCTCATGAACTGGTCTACCGGGCCTTTGCGGCTGCAATGGGTGGGAAAAAAGGTAAGTTTGTGGCAGTAAAAATGAACTTGTCGTTAGTTCGGGGGGGCGACTTAAGCCCTTATGCCAATAACCAAATTATTTTGACCAGCGCTTCTTTGATAGCGCACAGTATCACAAAGCTGAGAAATGATATGCCATCCGAACCCGCCCTCGGGTAAATTCTTGTCGTCAACATTTGGTCTTGGACTGCCTGTGTCGGGGATAACTGCGGTCGAATAGGGGCGCCCATTATCTTTTAGTGTTGCGCAGAAAAGACCCTGTTCATACTGCCATTTGATGGTAATTGGGCTTTTGTGAACATTGGGGCCGCCATGCTCTGCTATATTATTCAAAGCCTCTGCCAGAACCATTTCAATTTTTAAAAACTGCACATCACTATGACCCTGATGCAAAAAATCACTCCGAATCTTAGCTAAGGCGCCGCGCACTGAAAGAAAATCTTTGGGCTGGTTTAAGTGCATAGAATAGCATCCTTTGCTCATCGCCGCCAATCTTTCCTAACTGGCCGATGGCCCAGAGAGCGCCTGATCAAGACCGGGATAAATATCAAACACACTGTCCATTCGGGTCAGTTTGAAAACCTTGTCCACTGCGCCGCTAAGGGTGCAAAGATCAAGGCGTGTTTCCGGACCTAGGGCTTTTTTGGCATTGACGATTGCGCCAAGCCCGCTTGAATCGACAAATGTGACCTTGCTAAGATCCAAAATGACCCGCGGCGGCGACGTTTGCGCAGCATCTCGGATCAAATCCTTAAACGCGATCGCACTGGCGGCATCAATGCGCTCGGTTTCTACCAAGAGCGTCAAGATATCCCCACATTTCTTTTGGCTTATCTGCATGGTATGTCCTTTGATGAATAGCGTCAGAGAAACACTAGACGGCAAAGGTTACTTTTCTGTATGCTTGCGGTGGAATAAGACAAGGAGCAATCGGGTGCAAAATGTTGTGATAAGTGGAGCGTCTAGAACGCCCATGGGCGGTTTTCAGGGCGACTTTAACGATGTTTCTGCGGCAAAGCTTGGTGGCTCGGCGATCCGCGCCGCGATGCAGGGCGCCGGGGTCAGTACTGTTGATGAGCTGATCATGGGTAATGTTTTGCCCGCAGGCCAAGGGCAAGCGCCTGCGCGGCAAGCGGGGTTTGCCGCAGGATTGGGCGAAGAAGTGCCCGCGACAACTGTGAATAAAATGTGCGGTTCGGGGATGAAAACCACCATGATGGGCTTTGATCAAATCGCTCTTGGTGGCTCAGAGATTATGGCAGTTGGCGGGATGGAAAGCATGTCAAACGCGCCTTATATACTGCCAAAAATGCGTGGCGGCGCACGCATAGGCCATGACCGCGTCACCGATCATATGTTTCTTGATGGTCTTGAGGATGCTTATGAGCCTGGCCGTTTGATGGGCAGCTTCGCAGAAGATTGCGCAGAAAAATATCAATTTACCCGTCAGGCGCAGGATGAGTTCGCGCTTGCGTCATTGTCCAATGCGCTCAAGGCGCAGGAAAGTGGTGCATTTGACGCTGAAATTTCGCCGTTCGAAGTCGTATCACGGCGCACCACAGAGATAGTGGCGGCGGATGAACAACCGGGCAAGGCAAGACCGGAAAAAATTCCCCAGCTGAAGCCTGCCTTTCGAAAGGACGGCACAGTCACGCCGGCCAATGCCTCATCCATATCCGACGGGGCGGCGGCATTGATCCTTGCCTCGCAAACCTATGCCGAGGCGCATCATCTTCCCCAGCGCGCCCGTATCTTGGGACATGCCAGCCATGCGCAAGCGCCGGGCTGGTTTACCACTGCGCCGGTTCCGGCCGCCCAAAAACTGCTTGAACGCATCGGTTGGAGCGTTGCGGATGTAGACCTTTGGGAAGTCAACGAAGCCTTTGCCGTTGTACCGATGGCCTTTATGCGGGACATGGGTGTGGCGCGCGACCGGCTTAATATTCACGGTGGAGCCTGCGCGCTTGGTCACCCTATAGGGGCCTCTGGCGCGCGCATCATTGTCACCTTGCTGCATGCGCTTGAGCGCTATGATTTAAAGCGTGGTGTGGCCGCCGTGTGTATCGGCGGCGGCGAGGGCACTGCTATTGCCATTGAGCGACCTTAAAGTGGTTGATTATTCGGCTTTGTCGCAGCGCATTGCGGCGCTGTGCGAACATGAAACTGATGAAATTGCGTTGATGGCCACCATTGCCTGTGAAGTGCATCATAGCGATGAGCGCTTTGACTGGACCGGATTTTATCGGGTGACAGAGCCGCAGATGCTGAAAATCGGCCCCTATCAAGGGGGCCATGGGTGTTTGGTCATTCCTTTTTCACGCGGGGTATGCGGCGCTGCGGCCCGCAGCCAAGAGATACAGATCATAGCCGATGTTGAGACTTTTGAAGACCATATTGCCTGTTCCAGCTCCACCAGATCCGAATTGGTTATCCCGGTCATCAATGGGCAAGGTTCGCTGATTGCTGTGTTTGATATCGACAGCGATCAACCCAATGCATTTGATGCGCAGGATGCCTCTGCGCTTTCGGCGATATTACAACTGGTCTTTGAACGGCTGTAGGCTTGGCAGGTCAGCATCTGTTATTTTTGGATCGCGCCCGTTGGGATCAGATAACCAGACCCCCAAAAAACCCCGGCATAAAGCCGGGGCAGGTCGTCATCCGGAGCGAGACGAGAAATTAGTTCCCTACGAGGGGAAGAATTACAATTTCTACACGGCGATTTTGTGTACGCCCAGATGGTGTTAAGTTCGAGGCAACGGGCTCATCTTCACCGCGGCCAATGGCAATAATGCGCCCAGGATTTACACCATTTCTGACCAAAACACTGCCGACACTGTTGGCGCGCGCCACAGATAGCGATTGGTTATAGCTTGCAGCACCAGTATTATCAGTGTGGCCAATCACCCGCACATTGGTATTTGGATACGCCAGTAAGTTTTGCGCCAGCGCTTGAAGATCTTGAAGAAGATCACCGCGCAAATCTGTGCTGTCGACGGCAAACAAAATATCCTGCGGCAATGTCACGATCAACCGGTCGCCGGTATTTTGGATCATAATGTTTTCATTGCCCATCGTGCGGCGCAAATCTGCTTCTTGTTTGTCTAGCTGGTTGCCGATCAGGGCGCCGGCACCACTGCCCAAAATGGCCCCTTTGATGGCGCGTTCATTTTTATTATCCCCATTACCGGTCAGCAAACCACCCATGGCCCCAAGCACCCCGCCAATCACGGCGCCCTGCTTGGTTTTTTCATAAGAGTTCATATCGTCAAATTGAGCCGGATTGGTACATCCGGCCAAAAGAATTACGACCGCCGAAAGCGGGAAAATCGTTCTGTAATTGTGTTTCATAAAATCCTCACACTGCATCCAATGAGGCGACTATAGGGGTTATCAGCGGGAAATTCCAAATTATTTTGCCAAATCTGGGCGGATTGTTGCGCAGCAATGATTTAGGTCTATTTTGCCTCGCTTCGTGCCGCTTCATAGGCCAGCATTGTACGCTTGACCGGCAAGCCCCAGTGATAGCCGCCTAAGGCGCCAGATTTGCGCAATGCCCGGTGGCAGGGGATAAGCCAGCTGATCGGGTTGCGCCCCACAGCAGTGCCAACCGCACGAACGGCTTTGGGCGCCCCGATGCACTGGGCGATGTCTGAATAGGTGGTGACATAGCCTGATGGAATTTTAAGCAGCGCTTCCCAAACCTTGATCTGGAACGGTGCACCGATCAAATGAAGTGGCGTTTCACCCGAATAGCCAAAAGCCGCCTCGCCCCATTGTTTTAGAGATGCTGCATTTTCCATAAAATGAGCTTTTGGCCAACGTGCAGCCATATCGTTGAAGGCCGCAGACCTGCCAGTTTCAGCGGTAAAGGCAATCCCGCAAAGACCGCGGTTGGTTCCCATGATCAAGGCCTCGCCAAACGGGCTGTCCATCCAGCTAAAATTGATTGTAACTGTATCGCCTTGACGGGCAAATTCCCCAGGGCTCATTGCTTCCCATCTAAGGAAAAGATCATGTAGCCGTCCAGATCCTGACAATCCTGCCTGATGGGCTGTTTCCAAAGTGCTATGCCTTTGGTTGAGTAGGGCTTTGCACTGATCCAGTGTAAGATATTGCTGGTACCGTTTTGGCGATACCCCAACCCATTTTGAAAACAGTCTTTGAAAATGAGCCGGGCTCATATTTAACGTTTGCGCGAGTTGATCAAGCGATAGGGGGGCATCAGCGTGATCAATGGCCTCTATCGCCCGCCGCAAAACGCTATAGGTATAACTGCCATCGTGAGAGTTCATTTTAGTGCCTTTTTGCTTGCTTAAGCCCAAGCATATCCTTGCTAGCGCGAATGGGCGACCCGAATTTTGCGCAAACGGGTTGTTCTTGTGCGGATTTCAAGGCATAGGGCAAGCATGGCCAAGCAACTCGATTATCATACGATCCGGGAAATTTTTAGCCGGTTCAAGTCTGCAGAACCAACACCAAAAGGCGAGTTGGATCACGTGAACGTCTATACTCTTGTGGTGGCGGTTGCCCTTAGTGCGCAAGCGACGGATGCCGGGGTGAATAAAGCCACCAAAGACCTCTTTGCCAAAGTTGATAGCCCACAAAAGATGCTTGAGCTGGGCGAAGCCAGTTTGATCGAGCATATCAAAAGTATCGGGCTTTATCGTAACAAGGCCAAAAACGTCATAAAGCTAAGCCGCATACTGGTTGAGGATTACGGCGGCGAGGTGCCCAATTCCCGTGCTGCATTGCAATCGCTGCCCGGTGTTGGCCGAAAAACGGCCAATGTTGTGCTGAATATGTGGTGGCAACATCCGGCGCAGGCGGTGGACACGCATATTTTTCGCGTCGGCAACCGCACCGGCATTGCACCGGGCAAAGATGTCGACGCCGTGGAGCGGGCGATCGAAGACCATATACCGGCTGATTTTCAACACCACGCCCACCACTGGCTTATTTTACATGGCCGTTATCACTGCAAGGCGCGCAAGCCGCTATGTGGTACATGTTTTATTCGAGATCTTTGTGAATTTGAGGAAAAGCACTTATGAAAAAATATCAAATTATCGGTATTGGCAATGCGGTTGTAGATGTCATCTCGCAATCCGATGATGCGTTCTTGCAGCGTATGGGGATCGAAAAAGGCATTATGCAACTGATCGACCGGGACCGTGCGGAATTGCTGTATGATGCGATGCAGAACCGGACCCAAGCCGCTGGCGGCGCTGTGGCGAATACCTTGGCTGGCTTGGGTGCGCTGGGCCTGCGCACGGGGTTTGTCGGCCGTGTGAATGATGATGCCTTGGGACATTTTTATGCCGATACGATGATTAAAGGCGGTACTGATTTTCTAAACGATCCGATTACTGACGGCGAATTGCCCACCTCACGGTCAATGATTTTTGTCTCGGCAGATGGGGAACGCTCGATGAATACCTATTTGGGCATATCTGCCGAGCTGGGCCCCGAAGATATACCGGCGCAAGCCGCCGCAGAGGCCGAAACAGTATTCTTGGAGGGCTATCTTTTTGACAAAGACAAGGGCAAGGATGCCTTTATCCATTTGTCCAGAAGCTGCCGCGCCGCTGGCGGCACGGCCGGGATTTCCATCTCTGATCCGTTCTGTGTCGAGCGGCACCGGTCGGATTTCTTAAGTCTCATTGCCAATGAGCTTGATTATGTGATTGGCAACGAGGCCGAGGTCAAATCGCTGTTTGAAACAGATGATTTAGAAGTGGCATTGGGTAAAACCGCTGCCATGTGTGATCTGGTGGTGTGCACTCGGGCAAGTGATGGGGTTAGCGTCATCCATAGGGGGAAACGCATTAATGTGGCTGTCACGCCAGTGGTTCCTGTTGATGCCACCGGCGCGGGCGATCAGTTTGCAGCAGGTTTTCTTTATGGTCTTTTGAGCGGATACGATACCGAAATCTGCTGCAAAATGGGCAGCGTCGCCGCCGCCGAAGTAATTAGTCATATTGGCCCAAGGCCCGATCAGGACGTTAAGGAATTATTTATCCAAAGCGGCTTGCTTTAGCTCTATTTGATCATTTGGGTCCAAGTTTGGCATGCACTTCGTCGAGATCAATCTCGCCGATGGGCATTTTATTGCCTGGATTTTCAAAATCATATTTAAACAACCGAAAATCCTTATGGTAAATTTCATACATTAAATGCATTGAAAGATCATCAAAGTAATCTTCGACGGGATGTGCCCTTTCAGGCCCGTGGATTGCTGACTCGTTGAACCGAGGGATATCGGACACGTTAACTTTATGGGCGCTTGTGGTGGCATCTAGCACCTGCTTCATGCCCTCATTAAACTTTTCGGTCCAGAAAATTTTGTCGTACCGTCCACCATTTGCTACCAATGTTGCTACGTGTCCGGACATTGCAGACCAGTGGATATCCGGATCCATCGGTTTGCGCCAACGGATGGTATCGCGGACAAACAATAAAAACCTGCGAAAGGATTTGATTTGATCAAATTCCTGTTGACCATCTGGACCACCGACTTCGATGCCGTATTTTTGAATAACCAAAGGCACCAAGTTTCCGCGATACCTGTTTCCATTGCGCTGGATGCCGCAAATTTTGTCAAAAAACGAGGATAGAATGCGCGTGTAGGGGTTGCGCACACAGGTAAATGTATAGGTTTTTTGAGACACGACATTTTCGGTAATTCTTGCCTGACTTGCCTCGATGGCCCATTTATGAATGCCTCCTTCCGCATCATGTATATCTCCGTCATAAAAGGCATTGTGATCGGAAAAATACATAATCTGCCCAATTGTCGAGCACGCACATTTTGGAACAACGCGGTAAACAACGCTTTCACTTTCTGTCATCCATGTTCCTGGGAAACCCATATCAACCTTACCTTGCTGCGACCGATAAACTTAACTATGTTAAAAGTCATCGAAACTCGCTTTAAATTAAATTAAAATACTAATGCGGCACCTGTGCCAAATAACTGCATCTCTTTATAATGTTTCTTAAAGATAGGTAAACTATAATTGGCAAAAATAGCTTTTATATTACTGTGCCACAAAAATCCACAGGCCATTATTGATCAGGCACAGCAATTGACGGCTGTGGGTGACTACATAGCAATTCACTTTGATGCTAGCGCCCGTTTGGCTGACTATCAGCAAATTCGGCGCTCCCTTGCAGACAACAAAAATGTCACTTTTGCGAAAAAGCGAATCAAATGCGGTTGGGGAGAATGGTCGCTTGTTCAGGCCACACTCAACGCAATACAAGCAGCCAGTGATGCTTTTCCGCTGGCCTCGCATTTTTATATGTTGTCCGGTGATTGCATGGCGATTAAATCCGCCCGATATGCCCATCAGTTCCTAGACGAGCGGGATGTTGACTATATCGAGAGTTTTGACTTTTTTGAAAGTGACTGGATCAAAACCGGCATGAAAAAGGATCGGTTAATCTATCGTCATTTTTTCAATGAACGGGCGCGAAAGTGGTTATTTTATAAATCATTAAACTGGCAAAAACACTTGGGGTTATCACGGCAGATACCTCATGATTTGAAAATTCAAATTGGCAGCCAATGGTGGTGTTTGCGCCGCCGCACCATTGAGGCCATTTTGGAATTCACCAAAACCCGAAAAGACGTGTTGCGTTTTTTCCGCACGACATGGATCCCTGATGAAACCTATTTTCAAACTATTGTTGGCCATCTGATTCCCGCGGTTGAGATCGACTCGCGCACTCTGACGTTTTTGGTGTTTTCAGATTACGGTATGCCTGCCACATTTTATAATGATCATTATGACTTTTTGGTGGCCCAAGATTTCCTTTTTGCCCGTAAGATAAGTCCAGGGGCCGCCGACCTAAGAGAGCAGCTTGGACAGCTTTATGCGAGTGATAAAACCAATTTTGAAATTTCTGATGATGGAAGAAAGTTATATCTATTTCTAACTCAGGCAGGGCGAAAAGGACAACGGTTTGCGCCTCGTATTTGGGAAAAGGAAAGTCAGATAGGGCATGGCCGAACACTCTTTATTATCGTGTGCAAAAAATGGCATGTTGCAAAGCGCCTTATGAATATTTTGCAAACCCAGTTAGAGGTGCCAGCTTTGGGTTATCTTTTTGGCGAAGACCCTGAAAGTCTTCCTTACCTCGGGGGAATTCTGTCCAACCAGAGCAAGAAAAATCGCCACCGCCGTTTGTTGATGCGTTTGCTTTTTGGACATTTTAAAAGCGATCGAATGATGATCTGTCTTGATCCCAGTGACATAGAGTCCTTAAAAGATTTTCAGTCTGATCCAGTTGAAACCCGAATTGTTGAAATCAACTGCTTGCTTGATGATCAATACCTTCTGGGCCATGCCCAGCGGATAGGGCTGGTAAAAGAGATCGCCGAAAATAAATCAACCGAACGAGTTCTTCCGAGTATTCGAAACCAAATTCACCAGGAAAGCGACGCAATAAGGCAATCTAACTTTGAAAATAGATTTGTGGTTTCGCAAGCAGCGCAGGATGACGAAAATATCAAGCAATTGATGGCATTTTGCGATCTTGACCAATCGGAAGCAGCCCGCATTATAGAACAGAAGTGGATCTTTTCAGATTGAGGACCGACATGAGCTATACATATGATACCGATAATGTTTTTGCCAAAATCCTACGCGGCGAAATACCGAATAAAACTGTTCTTGAAACAGAGCATTCGCTGGCGTTCGAAGATATTCAACCTGGCGCACCACTGCACGTTCTGGTGATACCCAAAGGGTCTTATGTGAGCTATGATCACTTTGCCTCAGAAGCTTCAGACGCTGAAATTGTGGATTTCACTCACGCTATTGGCAAGGTTTGTGAACTTTCCGGCGTGCAGCCCAACGCGGGTGGCGGCGGCTTTCGCCTTATAGCGAACACAGGGCCGGACGGGTTGCAGGATGTGCCGCATTTACATGTGCATGTTTTGGGCGGACGTAATTTGGGACGTATGCTGTCACATCCTAGCTCCTAATTTTTGATGTCGGCCAACCTAGGGCTTGGTAATCTTTTCGCTTGATTGATCAGTTTCTGCTTGGGCAGAGGTCAACGCCAAAAATACATCTTCCAGATCGGATTGTTGGGTTCTGACATCGCGGATCGTAATTCCGGCATCACGGACGGATTTCAGCACATCTTCGGCGCTTATTTGCGCTGAACGGTAGTTGATCACCAAGGTGCCATCCGGCCGAAGGCTCGCCGAGGTGTCACGATGCTGGGGCAGTGCGCTGACGGGTTCAACCGGTTGGATCACAAGTGTTTTTGCATCCAGATAGCCCAACAGGTTTTTTGTGCTGTCTTGCGCCACGATCTGGCCTTTGTTCAGGATTGCGATTTCATCACACATTTGCTCGGCTTCTTCGAGGTAATGGGTGGTCAAGATTATCGTCATCCCATGATCGCGGTTCAGCCGGCGGACGTTTTGCCACAGCATTTGGCGCAATTCGATGTCCACCCCGGCTGTTGGCTCATCAAGCACTAAGATCGGCGGAGTGTGCACCAGAGCCTTGGCCAGCAGCAAGCGGCGGCGCATCCCCCCGGACAGCGTTCGCGCATAGGCTTCGGCCTGCTCGCTGAGCCCGACCATTGCAAGGATTTCATCGCTGCGCCGTTCACTGGCAGGAACTCCATAAAGCCCCGCTTGCACTTCAAGCGCACGGCGCGGCGTAAAAAACGGATCGAGGTTAAGCTCTTGCGGCATCACCCCGATAGAAGCGCGCGCTTGGCGCGGATTGCTATCCTGATCAAAGCCCCAAATTTGCACTGATCCAGCACTTTTGTTGACCAGTCCAGCCAGAATATTGATCAAGGTCGATTTGCCAGCGCCATTAGGGCCCAAAAGTCCAAACACCGAACCTCCTGGAATCGTTAAATCAATGCCATCAAGCGCCGGGCGTGTTGGGTTGCCGCGGCGCTGGGCATAGGTCTTGTGCACGCCATGAATTTCGATAGCGGTCTGCTGTAACACGCTCTTGCCCCTTGTTCGCTAATCGCTCATAAGACAGGTAATGCACAGACAGCCAAAAGGGAATGGGTCGATGACAACTCCGGCACCACAAACCAAAATTGTTGATAGCTATCGTGTGTCGTGTGACGGCGGCGAAGGCGCGCTGGGGCACCCGCGTGTTTGGCTGCAAATCGCCAGTGACCAAGGATGGGTTGAATGCCCTTATTGTGATTGCAGAATGGTGCACCGCGATTTTGCCGAACAAGTCGAGGCCAGTTCCTAAAAATTATGCTGGCGTAACAAGCAGAGTTTTTGTGCCAGCTCGCTGTATAAAGGCAATGGCCAAGCGCTTTAGGCTGATGTAGAAATTCAGGTGTAGCAATTTGATCAAGGACACCGCGAAATGAATTTTGGCAAAGGTCACCACCTGCACTTGATCGACGGCTCGGCATTTATCTTTCGTGCCTATCATGCATTGCCGCCGCTGACCCGCAAATCCGACGGGCTTCCCATCGGGGCGGTTAGCGGTTTTTGCAATATGCTGCAGCGCTATGTGGAAACCAATACCGGACCCGATGCGCCCACCCATGTCGCCGTTATTTTTGACAAGGGCAGTCACACGTTTCGCAACGATCTTTATGATCAGTACAAAGCCAACCGTGATGAAATGCCCGAGGACTTGCGTCCGCAGATGCCGCTGACCCGCGATGCCACCCGCGCGTTTAATATCGCTTGCGAAGAAATGGAAGGCTATGAGGCCGATGACATCATCGCCACGCTTGCGGTGCAGGCCCGTGATGCAGGCGGCAGGGTCACTATTCTAAGTTCTGACAAGGACCTGATGCAATTGGTGGGCGGCGGCGTTGAAATGTATGACGCGATGAAAAACCGCCGCATTGACCGTGACGGGGTCCATGAAAAATTTGGTGTCTTTCCGGAAAGCGTTGTGGATGTGCAAGCGCTGGCAGGAGACAGCGTCGACAATGTCCCCGGCGCGCCGGGCATCGGGGTGAAAACTGCCGCCCTTTTGATTAATGAATATGGTGATCTTGATAGCCTTCTGGAGCGGGCCGGTGAAATCAAACAGCCCAAGCGCCGCGAAAGCCTCATGACCAATGCCGATCAAATACGGCTGTCCAAACAGCTGGTACAGCTTGACTGTGCAACGCCGCTTGCCTTTTCGATTGATGATCTGGAAGTGCGCGATCCTGATCCAGAGGTTTTGCTTGGCTTTCTAGGGGATATGGAATTTCGCACCCTGACCAAAAGGATTGCTGATAAGCTGGGCGTCGAAGCGCCGGTTGTTGCCGAGCAGACAGCTGTGGTGGATGACGGGGTGAGCCAACCTGAAAAGGTCGCCTTTGATCCCAGCGCTTACGAGTGCATCCGCGATTTGGGCGCTTTGCAGCTTTGGATCGATAAAATTCAAGAGCGCGGCACTGTGGCAGTGGACACGGAAACCACTTCGCTGAATGAAATGCGCGCCGAACTGGTGGGCATATCGCTCTGCGTCGAAGCGGGCAGCGCCTGCTATATCCCGCTAACTCATAAAGAAGGCGCTGCGGATGATTTATTCGGGTCCTTAAAAATGGCCGAAGGGCAATTGCCCATGGATGTGGTTCTGGATGCGCTTAAGCCTTTGCTTGAAAGCCCATCGATCCTGAAAATCGGCCAGAATATGAAATATGATGCGAAAATATTTGCCCGCCACGGTATTTGCGTTGATCCCATAGATGACACCATGCTGCTGTCTTATGCATTGCATGGCGGGCTGCACGGCCATGGCATGGACGCGCTGTCTGAGCGCTATCTGGACCACAGCCCGATCCCGATTAAACCACTGCTTGGATCAGGCAAATCTGCAATTACCTTTGATCGGGTCAGCATTGAAGAGGCCGTTCCCTATGCGGCCGAGGATGCCGATATCACCCTGCGGCTGTGGCAAACCCTTAAGCCGCGCCTGCATCAAAGCCGCGTCACGCGGGTCTATGAAACCCTTGAGCGGCCCTTGGTGCCGGTCTTGGCCGACATGGAAATGGCCGGCATTAAAGTTGACCGCGATACGCTATCGCGCATGTCCAATGCCTTTGCCCAGAAAATGGCGGGGCTTGAGGCCGATATACATGAGCTTGCTGGCGAAAGTTTCAATGTGGGCAGCCCCAAGCAACTGGGCGAGATCATGTTCGACAAGCTGAGTTATGAGGGCGGCAAAAAAGGGAAAACAGGGGCTTATGCCACAGGGGCGGATGTTTTAGAGGATCTCGCCACGATCCATGATTTGCCCAAGCGGGTGTTGGATTGGCGTCAGCTGAGCAAGCTTAAATCCACCTATACCGATGCGCTACAGGACCACATCAACGCTGAAACCGGCCGTGTGCATACGTCTTACGTGATTGCGGGTGCTAACACTGGCCGCTTGGCGTCAACTGATCCCAATTTGCAAAACATCCCCGTGCGCACCGAAGATGGTCGGCGCATCCGTGAGGCGTTTATTGCCGAGCAGGGGAAAGTTCTGGTCAGTCTTGACTATAGCCAGATCGAGCTGCGCATATTGGCCCATGTGGCTGGTATCGACAGTCTCAAGGCCGCCTTTCGCGAGGGTCAGGATATTCATGCGATGACGGCATCGGAAATGTTTGATGTGCCGCTGGATCAAATGACGCCGGATGTTCGCCGGCAGGCCAAAGCGATCAACTTTGGTGTCATCTACGGCATTTCCGGTTTTGGGCTGGCGCGCAATCTGCGCATTCCGCGCAGCCAGGCACAGGGCTTTATCGACCGCTATTTCGAACGCTTTCCGGGCATTCGCGAATATATGGATGCCACGGTTAAATTTGCCAAAGACAACAGCCGGGTTGAAACCTTGTTTGGCCGCGTGATTCATACGCCTGAAATTAATGCCAAAGGGCCGGCTGCCGGATTTGCCAAACGTGCCGCGATTAACGCGCCTATCCAGGGCACGGCGGCCGATATTATTCGCCGCGCGATGATCCGTATGCCTCAGGCAATTGCCGGGCTGCCCGCAAAGATGTTGCTACAGGTGCATGACGAGCTGTTGTTTGAGGTGGATGAGGATCAGGTTGATCCGTTGGTTGCGGCCGCCAAAGAGGTGATGCAAGAGGCCGCTGATCCGGTGGTGCATTTAGATGTGCCGCTGGTGGTTGATGCCGGTCAAGGCGCCCATTGGGCCGCTGCGCATTAATCGCAAAAACCATAGCCGTAAATAGCTAAAATTGCGCAATTGTTGTCTATTTCGGCGGTTTTTGGCACACCTGCGCAAAACTGACGTGATACCGACGCGATACAGTCACCTGTTTTTGGCTGGTTTATAGGGTCAGAATTCCCAAAGATATGGGTTTGACGGCCTAGGGTCACCAGTGCATGGTGGCAAGGAAAATTTAACAAAAGGACGCCCGATGGGAACGCTGCACAAAAATTATATCTCTGGGGAATGGGCTGCTGGGGAAAGCGAAATTGAAAACCGAAACCCGTCGGATTTATCCGATCTGGTCGGGCTTTACGCGCAGGCCTCGTCCGATCAACTTGAGGCCACCTTGGACCAAGCTGCCGTGGCCCAAATCGAATGGGCAGCCTATGGGATCGAACGCAAATATGCCGTTTTAAACGCCATCGGCACTGAGATGATGGAGCGCGCAGAAGAGCTTGGCACTTTGCTGTCACGCGAAGAAGGAAAACCATTTGCGGAAGGCAAGGGCGAAGTTTATCGCGCCGGTCAGTTCTTTACCTATTATGCAGCGCAAACCCTGCGGCAAATGGGCGAAAATGCTGAATCTGTGCGACCGGGAATTGATGTTGATATTCGCCGCGAACCTGTTGGTATCGTTGCCATAATTTCGCCTTGGAACTTTCCGACCGCCACTGCGTCATGGAAAATTGCCCCCGCCTTGGCTTACGGCAATGCGGTGGTGTGGAAACCGGCCAATCTTACCCCGGCATCTGCCGTTGCGCTGACCGAAATCATAGCCCGTCAGGATATTCCCAAGGGCCTCTTTAGTCTAGTAATGGGGGCAGGAAGCAGCATCGGACAGCGTTTGGTGGAAAGTCCTAAAGTGGATGCGATTTCTTTTACCGGCTCAGTGCCCGTTGGCAAAGGAATTGCGCAATCAGCCGCACAAAACCTTACCAAGGTGCAGATGGAAATGGGGTCAAAAAACGCCCTTGCGGTGATGGATGATGCTGACCTTGACCTAGCTGTTTCTGTGGCTTTGGGCGGGGCATTTGGCGGCTCGGGTCAAAAATGCACCGCCTCATCGCGCTTGGTTGTGCATCAAGCCATCCATGATGCATTTGTGGAAAAAATGATCGCTGGGGCGCAAGCGATGAAGGTTGGCCATGCTTTGCAAGAAGGCACTCAAATCGGCCCCATTGTAAGCGCCCAGCAGCTGCAAGAAAACCTTGATTACGTTGCTCTTGGGCAATCAGAAGGCGCGGAACTAGCCTGCGGTGGGGCACGTTTGGAAATGCCGACAGAGGGTTTTTATATGTCACCCGGGCTGTTCATTGGCAGCTCAAATAGCATGCGTATAAACCGCGAAGAAATGTTTGCGCCTTTGGCAGCCGTGATCAAGGTGGGCAGCTATGATGAGGCCTTACACGTTGTAAATGATACAAATTTTGGACTGACGTCCGGGATTGTGACCAAAGACCTTGCCCGGGCAACGCATTTTAGACAGCACGCGAAAACCGGCTGTGTCATGGTTAACCTGCCCACTGCTGGTACGGACTATCACGTACCATTTGGCGGGCGCGGCGACAGCTCGTATGGACCGCGCGAACAAGGCAGCTATGCGGCCGAGTTCTATACAACCGTGAAAACCTCTTATATCTTTTCGGGGCAGCCTTCATGATGATCGTCGACAACCTTCAATATGCAAATTGGTCGGAAAAGATCTTCCGCCAGATGCGTGAAGGTGGTGTGGATGCAGTTCACGTTACGATTTCCTATCACGAAAATTTTCGCGAAACAGTTTTGAACTTTGAACAATGGAACCGTTGGTTTGAACAGTATCCCGACCTGATTATGAAAGGCCTATGGGCCGAAGATATAGATCGGGCCAGAGACAGCAACAGAACAGCGATATTCTTTGGCTTTCAGAACCCTAGCCCGATCGAGGATGATATTGGCCTGGTGGAAATCGTGCATAGCTTAGGGGCACGTTTCATGCAGCTTACCTATAACAACCAGTCGCTTCTGGCCACTGGCTGTTATGAAAAAGAGGACACAGGTATCACCCGAATGGGTCGTCAGGTGATCAAAGAAATGAACCGCGTGGGCCTTGTTGTGGACATGAGCCATTCGGCAGATCGCTCGACCATCGAAGCGGCAGAGCTTTCCGAACGGCCTATTGCAATCACCCATGCCAACCCTCACGCTTGGCACCCTGCTCTGCGCAACAAGCGGCATGATGTTTTAAAAGCTGTCACAGATGCGGGAGGTATGTTGGGGGTTTCACTGTATCCGCATCACCTCAAAGATAAATCAGATTGCACATTACAAAGCTTTTGCGAAATGATTGCCCGCGCGGCAGATTCATATGGTGTTTACAGTTTGGGAATAGGCTCGGATTTGTGTCAGGATCAGCCAGACAGTGTTGTTGAATGGATGCGGGTCGGGCGCTGGAGCAAAGAAATAGATTATGGGGAAGGATCGGCCAGTGCGCCCGGATTTCCGCCGATGCCAAGCTGGTTTCAAGACAACCGGGATTTTGGGAACATTACCGAAGGCCTTGCTCAGACCGGTCTTTCAAAATCCGAAGTAAGCGGGATTATGGGGGAAAACTGGCGCCGGTTTTACAAAGAGAATTTTGTGCCCATGTAAATGTTGTTTCAGGCTTTCTAGATTAATGCCTCGGCAGCACGATTTGAGATAGTAATACTATTTATGAACCGTCTTCATTCAATTCCTGCGAAGGAATGATGGGAAAAAATGTACCTGAAGAATAGACCCCAAACCATTGCTCCTGATTATGTGTTTCATGGATGCCAAGGTCAATGAGCCTATAAAAACTCTTGCGGTCAATCAAAGCTTCAAGTCCAGCTCTTATGTGGACATATGGTGACGGCTCCCCAGTTTTTGGGTCGCGCACGATCCGTATTGGGTTGGCTCCATTGGCAATTGAAAAATCACCAACCTGTGTTTCAAACTGTAGAGTTTGCTCTTTGCCCTGTTCCAAGGCATTGAAGTCAATGGCCACAAATGGAGCATCGTCCACAGTTATCCCAACTTTTTCAACAGGCGTAACCAAAAAATATTTATCTCCATCCTTGCGAAGCACTGAAGAAAAAAGCTTAACCAGCTCAAACCGTCCGATGGGGGTGCCAAGGTAAAACCACGTTCCATCGCGCGCAATGCGCATATCGAGATCGCCGCAAAACGGTGGGTTCCATTTTTCAACTGGTGGAAGTCCACGGGTCTTGGTCGCGGCCATTACCGTTGTTGCTATTGAGTCAGCCGAGGCAGGATCTAACGGTTTTGCGCTCATTGATATTGCCACTCCAATTGGTGATATTACCCTCTTAGCAAAGGATATATTTTTCAAGCGAGATTTTTCACGAATAAGGTTGTTGGATTTTAAAAAACCCTTGCGTTTCGGCTAAATTGGTTATAATTTATTACCAATAAGGAAGTTGCCATGGAAATGCCCACCCCCGACCAAAACGTGTTAAATCGGAAACCGGAACTGGTTAAAAGGTTGCTGAGCGTTTTGCCGCGAGATGCAGTGATCGATCATGAAGCTGAGACCAAAGCCTATGAATGTGATGCACTTTCGGCATATCGCTGTCCTCCGATGGTCGCTGTTTTACCCAGAACAACAGAAGAAATCTCGGCAGTTTTGAAAATCTGCAACGAAATGCGGGTC
Organism: Rhodobacteraceae bacterium Araon29; assembly: GCA_039640505.1. Lineage (NCBI taxonomy): Bacteria > Pseudomonadati > Pseudomonadota > Alphaproteobacteria > Rhodobacterales > Paracoccaceae > Rhodobacteraceae bacterium Araon29. The sequence goes on along the minus strand of CP046865.1, from coordinate 3,315,968 downwards.
CCGGTTGTACCTCGGGGTTCAGGCACTTCATTATCTGGTGGTGCTTTGCCCACAGCTGATAGTGTAATAATCGGTGTTGCACGTATGAACGCTGTCTTAGAGACCAATTATCCAGACCGATATATCAAGGTACAGTCCGGCCGAACGAATTTGAGCGTCACGGGTGCGGTTGAGGCCGATGGCTTCTTTTATGCACCTGACCCCTCAAGCCAGTTGGCCTGTGCCATAGCGGGCAATATTGCAATGAATTCCGGCGGCGCGCATTGTTTGAAATATGGCGTGACATCAAACAACCTTTTGGGGGTCAAATTTGTGACCATGCAAGGGGACATTATAGAAATTGGTGGCCCGCATCTGGATGCAGAAGGGCTTGATCTATTGGGGTTGATTTGTGGCTCAGAGGGTCAATTGGGCATGGTAACCGAAGCCACGCTGCGTATTTTGCCAAAACCAGAAGGCGCGCGCCCGGTGTTGATCGGATTTGATAACAATGAAACTGCGGGCGTTTGTGTGGCCGATATTGTAAAGGCTGGTGTTCTTCCTGTTGCGATCGAGTTTATGGATAGGCCATGTATCCAAGCAACCGATGCTTTTGCAGGCGCTGGATATCCGCTTTGTGAAGCCTTGCTGATCGTTGAAGTCGAAGGTAGCCAAGCGGAAATTGAAGAGCAATTGGAAAAAATCACCGCAATTGCGCGCAAGCATGATCCGGTCGAATTGCGAGAGGCAAAAGATGAAGATCAAGCCAATAGAATTTGGCTCGGCCGAAAATCGGCGTTTGGCGCCATGGGCCAATTGAACGACTACATGTGCCTTGATGGAACTATTCCTGTAACTCAATTGCCTTATGTTTTGCGGCGCATGAATGAATTAAGTGAAGAATTTGGATTAAAGGTCGGCAATGTTTTTCATGCAGGGGATGGCAACCTACACCCTTTGATTTTGTACGATGCCAACAAGCCCGGTGATCTTGAGACCTGTGAGGCATTTGGGGCAGAAATTTTAAAGCTCTGCGTGGAAGTTGGCGGTTGCTTGACCGGTGAACATGGTGTCGGCATTGAAAAAAGGGATTTAATGCCTGTTCAATTTCAAGCTGTTGATCTTGAGGCGCAAATGCAAATTAAAGATGTATTTGACCCCAAATGGCTTTTGAACCCAGCCAAGGTCTTCCCCTTGGACAGTTCAGCAGAGCGTCGCAATTCCAATGGGTCATTGAGTTAAGCAAATAGATATATGAATATTTTCCAGCCAAAAACCGAAGCTGAGGTGGCACAGGTTATCCGCGAGACAAATCGAGGATTAAGCATCTTTGGGGGCGGTACGCGCGGCGTATGCGAACGCGGCGGCAACTCTCTTGAAACAAAAGGACTGAGCGGCATCATTGACTACCAACCAGGGGCGTTAACAATGATCGCTCAAGCGGGAACACCGCTAAAGGAAATAGCAGCAGCATTGGACCAAGAAGGCCAAAGACTACCGTTTGAGCCGATGGATTCCCAAGCGATGCTGGCTTTAGGAGGATCGCCTACAATTGGCGGTGCATTTGCAGCAAACATAAGCGGGCCAAGGCGCATTCAAGTCGGGGCAGCCCGCGATTTTTTGCTTGGGGTTAGATTTGTGGATGGCAGCGGCAATATCCTTAAATCAGGTGGCAGCGTGATGAAGAATGTTACCGGATACGATCTGGTTAAATTACTTGCAGGAAGCTACGGCACATTAGGTGTGATCACGCAGGTTGCATTCAAAGTCCTGCCTATTGCGGAAACCCAATCCACTTTGATCCTGGAGGGTTTGGATGATGAAACTGCCATTGATGCTTTGACCACGGCTATGAATTCACCCTTTGATGTATCAGGAGCAGCACATGCGCCAAGCGAAAAACAAACCTATTTAAGAATTGAAGGTTTTAACGAGTCGGTTCTTTACCGCACCGAAAAGTTGCAAGCCTATTTGAAAAAATTTGGCGAAGCACAGGTGGCAAACGCCACTCAAAGCGAAAGCCTCTGGTCCAAAATACGCAATGTAGATGTTTTTGCAGATAAAGATGCAGATATTTGGAAGTTATCGGTCAAACCAACCGCTGCCCCCAAAATTGTTTCAGCCATTGGCTTTAATCAGCATCTATATGACTGGTCAGGCGGTTTAATTTGGGGGACTTTACCTAAAGGTAGCAACCCTCGGCAGCCATTATCCAAGTTTGGAGGTCATGCGACCCGGGTGCGAGGTAAGAGTGGGAGCATTCCCAAGTTTCAGCCCCAATCGCCGTTGGTTGCAGATTTATCAGAAAAAATCCGCAGTAAATTTGATCCGCGGGGCATACTTAATGCGGGGCTTATGGGGTAAATATGCAGACATTTTTTGAACCAAAAAGCCTAGATGATTCAGACATGAGCCGGTCTAATTCTATTTTAAGGTCTTGCGTGCACTGCGGGTTTTGCACAGCGACCTGTCCAACCTACCAAGTGTTAGGGGATGAATTAGACAGCCCGAGAGGCCGCATATATTTGATCAAGGACATGCTTGAAAACGAGCGGGTGCCAGATGAAAAAACAGTTCAACACATCGATAGATGTCTGTCGTGCTTGGCCTGCATGACAACATGCCCTTCCGGTGTGCATTATATGCATTTGGTTGATCACGCACGCTCTTACATTGATCAGAATTATAAACGACCTCTCTTTGATCGTATGTTGCGTTTCGCTTTGTCTAAAATTTTGCCCTATCCCATCCGATTTCGACTGGCTCTTGCAGCCGCTAAATTGGCGCGCCCTTTTGCGCGATTGATCCCCAGCAAGCGTTTGCGCGCCATGATTGCTCTGGCGCCAAAAAACATACCTCCAGTGAGCCGAAATGATGATCCGCAATCTTTCAAGGCAAGTGGGGTAACCAAAAAAAGAGTGGCACTTATGACGGGCTGTGCCCAACGCGCATTGAACACGGATATCAACGACGCAACCATTCGTTTATTACAGCGATTGGGTTGCGAAATTGTGATCGCACAGGGTCAGGGGTGCTGTGGTGCATTGACCCACCACATGGGGAAAACCAATGAAAGCCACGCGGCGGCGGCTAAAAACATTAATGCATGGCGTTCAGAAATGCAAAATCAAGGATTAGATGCGATTATCATTAATACCAGCGGTTGCGGCACGACGGTCAAAGATTATGGCCATATGTTTCGCAATACCGAATTGGCAAAGGACGCTGAAGCGATTGCTTCCATCACAAAAGATGTCACTGAATTCTTGGTTGAACTAGAACTGCCCGAATGCAAAACTCAGGACTTGAAAGTCGCCTACCATGCAGCCTGTTCTCTACAACACGGCCAAAAGGTTAAAAACCCACCTAAAATGCTTTTAAAACAAGCTGGTTTTGACGTTGTAGAGCCTGCAGATTCGCATTTATGCTGTGGCTCAGCGGGCACATATAATATTCTTCAACCAGAAATCTCAACGCTTTTACAATCCCGAAAAGTACAAACATTGGAAGCAACAAAGCCCGATGTCATTGCCACTGGAAATCTTGGATGTATGATGCAAATTGGCAATGGTACATCAGTGCCGATTGTCCATACCATTGAGCTTTTGGATTGGGCAAGCGGTGGCCCTGTTCCGGCGGCATTGGCCAATGCTTTAGAAACGTCACCTTGAAATCCTAAATTGCTTTAATCGGCAAACAGCTTTAGGAATTACAGCAATGGGTTAAAACGTGGCAATGCGTCAGTTGCGGAGGCGGTTTGGTGCGGTATTTTCTAGCATTTGTTTTACAAATATTTTCGCTTACAGGGTCTATGGCAGACACCAGTGACCTTACCAGTTTGGAAACCTTGGATCAGGGCCGCGACTGGATGGCTGTTGGAAGGCTCTCTTACAAAAATGGTCAGAGCTTTTGCACCGCAACGCTCGTTGCGCCAGATTTGATATTGACCGCATCACATTGTGTTTATGACTTCACTACAGGCGAAGGGCTTGACCTTGGTCATTTGGAATTTCAAGCCGGTTGGCGAAACGGACGAGCTGAGGCATATAGCATGATCGCAAAGTCGGTGACTTTTCCGACCAATCACGTTTCTGAAATGCCAAAAATTGAAAGTGTTAGAAATGATGTTGCTTTGCTAAAGCTTTTACACCCTATCAAAAAACACTCAGTTCAACCCTTTGCAATTGCCGCACTGCCTAATGACCAAAAGTCGGTGGCCGTTGTTTCCTATGCGCTGGGCCGGATAAATGCGCCATCAATTCAAAGCAGCTGCGATATTTCTGACCAGACAGAAGATATACTTTCACTGAATTGCGATGTTGATTTTGGGGCTTCGGGCGCTCCAGTTTTCTATTTTTCCGAACAGGGACCAATGATTGTATCAATCGTATCTGCCGTGGTGCAAACGGCTCAGGAAAAATTAGTTTTTGGCCCATTGCTTGAACGGTCATTAAGTCGGCTTCAAAATATCTTGGCCAATGGGGATGGGTCATAGGGCATTTAAGAGACGATCAACCCAAATGGATATTTCTGGGAATATCATCATACGCCTAATCTTGTAAAAGTACTTTTGCTTACCCATGTCTTCTGTGCGAGCGCCACGATTGGGCTCGTAAATGATCGCCTGGTCTATCGAGACAGGTTTAACTTTTGTCGCTCAATGGAGGACTCTATGAGACATTTTGACTTTACACCACTATACAGTGCGAGCATTGGATTTGATCAAATCGCTGATTTGATAGACCGTGTGTCGTCGGGTGATAACCCAAACACAACTTATCCACCCTATAACATCGAAAAGACAGATGATGACGCCTATCGTATTTCTATTGCAGTGGCCGGCTTTTCTGAAAAAGACCTAATCGTCGAGGTCAAAGAAAGTGCTTTGGTGGTTGCGGCTAAAAAATCTGAGACCAAAGATGCAAAGAGCTATTTACATCGAGGTATCGCCACAAGAAGCTTTGAACGCAAGTTTGATTTGGCCGATCATGTAAGGGTTATTGCGGCAAGTTATGCGGATGGCATGTTAAACATTGATCTTAAGCGAGAAGTCCCCGAGGCGTTAAAGCCCCGCCGGATCGAAATTGAATCTGTGGGGTCATCCATTATTGATGGAACATCAATAAACTAAACGACCGATGCTTTGCGCTTTTCCCGGTGGCTAAAATCAGTGGGCTGCCGGGGATACAACACCAATAATTGGCCCTAAAGACCGGCTATGGCCCACCCGGTTAATAAGGGGTGCATACATCTGGGACACATTCCCATCCAAGTACAAAGCCGAATTCAATCCCAGATGATCTTTGAATAATCTTGCAAATTTATGAAATATGATCGGCCTATTTGTGATAACAAAGTGAGCCCACTGGCCTTCCTGTGATGTCCCGACACCATTTCTGATAAACTGAGACGAGCTATTTTCTAGGAATCTTGGGTGTAATTTTCCACCGATTACCAACATAGGCCCAGATTGAGTGGCAAATAGGCAGTTTGGGTTTTCTTGTAGGTAAGCGCTGGTTTCCAAAACCTGCACCGAGTGTTCTGAGATACAAAAAACTCCATTGGGCAACATCCCAAAATTTCCCGGCCCTGCCTGAGAAACGGCCCTGCGCAACACCTTACCATCTTCAATATAAAGCCCCACTGGGGTAAGGTCTAGCCGGAACATACCGCCATTCATTGCAAAATCTAAAGTTAGGCTTTGGCTTTGAAGGTATGTATCTAGTGTTTGAAAGCGACCAAACACATCATTGTTATCATTTTTTAGAAAAATTCTAAGGTCATCTTGTTTGATATTGGCGCTGCATATCGAGAAAGGAATATCTTCAAACTGGTCATTTTTGCACTCAAGCGCATATATCGGACTCGTCAAGAAAAGTAATAGCGCAAGGCTACGGATCATTTATCATCCAAATCTTGACGCACGGCGTCTTGTGAAAAAAGTCGGCGTGTCTCATCCATTCGGTCAAAGGTTTCATCCAATCGAAACCTCAGGTCTGGTGTGAACTTTAAAGTTAATTCTTTGGAAATTGCCCGGCGGATTTCGTATTTATTTTTGGCGAGCAATGCAATCAAATTCTCGCCGCCTTGCCCACCCAAGGGGCATACATAGGCCGTGGCTACCTTTAGATCTGGGGATGCGCTGACTTCACCTACTGTGACTGAAACCCGATTAAGGTCTGGGTCATGTATATCACCCCGAGCCAAAACGTCCGATAACGTACGTCTTATGAGTTCCCCAACGCGCAATTGGCGTTGGGATGGACCGGGACCGTTGTAAAACTTATTCTTTGCCATAAGTTTTGTCTACGCGCTTGATTGGGCTTTGCCAAGTCGCTCGAGTCGCGTAAAGACAGAAAAGACTTGTAAAATGGAGTTCTTCGTTATGCCTGATCCAATTGGCGTTGTTGTTACAGGGGCTTCTGGCCGAATGGGCCAAATGCTGATCAATACCGTTGCCCAATCCGACCGAATGAATTTGGTTGGGGCTATTGAACGCTCAGGGCATCCCTGGCTTGGACAAGATATTGGTCTTTCAATGGGGATGGCGGAAATTGGTGTAACGGTTGAGGAAGACCCGCTCCCCTCGTTTTCTAAAGCCAATTGCGTGATCGACTTTACATCCCCAGATGCGACCATGGAATTTGCTGCGCTTGCCGCGCAGGCCCGCATCGTGCACGTTATTGGAACAACAGGCATGGACGACAAACATTTTGAAAAGATTGCGAGCGCGGCACGCCATGCAACAATCATCAGAGCTGGAAACATGTCTCTTGGGGTTAATTTGTTGGTAAAATTAACAAAATTAGTTTCAGAAGCCTTGGATGATGATTTTGATATCGAGATTATTGAAGCGCACCATAATCAAAAAGTTGATGCTCCTTCGGGCACAGCCTTGATGCTGGGAGAGGCGGCAGCAGATGGTCGCGGTGTCGCACTGAAGGATGTCACAGATGTTAATCGAAACGGGATCGTTGGACGCAGAAAGACCGGCGATATTGGATTTGTATCTGTGCGCGGTGGCGACATTGTTGGTGAACATGATGTGATGTTTGCAGCAACAGGTGAACGCATACATCTTCGCCATATTGCCACGGACCGGTCTGTTTTTGCCCGTGGGGCGCTCAAGGCAGCCTTATGGGGTCAAGGAAAGCCGCCGGGTGAATATACAATGTTCGATGTTCTTGGCTTGTCTTAATGTGGTAGAGGAATATTTAAAAGCATAGCAGGATGGTTTGGGGTCTTTGCCTATGCGTATAGTATCATGTTTCTTTTATTTTGCTCTTTTCAGCGCTGTCTCTTCAGTCGCATGGTCTGAGTATCTAGTTATTAAGGACAAAAATGCATTTATCGCGGAGATCAAAGACAAAACGTTAAAACGGCCTCTTATTCGGCTTGAAGTAACCGAAGATGGCAAAATAAACGGACGGGCCGCAATGCTGAACGTAACCGGGCAATGGACATGGGAAAACAACTATTTTTGCCGTGATTTATTCTGGGGGTCACGAAACTTGGGCTATAATTGCCAGCAAGTTTCAAGCAACGGAAAAAAAATCCGTTTTACCTCTGATAAAGGTGAAGGTGATTTTGCTGATTTCACAGTTAAATAATTTTTGAATTCAAAGAATATGAAAAAGCAAATTAGGAAAAGCTGATCTTACGGATGAATATAAATTTTTGCCGTTTATGGTGAGTTATCTTTAAATGGTGCCATGCCTTGGCGAGCTAAGGCATCTGCTCGCTCGTTTTCAGGATGGCCGGCGTGGCCTTTCACCCATTGCCACACAACCTGATGAGGCCCACAGGCTGTGTCCAATCTTTTCCAAAGCTCAGCATTTTTAACCGGCTTTTTTGCAGCCGTTCGCCATCCATTTTTTTTCCAGTTCTTTAGCCAAAGAGAGATGCCATTTTTGACGTAATTGCTATCTGTTACAATTGTTATTTCGCTTGGTTTTTCAAGTGTCTCTAGGGCATGAATTGCTGCCAATAATTCCATTTGATTATTTGTGGTTTGCGGCGCGCCACCTTGCAAAGTCCGCTCTTTTAAAACGTCCTTCTGCTTTTTGGCTTGTAGCAAAACACCCCATCCACCGGGGCCCGGGTTGCCCGAACAGGCACCATCAGTATATGCGAACAAATCAGGCATGCGCAAAAACCGAAATCCATTTTGCAGTGCTTCCATCCAAACCTTTGCTGCTGCCAGTGAGATAGTTTTCCCATGTGAAACCCGCTGCACTCAATAAGGCTTCAAGCTCCTCTTGCTGATAGTATGTGTAAAGTCGCCCGAGCGCATCACGCGCTTCGCCTTTTCCCAGTTTCAAACTGAGGCAAAACTTGCCTCCTGCCTTAAGGCTTTTGTGGATTGCAATCAGCAAGCCCTCCATATCGCTGCGTGGTGCATGCAAAAGAGAAAAGCTTGCCCAGACACCTTCATAGGCATCAATTTTATTAAACTCATGAAATCCCGCTTGCCATACTTTAACCAAAGGATGGCGACTGGCCAATTTTACCATTTCTTGTGAGGCGTCAAATGCATGGGTGACCATGCCCTTGTCCGCAAAATATGCAGCGGAGGTGCCTGGTCCACATCCGTAGTCAAGGACGTGTGCCTTGGCTGGCAATGTGTTAGTGAAATTCTCTAACCGGATGTCTTGATCAACATCCTTCGAAAGATTTGTATATTCATCAGCCTTTGAATTATAGATATCAATTGTCGTGGCGTCTGGCTTCATAGGTAAACTCCAACAGCTAATAGAGATATTACGAGAAAAGTCAGAAGAAGCCTGAGCTTCATCCACCAATTAGGGGCAAAGCCGCGAGACCAGAAATACCAATCAATTGCCAAAAGGCCAAAAAAGCCAAAAATTAGATTTTGACCAGTTTGTTCCGGGCTGCCACTTGCCGAAAAAAAAGCCCAGAGGGCAGGAAGAACAGAGAGCGAATATCCCACAACTGCGGATTTACCATTCAAATTTGTGGAATACCCCCACAAAACTCCAGACATGAAAGATAAAATTACGGCACCGTAAAATAGCTGCACAAAGGGTCCAACAAAGCGTGATCCTGCATATACGAGTGTGAAGTGCGACAACGCATCAAATTGCATGGTCAGAACACCCCAACAAAACGGCAAAACACCTGCTAGGCCAAGAAGTAATGCAGGTCGGGGAACTCCATTCATAAATTTTTCTCTCGCCTCAAAAACTGAATAAAGTAACGATTGGTTTATCTTCAAACTATAATCATGCCTGTCTTAAAATTTTGGGCACTTTAAAGCTAATGTTTTCTTGCGCTGTTTCGATCTTTTCTATGGTGACCGAAAAGCGCTGTTGAAATACTTCTACAACCTCATTCACAAGCACTTCAGGAGCAGAAGCTCCAGCGGTCACACCAACAGAGCGAATATTTTCCAGTGAGCGCCAGTCTATTTCGGTTGCCCGTTGAACAAGTTGTGCATACTTACAACCAGCCTTTGAAGCCACTTCAACAAGCCTCTTTGAATTTGACGAATTAGGAGCCCCGACAACAATTAAAGCGTCGACTTGGGGTGCTATTTGTTTCACTGCAAGCTGCCGGTTGGTTGTGGCATAACATATGTCTTCTTTATGCGGCCCAACAATTGCAGGAAACCTTTTGCTTAGAGCAGAAACAACCGTTGCAGTATCATCAATCGACAAAGTTGTTTGTGTTACATAGGCCAATTTTTGGGGATCCCGGACGTTTAAAGCTGATACGTCTTTTGCGGTTTCAACCAAAAGCACTTCTCCTTCTGGAAGCTGTCCCATCGTACCGATTGTTTCTGGGTGACCGTCATGGCCAATCATGACTATTTGAAGGCCAGCTTGATAATGTCGATCTGCCTCGATGTGAACTTTGCTGACCAAGGGGCAAGTGGCATCAACATACACCATGTCTCGTTTGGCTGCTGCTGCAGGCACAGCTTTTGGCACTCCATGGGCTGAAAAAATCACAGGTCGATCATCAGGGCATTGTTCTAATTCATCTACAAATATGGCTCCCTTGCGCCGCAAACCATCAACAACAAATTTATTGTGCACGATTTCATGTCGCACATAAACCGGTGCGCCCCATTTTTCTAAAGCCATTTCTACTATTTGAATGGCGCGGTCAACGCCCGCGCAAAATCCACGAGGAGCTGCCAAGTATAATTGTAACGCTGGACGTGTCATGCATTCTCCAGTTTCTCAACTTCGGCCATTGAGGACTTGAAGCATATTTTACGTAGCAATTAAACATTCTACAAACATAATCTCAAAAGTTTGGAAATCCGCAGCCTCAGAGTTTTCTTATCCAGACAAAGGTTTGGGAACTAATTTTGAAAATGGAAATTATGTGAGTAAATTAAATAAGCCCCCTCTGATTCACAGAGGAGGCGTCATAAAATTAGACAGCATACTCTTGCTCTAATTCCGAATCTTCTCGAGGGGGTCGACCAATGACATCACGCAGACCATCTAATTCTATGAAATTGTCTGCTTGGCGGCGCAACTCATCTGCGATCATCGGTGGTTGGCTGCGAATTGTTGAGACTACTGATACTCTAACACCCTTGCGTTGGAGACTTTCAACAAGAGGCCGGAAATCGCCATCTCCTGAAAATAGCACAATATGATCCACATAGGGTGCCAGTTCCATAGCATTAACGGTCAGCTCAATGTCCATATTGCCTTTGACTTTTCGGCGGCCTTGGCTGTCCGTATATTCTTTGGCTGTTTTGGTGACCATGGTAAAACCATTATAGTTTAACCAATCAACCAGCGGCCTAATGGGTGAGTATTCTTCGTTATCCAGCAAAGCTGTGTAATAAAACGCTCTGAGCATTTTACCACGGCGCATAAATTCTGTACGAAGAAGTTTGTAGTCGATGTCAAACCCTAAGGATTTTGCGGCTGCATAAAGGTTAGAGCCATCGATGAACAGCGCAAGCCGTTCGTCCTTGTAAAACATTTATATTCCTTTCAAATACACACCTGCCTATCATCTGTGAGTAAATTCGGAGTCGGCAGATTACGGTAAACTAAGCATTTTTGTGATTGTCGCAAGTAATGCTTTTGGACCAAGAGGATGTTATTTTGATCCATATGGGTACAAATTGCTTGGTTGCATTAGGAAGTAACCAAGAATGGGAGGGCGATACTCCGACGGACCTAATTTTAGGGTCGATTTTAGAATTGTCAAAAAATGATCTCACTATCTCTAAGGTGAGCCAGTTGTTCAGAACACCGTGTTTTCCAAAGGGAGCAGGGCCAGACTTTATAAATGCAGCACTGATGATAAACACTGCTATTACCCCGGATAAGCTGCTATTGATTTTGCATGATATCGAAGCACAAAAAGGACGTATTCGCAGAGAAAGATGGGGCAGTCGCACATTAGATATCGATCTGCTCAGCTACGGTGATTTGATTTTGCCAGACAGGCGTACTTTTGAAAAATGGCAAAGTTTAGATATTGATTTGCAACAAAAGTCTATGCCCGAAAACCTAATTTTGCCGCATCCTAGGCTTCAAGAGCGTGCCTTTGTTCTAGGGCCATTGATGGATGTCGCACCCAACTGGTGCCACCCAGTTCTTGGAAAAACTGTCGAAGAGATGTTTTTCGCTTTGCCGGTTTCCGCGCGCAATGAATTAGAAGTATTGTGATTATAGACTTGTAATTATTTCTATCGGGGCTTAATACCGCCTTTTCTAAGTGTTTTTAGTTTGGAGAAGACAATGGCAAGAGTGACGGTTGAAGACTGTGTTGACAAAGTGCCTAACCGCTTTGAGTTGGTGATGCTTGCATCCCACCGTGCTCGTGAGATATCGTCAGGCTCGCCATTGACGGTGGACCGTGACAACGACAAAAATCCTGTAGTTTCTTTACGCGAAATTGCTGATGAAACCCAGTCGGCTGATACACTTCGAGAGCGTTTGATCGAATCAAACCAAACTCAAATCGAAGTTGATGAACCAGAAGATGACTCCATGGCGATTTTGATGAGTGGTGAAGCCGATAAGCCGCTTGAAGACGACATGTCGGAAGAAAAGCTTTTGAGGGCATTGATGGCGGCGCAAGGCCAGGGATAAATTCAGCATAAGGTTTTAGCACATGATTACCGCTGAAGACCTTGCAGCCAAAGTTAGTAAGTATAATCCTAAGTCAAATAGCGCGATGATTATCGCGGCTTATGACTACTCAAAGAGTAAACATGACGGTCAATTACGGAAGTCGGGCGAGCCCTATTTTTCCCATCCGCTGGCTGTTGCAACCATATTGAGTGAGCAAAAGTTAGATGATGCAAGCATCATCACAGCTTTATTGCATGATACCATTGAAGATACTGGGTCAACAAAGCACGAAATATCTAAAAACTTCTCAACAGAGATTGCAAAGCTTGTTGACGGTGTCACCAAGCTGACCAAAATGCAACTGAGTTCAACTGAAACCAAAGAAGCTGAAAATATACGCAAGTTGCTAATGGCAATTGCCCAAGACATGCGTGTTATTTTGGTGAAGTTGGCTGACCGATTGCATAATATGCGAACCATACGATCCATGGCCTCAGGGAAACAGGCGCAAAAGGCCCGTGAAACGATGGATATCTTTGCGCCGCTTGCCGGGCGGATGGGGATGCAATCAATACGAGAGGACCTTGAAGACCTATCATTTAAAGTTCTCAACCCAGAGGGCCGGGCATCCATTATGCGTAGGTTCATTACCTTGCAAAAAGAAACTGGGGATGTTGTTGACCGAATAACAGGCGATATGAATGACGAGCTAAATGCTGCGGGTATCGAGGCAATGGTTATTGGGCGTGCAAAGAAACCCTATTCAATTTGGCGAAAAATGCAGGAAAAGGGGTTGGCCTTTTCCCGCCTATCCGACATTTACGGTTTCCGAATAGTTGCGATTAATGAAGCAGATTGCTACCGAATACTTGGGATAATACACCGGCGTTGGCGTGCGGTTCCTGGGCGCTTTAAAGATTACATTAGCCAGCCAAAATCAAATGGTTACCGATCCATTCACACAACGGTATCGGGCCGTGACGGAAAACGTGTTGAAGTGCAAATTCGCACGCAACAAATGCATGATGTCGCCGAAAGTGGTGTTGCTGCACATTGGTCATATCGAGATGGTGTACGAAGTGAGAACCCGTTCACGGTTGACCCTTATGACTGGATCAAGTCACTTATTGAACAATTCGATGCAGAAGAAGATCATGATGCGTTTCTCGAAGCTGTTAAGCTTGAAATGTATACCGATAAGGTATTCTGCTTTACCCCAAAGGGTGATGTCATCAAATTGCCCAAAGGCGCTACTCCAATAGATTTTGCCTATGCAATTCATACACGGATTGGCAACCGATGTGTTGGGGCAAAAGTTGATGGATTAAGAGTTCCTTTGTGGACAAGATTAAGAAATGGGCAATCCATCGAAGTGATTACAGCGCAAGGTCAAAACCCTCAAGGAACTTGGCTAGAAATGGCCGAAACCGGTAAGGCAAAGACAGCCATTAGGCGCGCTTTGCGTGAGGCTGACAAACAAAAGCACATTGTGATGGGGCAGGAATTAGCGCGTGCCGCTTTTGAACATGTTGGAAAAAAGGCAACGGATAAGGCGCTCTCTACCGCTGCCAAGAAAATGCGCATTCCAAACAAAGAAGAATTACTGGCGAGATTGGGAAGTGCGGAGCTTCGATCCCGTGATGTCGTTCAGTCAGTTTATCCTGAATTAGCATCCGACCAGCAGCCTGTCGTAGATAGCCGCCGTGCTGTGATTGGTTTGGCACCCGGGCAATCTTTTAATCGATCGCCGTGTTGTCAAGCTCTTCCCGGTGAACGGATAATTGGTATCGCGGCCCATGGTCAGGGTGTTGCTGTGCATACGATTGATTGTGAGGTTTTGGTCAACTATGAAAGCAAACCGGATCTTTGGCTTGATTTACATTGGCATTCAGGAAAACATGCAGCGGTCTATCCCGTGACCTTGGATGTAACAATCAGCAATGATGCAGGCGTACTGGGGCGAATTTGTACCTTGATTGGGGAGCAGTTAGCAAATATTTCCGACTTGGAATTTGCTGAACGCAACCCAGATTTTTACCGTCTGAATATGAATGTCGATCTGAGAGACATTGAGCATCTTCACGCCGTGACAACAGTTCTGGAAGCAGAAGGGCAAGTGGCCGCAGTTGCCCGTTTACGCCGAGGTCAAGCTAGCGTAAGTGAACCTTAGAGAAGTTAGAGGTTCTTGTGGTATTTAAGCGTCGGGATAAAAGGTCTGCTTTTAAAGTCTTGTTTGGCACATTATGGCCAAAAGGCGGGTGGTCGCGTGCTTTTCAATATGTACAGCATAGACTTCGCCGGTTGCCGGACACCCCTGAGCGCATCGCCCGAGGGATATCCGCGGGAGTTTTTGCAACCTTCACACCGCTTTACGGACTTCATTTTATTGTTGCTGCGGTTATTGCACGTCTCTCAAATGGGAACATTCTGGCCTCACTTCTGGGGACATTTTTTGGAAATCCGCTGACCTATTTTCCCATTGGTGTCATATCAATAAAAACTGGAAATTTTTTATTAGGAAATCAAGCCGCCGACCTAGAAAATGGTCGTTCGTTCGTCGGGAAGTTTGTTGATGCAGGTCGTGATTTTCAGACCAATATTGGCTCTGTATTTTCTGGTAAGCCTACAGATTGGTCCAACGTATTCCTTTTTTATGACGAGGTTTTCTTTCCTTTTCTAATAGGCGGGATAGCGCCGGGCGTGGTCATTTCTATAATCGCTTACTTTTTGACTGTTCCAATAATTCGCGCCTACCAAAAACGGCGTAAAGGAGCGTTGAAAGAGAAACTTCTGCTCTTGAAAAAAAAGAAACCTAAATCAAATGATGAAAGAGTATAAGCGCGATAGATTAACCAAGGAAGAAAAAGGGAATTAGCGGCATGCGGTATATTGGAAAACTCAGACTCGGTGTGAATATAGATCATGTCGCCACGGTAAGAAATGCAAGAGGATCGGCCTATCCAGATCCCGTTCGTGCAGCTGTTCTAGCTCAAGAGGCAGGTGCCGATGGAATTACAGCACATTTGCGAGAAGATCGTAGGCACATTTCTGATGAGGATATCAATCGTTTAGTGGAAACACTGAGCGTCCCTTTGAATTTTGAGATGGCTGCAACTGATGAAATGCAAGAAATTGCATTGCGCCACAAACCCCATGCAGTCTGTATTGTGCCCGAAAAACGAGAGGAAAGAACGACTGAAGGTGGGCTAGACGTTGTACAAGACGACAATAGGTTGGCTCATTTCATTGCACCTTTACGTGAGGCTGGTAGCCGCGTTTCGATTTTTATAGCTGCGGACAAAAGGCA
The DNA here is from genome assembly GCA_039640505.1 of Rhodobacteraceae bacterium Araon29. Classification (NCBI taxonomy): domain Bacteria; kingdom Pseudomonadati; phylum Pseudomonadota; class Alphaproteobacteria; order Rhodobacterales; family Paracoccaceae; species Rhodobacteraceae bacterium Araon29. The sequence continues at coordinate 3,300,611 of CP046865.1, read as the reverse complement.
AATTGATGCAGCCAAGCGAATTGGTGCGCAGGTCATCGAACTTCATGCCGGCGCATATTGCGACCTGCATGCAGAGGGTAGAATTAAGGAAAGTGATGCTGAGTTAGAGCGCTTGCGGGAAATGTCAGCATATGCTTATTCCTTGGGGCTTGAAGTACATGTTGGGCATGGGTTGACCTATGAGACTGTAAAACCAGTGGCGGCTTTTCCTGAAGTGATGGAGCTGAATATCGGACATTTTTTGATTGGCGAAGCGATTTTTCTTGGGTTGCAACCAGCAATTTCTGAAATGCGCCGCTTAATGGATGAGGCACGTGATCTGCTATGATCCTTGGCGTTGGAACTGATCTTGCCAATATTGAGCGCATCGCTGGCGTGTTAGACCGACATGGAGATAGGTTTCGGAACCGAGTATTTACAGAAATTGAACAGAAAAAAGCGGAACGCAGACAGGATAAAGCAGGGACATATGCCAAGCGCTGGGCGGCAAAAGAGGCCTGTTCAAAAGCCCTGGGCACTGGCTTGCGAATGGGTATCGCATGGAAAGACATGGCTGTTAAAAACCTGAGAACAGGGCAGCCAGTAATGGAAGTTTCGGGATGGGCAGCCGAGCGTTTGCAGAATATGACCCCCCAAGGCCATGAAGCTATCATTCACGTTACTTTGACGGATGACCATCCTTGGGCACAGGCTTTTGTGGTCATTGAGGCAAGACCGCTGGCTTGACACACGGGCGTCAAATGATCATGTACCGATTATCTTATACCGGAGAATCCGATGGCAACTGAAGCCAAAACAAAACCAAATGCCATTTTAGAGACAATTAAAACCATTGTGTATGCATTGCTATTGGCAGGTATTTTTAGATCCTTGTTCTTTCAACCGTTCTGGATTCCATCAGGCTCAATGAAAGAAACCCTGCTGATCGGTGATTTTCTGTTTGTGAATAAAATGGCTTATGGATACTCATATGCCTCCTGCCCAAGTGTTATTATTCCCAGATTTGGCATTAATGTAGATGCGAAAGATATTTGTGGATTTTTGAGGAAAGACAATAAACGCTTATTCGCGGGTAAACCGGAAAGGGGTGACGTCGTGGTTTTTCGTCACCCAGTTACTGGCAGGGATTATATCAAAAGGTTGATTGGACTTTCGGGTGATAAAGTTCAAATGAAAGAGGGCCGTCTTCATATCAATGGAACACCTGTAGATATGAAACCAGATGGTATTTTCAAAGAAATAATGGAGCCACAGGGATCATTTGGTAATCGGCCGCGATGCGCAAATGGAGCAGTTGGAACTGGTGGTATATGCGAAAAGGAACGTTTCATTGAAACTCTCCCGAATGGAGTTGCGCATTACACTTTAAATATTGGATCAAGATCCAATGACACAACGCCTGTCTTTACTGTTCCAAAGGGCGAATATTTTTTCATGGGCGATAACCGAGATAATTCAACTGACAGCCGCATACGTCAGAAAGCTGGAGGCGTTGGCTTTGTAAAGTTTGAGGATCTGGTTGGCCGTGCAGACCGGGTCATGTTTTCGTCAAGTGGACGATCGATGTTTTTCTTTTGGACATGGCGCAGCGATCGGTTTTTTAAGAGGATAGAGTGAAGCTTTCTGCCGATCTAATCAGTTTTCAAAACCGTCTGGGCTATACGTTCGACGATCCCAGTTTGCTTACAGAAGCTGTGACCCACTCTTCTATGAGTTCACAGACGCGTCGTGATAATCAACGGCTAGAGTTTTTGGGAGACCGTGTGCTTGGTTTGATCATAGCGCACGCACTTTTCGAGAAATATATTGAGGCAAAAGAAGGAATCCTCGCACCCAGATTTAATACTCTTGTGCGCAAAGAAACATGTGCTGAAGTTGCCCAGCAAATAGATTTAGGTTCGGTTCTAAAACTAGGCCGCTCTGAGATGGTTTCAGGTGGGCGCCGTAAAGAGGCACTGCTAGGCGATGCAATGGAAGCGATAATTGCAGCTATCTATATAGACGGAGGTCTTGGCACAGCTGAGAAGATCATTCTCACACTTTGGGGTCAGCATATTGAAGCTGTTAAATCTGATGCCCGTGATGCAAAGACGGCTTTGCAAGAATGGGCTCAAGCTCGGGGTTTAAAACCACCGATTTACGAAACTATGTCTCGTAAGGGCCCTGATCATGCCCCTGTTTTTGAAATTGAAGTGTGCCTTGAAACCGGCGAAAAGCAACAAGCAAGTGCTGGAACCAAACGGAAAGCTGAACAAGCTGCCGCAAATGCGCTGCTGCAAGATTTAGGTGCTACTGAATGAAAAGAGCAGGTTTTATAGCCCTCATTGGCGAACCAAATGCCGGGAAATCGACTCTATTGAATCAAATGGTTGGGGCTAAGGTCTCAATTGTAACTCATAAGGTTCAAACAACACGGGCCCGAATAAGAGGGGTTGCCATCGAAGGGGAATCCCAACTCGTCTTTGTCGATACCCCTGGTGTGTTTAAGCCCCGCCGCCGCCTGGATCGCGCAATGGTTGCCGCTGCTTGGAGCGGGGCGGCAGATGCTGATATAGTTGTTTTGCTTGTAGAGGCCCATCGCGGTTTAACCGAGGGCGTTATGGCAATTATTCAGCAGTTGAAGGAAACTGCTCAGGACCGGCAGGTTATTTTGGCAATTAATAAAATTGACAGAGTGAAATCTGAGGTTTTGTTGAGCCTAACTCAAGAAATGAATACGCAATACCAGTTTGAGCATACGTTTATGATTTCCGCTGAACATGGCCATGGGGTTATAGATTTACGTAAATCGCTTGCAACCAAAGTTCCTGTCCATCCGTGGCTCTATCCTGAGGATCAAATTGCGGATTTGCCGCTTAGGATGATTGCCGCAGAAATGACCCGCGAAAAACTGACGCTAAGATTACATCAGGAACTGCCTTATCAGCTGACCGTTGAAACCGATAATTGGGAAGAAAGAAAGGATGGTAGCGCAAGAATTGATCAGGTGATCTATGTTGTTCGAGATGGGCACAAAGGTATTGTTTTAGGGAATAAGGGCGAAACAATTAAGGCAATTTCCAAAGCGGCACGTCAAGAATTAGAAACGTTTCTAGGACGGAGAGTGCATTTGTTTTGCCAAGTCAAAGTCCGAGAAAAATGGCTTGAAGATGCGCAACGTTATTCAGAAATGGGCCTTAATTTCAAAGATGGAAATATATGACGAGGCTGGTCACAGAGTTTTGGGTGCATGCGTATATTAAACGTTTAGAGCTGCAAAACATATCTGCTTATGTGATCGCACATGGCGACAATACAGCCGGAGCAGTTTTGGTTAAGGTGGCAACGTTAGACGGGCAAGCGCGCCTTATGCATCGCTCGTATGATTTGCAAAACGGGGATCTTTCTTGGAACGAGCTGTCTTCAGGAATTGAAAGCGATGTAGATGCATTGATTGCGAAACAGCGCAGCTTTGACCCTGACTTGTGGGTGATCGAGGTAGAGAGCTCAAGTGGAAAGCATTTGCTTGGGAAAGACTAGTGTTTTTCAGGCGAGTATTATTTGATTTCAAATCTGCTGACATTGGTGGACTTTGACAGTAGGCTTGTTTTTATGGAATGGCGCGATCATGGTATATTACTTTCGACGAAAAAGCATGGTGAAACTTCTGCCATAATTGAAGTTTTCACGCCGTTGCACGGGCGGCACCTTGGTATGGTAAGGGCCGGTACATCAAGAAAGCTTGCGCCTGTTCTTCAACCTGGAGCACAGCTTGAAGTGACTTGGCGGGCACGTTTACACGATCATATAGGTACATTTACCGTTGAGCCTTTAAGGAGCAGAAGCGCAATTGCAATTGCAAATCGGGCGGCCTTATCCGGCCTTAACGCAGTGGTAGCGATGTTGCGATTTGTGCTGCCTGAGCGAGAAATAATGGAAGAGTTCTATACTGCAACAGAGCAACTTTTAGATCTCCTTGATCGGCAGGATATATGGCCGTTGGCTTATCTTAAGTGGGAAATCTTGCTTCTTGAAACTATGGGGTATGGGTTAGACCTTCAAAGCTGTGCGGTCACCAATAAAACTAACGACTTACGATATATTTCCCCAAAATCTGGGCGTGCAGTGTCAACGCAAGGGGCAGGGCAATGGGTAGACCGCTTATTGCCCCTGCCAGATGTGATGTTGGGAAATGGGGAAGCCACACAATTGGATATCGTTGATGCCCTGCAAGTGACTGGTTTCTTCATAGAAAACCATTTGTGTGAGAATCTAGGTTTGAAAAGCCCACCGGCCGCACGAGGAAGGTTGCTTGAACTTTTTCAAAACAGTTAAGCTTAAAGCCAAAAACTAGAAAAATTGGTGAATCCCTCTGGACACTCTGATCTGCACGCCATAGAAGGCCATCACCCAATTTATAATAGCTTTCCCTTGCCCGGGTAGCTCAGGGGTAGAGCAGTGGACTGAAAATCCTCGTGTCGGTGGTTCAAATCCGCCCCCGGGCACCACTTACAGTAAGATACAGTAGAGTACCTGTAAGTTATTCATCTGAAAACAATAACTTAATCATAATGCTACCGTGGGTAGCTTGGTTAGAGTGTCGATCAGAATGTGGACCAAAAGAGTACCTGTCTGACGTCAGCGTCTACCGGATATATATAAGGGTTTAAGCAATGGAAGACTTCTGGTTTGACCTAGGGCGCCAACTAGCCCCCAAAGATCTTCAACAAAAGAGCACGCTTGCAGTGCTGCTTGCACAGAGGCAGTATCATACTTATCAAAACTGCATTTTCAGGTTAGTTTAACTAAAAATATAGTAAGCGGAAACAGTGCAACCACATTCAACTTCGCCATGCTTCGAAGATACATTATCCCCAAACTAGATGCGCAGCTAAAACGTGGATGATAAATTTAGCTTGGCCAATAAAATTCAAGCAATCAAGGCCCTCAGCTGACTGGGCCTCATTTGCTCTTTCATCCCCAAACAAACCAAACCATCTTTAAGCTTGGGATCTGCTGCTTTGATAGCCCAACGTCGCCCAACGATCTGAATCAACATTTTGTCACCTGATATATCAGTGACGAAACCTTTAGCCCTCACCAAGCCAAATTCACCCTCTGCCAGTGTTTTGGCGAGGTTCATCGCATCTAAGGATGTAGTAGGGATCAGGTTCATACTGGTCATCTGATCCAAATGATGGTGCGGTTCTGTTATTTTTTGACGCCCTAGAAAGCTTTCCAAAACAACCTCGGGTGCGGCCACCGAATGCTTGGTTTTCACAAGCCGGGCGTTTGGGTTTTGGCGTGCCAGCCAATTGGCAGTCTCGGCAATGTTTTGAGGATCGACCAGATCACATTTATTTAGCAATAAAATATCGGCTTGGGTGATTTGCGCTAAAACGGTGTCACCCATATATTTATCATTTGCATTTTCTTGGACTGTTTCAGCATCCGAGAGAACCACAACTCCATCTGCTGAAAAACCGTCCAAAAGTGCGACACTGTCAAAAATTGCACTTGGTTTTGCAACCCCTGAGGATTCAATCAATATATGCTGTGGCCTTGGCTGCATTTGAGATAAATTCCGAAGTGCGGCGATCAGATCGCCGCCAAACGAACAACACACACAGCCCCCTGATATTGAAATCAGGCCCTCTTCTTCCGCTTCTATTAGATCCCTATCTATTGCAAGCTCACCAAACTCATTCACCAAAACAGCCAAGCGCAATCCATTTGCATTCCGAAGTAAATAATTAACAAGAGTGGTTTTGCCTGCCCCCAAATAGCCTCCAATGACCGTGACCGGAAGATAGTCTAGAGCGCTCATAAACCTGCAACAGGGAAAACCCGCCCGCCACTAACTGTCCCCCAAACCTTGATCCTATTGAATTCTTCGCCCGAAACCTTTGTGGGATCTTGCTCCAAAACAGCGAAATCAGCCTTTTTGCCCACTTCAATAGATCCAATTTCAGTATCCAAGTGCAGCGTGTAGGCTGCGCCTAGAGTGATCGCATACAGCGCTTCATCAATGGTTATTTTTTCATTTTCTCCTTGCGTGCGGCCTGATACTGTTTTTCGGTTTATGGCGCACCAGGCCGTGAAAAGCGGGCCAAGAGGTGTGACGGGAGCATCGGAGTGGATCGCCATAGGCACCCCAAGATCAAGCGCAGTGCGACACGCATTCATGCGCATGGCCCGTTCGGGTCCCACCGTTAGACGATAGTGTTCATCACCCCAAAAAAAGTGATGATTGGCAAAAAGGTTGACGCACATTCCCAGCTTTTTCATCCGCCGAAACTGGCCCGTATCCGCCAATTGGCAGTGTTGTAGTGTAAAGCGGTGATCTGGGCTTGGAATCTCTTGCAGTGCAGGGCCTAGCACGTCCAAAACCATTTCAGTTGCTTCATCGCCGTTGGTGTGGGTGTGCACTTGAACCCCATCTGCCAGAGCCAGACGGTAAAGTTCTGCCAATTGCTCAGGCGCTGTGTACCAGAGCCCATTTGGGGCACCATTGTAATATCCTGGCCAGCGCAGGCGGGCTGAAAACCCTTGGATAGAGCCATCTGCAATCGCTTTTATACGCCCCAATCGCAAACGGTCAGTTGCCATTTTTTTGAGCCGCTTAACTTTTTCCACGGTATCTTTCGCGGTGGCGCCCAAAAACACCTGTAGTGGAACAATTCGGGCTGGATAATTATTTTCGGAGGTCACTTTAAGCATGGCCTCAACGCAGTCTTCTTCTAAGCGGGACGCCAAATCTGTGATTGTAGTGACGCCGGTGCGCACACAGAGCTTTGCGAAATCGCGCAGGCCTTGCTCATCACTGTCCGATAAAGCCCGATCAAAACCTACATGGTGCCCCACAGGGGCCATTCCTTCCGGTCCGAAGAGTTCGCCTGTTGGATAGCCATCTTCACCCAACGGAATATTTGGATGATTTATGCCATTTTTCATAAGCTTGGCCATTTCCAAGGCTTTTGTATTTACATTCAGAATATGTCCGGATGCATGCAGAACACCGATCGGCCGAGTTTTTGAAACTTTGTCCAGATCCTGCCGAGAGACACGAAGGTTATCCATGTATATCGGGTCTAGCGCCCAACCTGATAATGGGGTTTCAGCACTGGTCATTTTGGCTTCAGCCTGTTTCAAGCGCGTCAGCATAGCATCTATAGAATTTGCCCCCGTCCAAAGCTTACCGTTTGGATCCATACGATCGAAATAGCCGCAATACACATAGCGCCACAATGTGCCCTCCATGGTATGGGCATGGCCTTCAACAAATCCTGGCAACAAAATTTTTTCTGCAAATGTTTGATCTAATTTATAGTCGCCCCATCCAGCCAAATCTTGTAGCGATCCTACGCCTAAAATACGGCCCTCTTGTACGGCTACATGGCTCGCTACGGTTTGATTAGGGTTCATCGTAATGATTTTCTTGGCAGCATAAATGGTGATGGGGCTCATCAAGTGCTCTCCTAATCTGTCCTCACCTAAAATCTACCGCGCTTTCTTTCACGGGAAAAATAGTTTTTACTGGCCATAAAACTATAAAAAATGTGAGGATGATAAATGCTGAACTTTACTTTGAAGCAATTGAGGTACGTTGAGGCGACGGGTCGATTAGGATCGATTGCCCGCGCGGCCGCTGATTTAAACATTTCGCAGTCGTCAATTACTGCTGCGATTGACGCTTTGGAAATGCAGATTGGCTATGATCTTTTTATTCGCACTCCTGCCAAGGGCGTACGGATAACTCCAGAGGGTGGCGAAACTATGCGCTCCATTCGGAGATTCATCGATCAGAGCAATCATTTTGCCACTGAAATCCAACATGAGACTGCCGAAGGAGATACCCTTGGCTCAGTGAGGATCGCTTGTTATGCCACTGCAGCACCATCCCTTTTGCCCCCAATTTTGAAAAGCTTCACCCAATCTCATCCACACCTTAAGATTAATTTGCTTGAAGGCAACATGCAAACTTTGTTGACTTTTCTGGATGAAGGTGAGGCAGATATGGCATTTACCTATGGCCAATATGTCGTCTCAGGACGGCATGAATTTGAAAGTTTATTTGACGCACCACCTTACGCCCTCTTGCCAGCAGACGACCCTTTGGCAGCAGAGACTTCTGTTAGTCTAGCGGATTTAAGCACACGCCCTATGATCATGCTTGATCTACCCTATACCAAAGATTATTTTACCAAGCTTTTTTATCAAAGAGGTCTTGAACCAAACCTAGTTCATTCCAGCCGGTCTGCCGAAATCATCCGAGCTTTGGTGGCTGGGGGATATGGATTTTCTATCCTAAATATATGCCCGCCTGACTATCAAAAAGATGATACACTTTTTCGCGTGATGCCAATTCGCGATGCTTTGACGGTGCCTAATTTTGGCATTGCAACATTGTCTGGCGTACGGCAACCACGAATGGTCAAAGCTTTTATAGAAAAATGCCTTGAACTGCAAAATAATGGCATTTTTGCCGACTTAGTTATTTCGAACTAAGGCGTTTCCACTAAAAAATGTTTCAATCAATCATATTAAAACTGTTTTGTAATGGAAATCTCGTGGTCTAGCCTTCTTCATAGGTATTAAAAACTTCAAACAACAACTAGGGGGAACATACTGTGAATTACATATTCAAGGGCTTAGTTACGGCGACGGCACTAGCTTCAATGCTTGCAACAGGTGCAGTGGCCGATGAGCCTAAAAAAGGCGGAACACTTATCACTGTTTTGGGTTCCAATGTCAGAAACCTAAATTCAGCTGTGCAATCAGGCATCGTTACCGGATTTCCCGGTGCCCAGCTTTTTGCGTCTCCATTGCGGTATGACGAAAATTGGGACCCTCAGCCCTACTTGGCAGAAAGCTGGAATGTTTCGGATGATGGTTTAACGGTGACGTTGAACCTTGTGAAAAACGCCAAGTTCCACGATGGCACGCCGATCACGTCAGAAGATGTCGCATTTTCGGTCGAAGTGATCAAAGCAAACCATCCCTTTAAGTCCATGTTTGCGCCGGTGGACAGCGTGTCCACACCAGATGCGCATACTGCTGTTTTGAACCTTGGCAGACCGCACCCTGCCTTGATGTTGGCCATGTCAGGACAGTTGATGTCGATCATCCCAAAACACATTTACGGAGATGGTGAAATCACATCGGTCAAAACCCATGCCCGCAATAATGAAAATGTGGTTGGTTCTGGTCCATTTAAACTTTCTGAGTTCAAAAACGGCGAGCATGTGATCCTCGAGCGTTTTGACGACTTCTTTATAGAGGGACGGCCCTACCTTGATAAGATTGTTATGCGCATCATCACAGATCCTGCGGCGCGGGCGATTGCCTATGAAAACGGCGAATTGCATATGGGCGCATTTGAGTCTCTGCCAAGGATCATCAACCGGTTGAAAGGCGTTGATAGTCTGACGGTAACGCCAGAGGGCTATGGTGCAATCGGACCGCTTGACTGGTTGGCCATGAACACCCAGCGCGGACCTTTGGCCGACGTGCGTGTGCGCAAAGCCATTGCCCATGCTGTGGACAAAAACTTCATCCACAAAGCGCTGATGCAGGGCACAGCAAACGATTCGCGGACGGGTATACACCCCGATAGCCCGTTTTACGACGGTGATGTTGCGAACTATGATCTAGATATCGACAAAGCCAATGCGCTTTTAGACGAAGCCGGATATCCAATGAATGGCGCTTCGCGCTTTAGCTTAACCATTGATTTTGGCTGGCCCGGTGTCAAACCGCAAGTTGAATACGTCAAAGCCGCTTTGAAGAAGGTTGGCATTGATGTTCAGGTTCGCGCCTCTGCTGATTTCCCAACATGGGCCAAGCGGATGGGTGAAATGGACTTTGACCTGTCATGGGATACAGTCTTTAACTGGGGGGACCCTGTCATTGGGGTGCATCGCACCTATGTCTCTGACAATATTGGCAAAGGCGTGTGGTCGAACACTCAAGGGTATTCCAATGCAAGGGTAGATGAACTTCTGGCCATGGCAGCAGTGGAGAAAGACGGAGCAAAACGCAAAGCTCTCTATGCGGAGTTCCAGCAAATCATTGCTGAAGAACTACCTGTTTATCATACCAATACCTTGCCATATCACACTGTCTATAATGACAAAGTCGGCAACCCGCCTTTGGGAATTTGGGGCACATCGACACCAATTGATATGACCTATCTCAAAGACTAATGCGAATTTGCGAGGCAGCGAACCTGCCTCGCAACCCATTCCTAAAGAAGTCAATTCATGATGATTTTGCAAAATATGTTGGTGCGCGTTTTTTACGGGGTCATCTTACTAGCTGCTGTTTTGGTGTTGAATTTTTCTATGATGCATATGGCACCTGGGGATGTCGCCGACACTATAAGCCAATCCATGGGTGGTGCGGACAAAGAAATTCTGGATCAAATTCGAGCCGACTACGGACTTGATCGACCGTTTTTAGTCCAGCTTGGAAGTTACATCGGGAATGTTTTAACCTTTGATCTTGGATTTTCATATTTTTACAACAAGCCTGTAACAGAGCTTATTTTACAAAGGCTACCTGCAACGCTTTTATTAGTTTTTACGGCTCAAGCTCTTGCTCTTATTGTAGGTGTGTTGCTTGGAGTTATCTCTGCAAGACGTCCCAATGGACTAACCAGTCACTTTGTGACGCTACTAGCCTTGTTTGGTTATTCGGCCCCCGTTTTTTGGACGGGTATATTGCTCTTGATCGGGTTTTCCTTAAATGTGCAATGGTTTCCAGTTGCTGGAATGAGGGATGTAACCATATCAGGCAATTTTTGGGTTCATTTCGTTGATGTGGCGCGCCATCTTGTGTTGCCAGTAATCACGCTGGGTTCCATTTTTCTGGCCCTTTACTCGCGATTGTGTCGTGCAACAATGCTCGAAGTACTTGGTTCAGATTACATTAGAACGGCGAAAGCAAAGGGCCTGTATGATCGCGATGTCGTTTACAAACATGCTCTCAAGAACTCGCTTTCACCCGTGATAACTCTGGCTGGACTTCAGTTTTCGGCCGTTATTTCAGGCGCTGTCCTAGTAGAGGCTGTTTTTAGCTGGCCAGGGCTCGGCACCCTCGCTTTCCAATCTATTATCGCTAGAGATACCCCAACAATTTTGGGTATTCTTTTCTTTTCAGCACTTGTTGTTATCGTGGGGAACCTTCTCACTGATTTGATTTTGCGCCTAATAGATCCTCGGATTGGAGCAAAGTGATGAGTGATGCAAACCAACAGATCACACAAGATATGATCGCAGCAAGGCACCCATTCATCGAAGCTTGGCAGATGTTTCGCCAAAATCATGCTGCAATGACGGCGCTTGTTCTTCTGTCTTTAATTGTTCTTGGCGCTATTTTCGGACCAATGTTATATCCTATAGATCCCTTCGAAATGGTGTGGTCTCCTTTTTCTCCACCGGGGGTGGATGGTTTTATTCTTGGTACGGATTACTTGGGCCGAGACCTTTTAGCAGCAATAATACATGGTGCCCGTGTATCAATTTTAATTGGCCTTTCGGCTGCTTTTGTTTCGGTCTTCATCGGTGTCTCTATCGGGGCAGTTGCCGGATTTTATCGGGGCTGGGTTGAAGAAGTCTTGATGCGAATAACCGAGTTTTTTCAGGTTCTCCCTACATTACTCTTTTCTATGGTTATTGTCGCCCTCTTTGGGTCGTCCCTCATGATGATAACGTTTTCAATCGGAGTTGTAAGTTGGACCGCAGTTGCCAGAATAACCCGTTCGGAATATCTACGCATACGCGAATTAGAATATGTCATGGCAAGCCGCGCCTCTGGATCAACTGACGCCAAGCTTATTTTCAAAGTGATTCTGCCGAACGCGTTACCGCCTATCATCGTGCAAGCTGCATTAATGGTAGGTTCGGCTATCCTCTTCGAGGCAGGGCTTAGCTTTTTAGGCTTAACAGACCCGAATGTTGTAAGCTGGGGACAAGTGATAGGATCCAATCGACAATATATCCTAGATGCCAGCTACACCGTCACAATTCCAGGTATTGCAATCTTCGTAACTGTTTTATGTATCTCGCTGGTAGGAGATGGACTAAACGATGCGTTGAACCCTAAATTGCGGCAGAGATGAGGGATTAAGATTGCCTATGTTAGAAAACTCTTCTCGGACCATGACCATGCAAGGTCGCTGCATCTCAATTAATATGAGAGTGGTTAATGAGGATGCAAAAATTGCAAGAAGATATGACTAAGCCTATTGCGAGCTTTGAAAACCTGCGTGTCGAATTTCAAACCAAAACCGGCACTGTGGTTGGGGTTGAAGATGTTTCTTTTGAGATAATGCCAAGAGAAACCGTTTGCATAGTAGGAGAATCCGGATCTGGTAAATCGGTCTCTTCTTTATCAATGATGCGACTTGTGGAGTTTGGAGGTGGGAAATTAACAGATGGCACCTTAAAATTTACACGCAAATCAGGGGAAACATTGGATATAACCAAATCTGATCAATCCCTAATGCGCACGATCCGAGGCAATGAAATCGGAATGATCTTTCAAGAGCCGATGACAGCATTGAACCCGCTTTTTACCGTCGCACAACAATTGACTGAGGGCCTACGTACCCACAAAGCACTTGGCAAAGCAGAAGCTACTAAGCGGGCGCTTGAATTACTTTATCTAGTACGCATTCCGGAACCTGAACGCAGACTGAATCAATACCCTCATGAACTTTCAGGTGGGATGAGACAGCGTGTTGTTATCGCAATGGCTTTGGCTTGTGAACCTAGGTTGCTTATCGCCGATGAACCCACAACAGCCTTGGATGTCACAATACAGGCAGAAATTCTGGCATTGATTGACCGTCTAAAGCGAGAAACAGGCACTGCTGTTATGTTTATCACCCATGACATGTCCGTTGTAGCACAAATGGCCGATAGGGTTGTTGTAATGCATCAGGGTAAAAAGGTCGAAGAAGGGACAGTCGAAGAGATATTTGAAAACCCAAAGCATGACTATACGAAATCCCTTTTGGCGGCGGTTCCCAAGCTTGGAGAAATGAAAGGTAAACTTTTGCCTGAGCCAATGCGTTTGATGGGTGATGAAAATACCAAATTTAAGCCACTTACAGGCAGTAACGAACCATTGCTTTTGGTCAAAAATCTCACGACGCGATTTGCAGTAAAGAGTGGGTTTCTTAGACGCACTGTCGCAAATGTACATGCTGTAGAAGATGTTTCGTTTAAATTAATGAAGGGCAAGACTTTGTCTTTGGTTGGTGAATCTGGTTGTGGTAAATCTACAGTTGGACGCTCTTTGCTAAGACTGGTCGAACCGCTATCAGGCCATGTGACTATCGATGGTCAAGATATTGTCGCTATGTCTCCACCTCAATTGCGAGAAGCCAGATTAAACATGCAAATGGTTTTTCAAGATCCATTTGCCTCGCTTAATCCTCAAATGGTGTTAAAAGATCAAGTGGCCGACCCAATGCGCAATTATAACACGCATTCGGGTGATGCACTTGATAGGCGTGTTGAAATGCTGTTTGATAGGGTTGAATTGCCGCGCAGTTTTCTACGCCGGTATCCACATGAATTGTCAGGTGGGCAAAGACAACGTGTCGCTATTGCCCGTGCTCTAGCACTTAACCCCAAGCTGATTATAGCAGATGAAGCGGTTAGCGCCCTAGATGTTTCTGTTCAAGCTCAAGTGCTTAATCTGATGCTAGAACTGCAATCTGAACTTGGGTTGTCTTTTTTGTTTATAAGTCATGATATGGCCGTAGTTGAGCGCGTAAGTCATGATGTAGGCGTAATGTATTTAGGCCGTATTGTTGAATTTGGCCCACGTTCAAAGATATTTGAAAACCCGCAACATGCCTATACTAAAGCTTTGCTAAAAGCCGTCCCCATTGCTGATCCACGACAGCGTAAATCAGAAAAAGAGCTAAATTTCAAGCCCTTGGCATCACCTATACACGGCCTAGACTACGAGGCAGAACCTTCGGTCTATGAAGAAATCTCAGAAGGGCATTTCATTCTCACGACTGACAGTGGTTATTAGTCTAAGAATAGCTCACAGAGCAACCAATATGGCATGTGAAAGAAAATTCAAGGCTATGTCCGGCCTAGTTTTGCGCCAGACATAGACAGCTTTTGGATATTCTGTGCACTATCGACACAACCGAACTCGATCATATGCGACGAGCCTGTTTCCGCCTTAGACATCGCCGTCCCAGCCCAAATTTTGCACTTGTTGCACAGTCTTCAAACCGAGTTTGGATTGACCTTTTTGTTTATCAGCCATGATCTTGGTGTGGTCCAGCGTAAGTGCGATCGAATTGCCGTAATGTACATGGGGAAATTGTTGAATATGCTGACCAAAATAGCTTATTTACCAATCCGCAATATCCTTACATGGTTTTCTGTCCGCCGTTCCCACGGTTGAAAAAAAAGGCGTAAAAAACGCATTGTATTTTGATCCCAGGAAATCCACCAGACCCTCCATCTAGGTCGGTTGGGTGACGATTCGCGAACCGGTGCCCATTGGTCGAAAACAGATGCCTACAAAAAGAGCCGAGCCTTGGAACTTTGAAACCAGGCCATAAGGTTGACTGCCACCTACTGGTTGAAGGGGACAATGAAATAGCTAGGCGATTGAAAGACCTAGTCGAATTATAGATATAGTTATCGCTAATTAAAAAGTTTCAAAGTAAAGTATAATTCGTTTGACGTTTTGGATAAGAATTCATGCCTTAACTCATTGCAAAACTGAGCTTTAGATGCCTATAGTCTTCTGGCTAATCGAAGTCCAACCAAGGGCATCCAACTTAATGCCTAAACTACATCATCTCTTTATATTTCTTGTGGTTCTAGCGAATGCTGCATCGTCTCAATCGGTGGCTATAGATAATTCATTGACCTTGCTTGCTGACAAGATAACCTTGACCGAGGATAGTATCTTGATTGCCGAAGGCAATGTCGAAGCCCAGCGGGGCAACCAACTATTAAAGGCCAGCAAACTAATTTTTGATGATAAGACAGAGGAAATCTTTGTTGAAAATGTAACTATTTTCCTTGAGGGTCAAAACACTAAGATTTTAGGTGACCAAGGGCAACTTGGTCTTGAAATGCGTGCTGGACTTATTCAGGCCGCAAATATTCTGGTTGATGAAAAGTTAAAAATCTCTGCAAACGAAGTATTTATGGACGGCGGCGAAGTAGACCGAGCTAATAATATCTGGCGGGTGACAACATGCAAAGAATGCGAGGGCAAGCAACCTGTTTGGCATTTTTCTGCACGTAGCGCAGAACGTAACGCTGATCGTAGTGAAATAATGTATAAAAATGTCGTTTTAAAGGTGAAAGGCGTGCCAGTTGCCTTTACCCCATATCTGCGATTGCCCGACCCAAGAATAAGCCGAGCAAGAGGTTTTTTAATGCCATCTCTTGAGGCTTCATCAAAACTTGGTACAGGTGTGCGGATACCATATTTTGTTCCTATTGGAGACGATAAAGACCTTTTGTTTACGCCTCTTTTGTCGACTGAGACGAATACACTGGAGTATCGTTACCGGCAGGCTTTTGAAAATGGAAACCTAACGGTAAGCGGCTCTTTTTCAAAAGATACAATTCGGCCAAATAAGCTACGCTATTTCATAAAAGCTGCTGGTTCGTTTGTTTCGGCTAGTGGATATCATTTCAATTTTCAGTCGGGTAAGGTTTCGGATGATGGCTACTTGGGTGACTATGGATATTTCTCGGAGGACAAATTTGAAACACGCATCAAACTGAAGAAAGAAGAATCTGATGGTAAGGGAAATTTAAAACAATCTGCCGAATTGGTACGTAATGATTTTTTTGATAATACTATGGAAACAGACGTTACTATATCTGTTGATTACTCTAGATCCATTGATCAAAAGCTTTTGCCCGGACAAGTTTTGGGGTTCATAGGTTTCACGACAGGTTCTTCGAAAAGCAGGGACGAGCAAGTAACGCCCTTCACAACTGAAGTCACGGCAAAATTGAGCCATAATTATGCTCAGCAGATCGGTAAAAGGTTGCAAATTTCAACCCTAGCCGAAACTAAAATCAGCGCTTCACTTGACCCTGACAATGAAAGATCTGACAATCCACAATCTCAAATTAGGAACAAGGTGGGCCTATTTGCTAAATTGCCTTTTACCAGTTCACGAGCCCATCTGTCACAAACCTTCGAACCGATACTCGCATTGAGCTATGGCAATCAAACAACGGATGAAGCGTTTGAACCGTTTCGCTCTAATAGCACAGTGAATATTGGTGAACTGCATAAGCCCTCAACCTTAAGTGGGTTCTCCGAAGACTGGGAGGGGTTTGGAGCAAGCCTAGGTCTAAATTATGCAGCATATTGGAAAAACGGCTATACCATAAAATTATCTGCTGGCGCGCCGATTGTGACGAATCCAGTAGAAAGATTGGCGTCCGATAGTGGTTTTCAAGATGCGAGTATCGCGTATGTTTTAGGTGGAGAGTTTTCCACACCAGAACTGATGAGTTTTAGCTCGAAAGGTCTATTTACATCAAAAGGCGAAATGGTGAACGCGCAATCGAACCTTGGATTTAATTTTTCTTTTGGGGAAAATTGGTTGGCAAGTGCCGGCACAAATTATGACCGCCTGAGTGATCATCAAGTCTCAAGTGAATTTAGCCTTTCCACTGCAATAGGGGATTGGAAAATTTCTGGTAAACAGGGTTATTTGGATGGTCAGCGAGATACATTCGAGGCATCTGCAATTTACGAAGATGAATGTACGCGCTTTTTGGTTGGTATGAAAAACCGGTTTTCATCTATAGGAAGCTCAAGCTCTGTTCAGACTTTTTCTGTTAGTATTCAACTCAAGCGCTGATAGAAGAACTTTCCACTCCTGCCTGTGCTTACTTGCAGCAGCTCTTTTTGCTCTTTTTCCAATTATATTCCAAGTGGTTTACGAGATTTAACAGCGTTACGTGCCAGAACAGTTGCCGCTCCAAGAAATCCGCCAAGAACTATAGATAAGGCAAGGATAAGTTTTGTCTGTGGTCGTACCAAATAAAGGTTCGGGTTTTTAAAAGAAACTGCAAGCGTACCGGCATTTTCAATTTGGAAAATTATTCGACGGGCCTCCAAGAGTTTCTCTGCAGAGCTATTGGTATTTAGAAGAGGTTCGTCAAACTCCTGAATTATTTCAAAATCTAACTTATGTTGTGCCAGAATTACCTCATTTAAACTTTTCCCTATTGTATCAAATATTTGTTCATACACTTCTATATCCAAAGGGTTTCTACTTGCGGTTTTAAAGGTAACATACTCCCCGAGTTCCACGTTGCTCTCTTTGACCCAATCTGAACCCAGAGACGAAAATAGAATTCGCTCAACCATTCCTTTGTCAAATTCATAATGTACTGAGTAAGGCGCCTTAATACTATACTCTCTCGGTGATAGTTGAGTATACCCAAGTGCAATAACAAAGCAGATTGTGACGAAGGTAGAGATTAACCACTTGCCTCTCCAAAGAGCCATAAAAAGTTCCAGCAGGTCTATTTCATCATCAGAACGCAATTTGTTTTCTGTCACTTTGACTTCTTTCTTTTGAATTTTTGAATGATGAAGAAAGCTAAAAACCTAATTTTAGTTGGGTGTCTAATAGCTGACGTACTATGCAATCCCTAAATGAAGTTCAACACTCTATTTCCTCAATTGATAAAACTTGACCGAGCCAAGGAATGGTTTGATTAGAATTTTTGGATTCAAGACGGCTTAGTTCGAATACCCAAGTCTTGCTTTTTTTCAACCAACTCGGCAACTGATAGGTGCAACATTCTAGCTGCGATATCAATATCATCTTCTGCTGCTACAAGAGCAGCAGTCACCACCTCACGCTCAACGGACTTAAGGTGTTCTGCGATCATCAATTTTCCATTGGATACAAAAAATGCTCTATAGTCGTTTATCGTATCAACCGGAGAATTCAATTTATCTTCTAAAAAAACTTCTGCCTTTTGAAGGCCGTCATCACCATTGTGCATGTTTTGACGGTTTTGCTCTCTGAGAACTTGATGAACTTCCGGAGCAGTTATTTTTTTGCCAGCGGAACGGATAATCAAACACTCAAGGACATTTCTCAATTGTCTAACATTGCCTGGCCAAGAAAAGGTCTTTAACAGCCACAGCGCTTCCGTTTCTATCTCAAAGTCCGCCGTCTCGACATGTATAGAAGTTAATTGCTGTGCAAGATGGTGCGCTAGCTTTTCAATATCTTCAGAGCGATCTTTAAGTGCTGGCACCCGTATTGGAAAGGCACTTATGCGAAAGAAAAGATCAGATCGGAAATTTTTAAGAACAACCTGCCTGTAAAGATTTTTGTGTGTGGCGCATACCAAACGGAAATCTACTGCAACTTCCCTAGATGAGCCGACCGGCGTAAAGCATTTGGTTTCCAAAGCTCGCAATAACTTTGACTGTAAGTCGAGAGGCATATCACCTATTTCGTCGAGAAAAAGAGTGCCATTGTGCGCTTGTTCAAATTTGCCCTTGTGAGATTTCACCGCTCCGGTAAAGGCTCCTTTTTCGTAGCCAAATAACTCGGCTTCCAAAAGGCTATGTGGAATTGAAGCGCAATTGACGGATATTAGCCGTCCTGAACGCCCGGAAAATTCCGCAAGAGCTTGCGCGACTACTTCTTTTCCTGAACCGCTTGGCCCTGTGATAAGCACTGGAATATTATGTTCGGCAACATCAATTACCGACTTTTTTAGCGCGACCATAGGCTCAGAACCGCCAACAATCAAGCGTGATAAATTATCCACAAAAGACATCGTAGACCTCTGTAAACCCACCTTTTTAAGCCTCGGAGTTCTCGTTCTAACGACAAGATACCCTCGATATTCGTTTCAAAGTATCGGATTTAAAGGTTTCGTTCAGTAGTTCGGTGGGGTATGTGGCGGCCCCATTTGGGAAAACTATACCCATTAGGATTGGCTGTCTGCAAATTTTACAGGCTCAGCTGACGTATTTAGCCAACTTTTATGTTTGCGGCAAAATAATTTTCTACTTCTTTGTATATTCCCGCACCAAGCGCACCGCGTTCTTTTGGTAAAGAAAAAACCGGTTGTACAAATAGCCTGTATAAAAATTTACAGTCCATTGATATTGTGTAGAATAAAAGCTCTGTTCACCTGACCAGTATGATCCTGCGTAGGTTAAAGGAAAGGTTTTGCTATCAATTTTGGGAGGAATCTCTACATCTGCGATTAAACTGCGAAGTTCTTTGGTCGTGGGTAATCTCCAGCCACCACCCATTTGACCCTCAATTCTTTTTATGACTTCTTCTGCTTCGGCCACAGATAGCATCTTAACTTCACCGATGCATGTTTCATCTTCCCAAACTTGCCCAATGCTACATCGCATCCATTCAAGTTTATTCATGTAATCTCTTGCAATAGGGCCATCACGTTGCAGCCTTAAAGCGTCAGCGCTCACAGTTGTAGATTGAAGCACCAGAAATATTAGAATTACCAAGAAATTTAACTTCATTATTCAGCTAATCTCATTATTTTTGTTCGCTTGTTTGCCAATCTTTTCAATATGGCACTACTTTTGCAACCCTTTTGGAAAAACAAGTAGAGTGCAAACAATGGATTTAGCTTCTTTGATTGGCATGCTCGGCGCGTTGGGCATGATCGCAGGCACAATGATTTCCTCAGCAGGAAGTCTTGGACCTTTTATTGATGTTCCATCAACTCTCATCGTTATAGGTGGTACATTTTTCGCTGTTATGTGGACCGCACCACTTCCAGTTTTTCTTAGCCAGTTTGGCGCCATCGCAAAATGTTTCCTTCCTCCCGTTAAAAAACTAGATGTGATGATTATGCGGATGGTCGAGCTTTCAGCAATCGCACGTAAAGACGGTATGATGGCGCTTGAGGGTCAAGAATGCACTGATAAGTTCTTTGAAAAAGGCCTCCAACTACTTGTTGATGGGGCTGATGAGCCGAAGCTAGTGAAACAACTTAATGCGGAAATTGCAGCAATGAAAATTCGCCACGAGCAAATCCATGGGGTATTAGGCGCTTGGGTAGATATTGCGCCCGCTATGGGAATGATTGGTACACTTATTGGTTTGGTTGTGATGCTTGGAAATATGAGCGACCCTAAAGCCATTGGTCCGGCAATGGCTGTTGCCTTGTTGACCACTTTATACGGCGCATTTTTTGCGAATGTTTTCTTTGGCCCAATCAAAACCAAGTTGGAAGGCTATACATCCTATGAAATTAACTATCGTAACTTGGTTGTAGAAGGTCTGCGCAATATCGCTCGCGGTGAATCACCGCGCAATATCCAAGACGTCCTGGCCTCTAATTTGCCAGCTAAGCAACAAGAAACTCTAGCAGCGGCTTGATCTAATGGCAGAAGACATCATCGAAGAAGAAGAACAGGAAGAAGAGTGTCCGAAATGCCCGCCGGCTGGCGCGCCGGCATGGATGGCCACATTTGCAGATATGGCAACGCTTTTGATGGCGTTCTTTGTTATGATTTTGTCATTTGCGGAAATGAATGTTCCAAAATTCAAACAAATTTCTGGCTCTTTAAAAGATTCTTTTGGTGTGCAACGCCTAATCCCCGTTGTTGAGCAGCCAGAAGGGACGACTGTTCTCGAGATGAACTTTAGCCCATCACCAGCCCCCTCAGTCACAGAGGATATGACCCAACAAACAACTGAGCTTGAGCAGCCTGATGTCAAAATTCCAAGTGACAATGATGATAGTGAGGGGTCAGACCAATTAGGAGAAGGCGAAAAGCTACAAGAAGGTCTTGGAGGTGAAAACAAAGATGGTAAAGGTGACGGTGACGCTAAGTCTGATGCGGAAAAACTAGCTGAAGCAATTGAGCAGATCTCAAACGCGGTAGACATAGCTGTCTCTACTTTGGAAGATAAAGTCGTTGTTGACCTAAAAGCAGAAAATGCATCTCCGCAAGAGATGAAAGAAAAGTTCAAAAAGGTAGGCCAAGCAGTTCAGTTAGCTGGTTTAGCGACGGGCAAGTCAGAGCAAGAAATATTGTACGGAGGTTTAGACCAACAATTGAATGAGCTCATTGAATTTGTTTCTGAATTAGAAAACGAATTGAAAAAACTTGGCGGCCGAGACAAAGAAACTGGCTTTACCGAAACGGCACAAGCTAAGCAAAAGGCACAAAGCGCATCTGATGAGCTTAAAGTTAAGCTTCAAGAACAGATTGACATGGGGGCTGTAAACGTCGAGACGCGCGACAATAAAGTGTTTGTAACTGTTGGGACCGGGGGCGCATTTCCATCTGGGTCTGCGAACCTTACAGCTCAAGCTCAAGGAATTATTGATAAAATTGCACAAGTGAGTGATGGAGCAGATAATTCCATTACCGTTTCTGGTCATACGGATGATGTTCCAATTACATTTGGTGCCCTTTATAGAGATAATTGGGACCTTGCAGCTGCACGGGCAGCGAGCGTTGTCCAAGCGGTTGAGCAATCTGGGCGAGTAGCCCCTGGTCGTTTGCAAGCTGTGAGCTATGGTGAAACAAAGCCGATTGCGTCCAATTCATCTAATCAAGGCCGTGAGCAAAATCGCCGAATTGAAATTGAATTAGAATACTAATCAATAAATCTGGAATTTATGATTATTTAAATAGTTGAAGGGAAGTGGAAGGCGCGATGCTAAATCAGGAAAAAAAACCTCCATGCCGAGTTTGCATGTCACTTAGATTATTTCTGATGGCTGTTTTGGCAATTGCATTAATGGCTATAATTAATCAAGATCTTTTGAGTTTTATGGGTAAATTCAGTATTGAAGCAATCGCGATCGCGTTTATAGCCATATTTGGATTTTTTTCTATTCTAAAGCTAACACTTGATTATTTCCGAATTAACTAATGATAATCAATAAGTTGTAAACTTTTTTCTTTTGTCTGAGAGTACTTTTTAATATATAGTTATCAAAGCCCCCGTTAAACTTCAAAAGTGGCACGAAAATTGCTTTCTTATATATATGTCGATGCTTAGTCTGAATATCGGGACCCAACAGGTTCAAAAGCAGAGCTTGGTAATAACGCCACAGCTTCAGCATGCTATAAGTATTCTTCAAATGAACAACTTAGAGCTGGAAAAGCATCTGGAAGAATTAGCAGAAAGTAATCCATTTATAGAGGTGAAATCGGCAAATTCGGAAAACAAGCGCAAGATTGATTTAGATTTCCCTCAGAGTTCAAACAGCTCGGGGATCTCAGGAGCTTTCCTTGATACTTTGTTGGGCGAAAGGCCAGAAACGCTCATTGAGCATATCTGCAAGCAAATTAGGTTGAAAAAACTCAGCGAGACAGATCAATCTATCGCGTATCGGTTGTTGGTTGATCTTACCCCTGCAGGATATCTACAGTGCGATACCGATCAAGTCAGCGAACAATTATCAGTCTCAATAGACGCGATCGAGGCTGTCATTGAGAGTTTGCAATCCCTAGAGCCAACTGGAATTTTTTCACGTTCACTTTCTGAATGCTTGGCACTTCAGGCCAAAGATCGCAGGGAATATGATGACATTATGCAAATCTTGTTAGAAAATCTTGAACTTTTAGCAAAAGGTGAGCTCAAAGAACTTTGCACAACTGCACAGTGCTCTGTTGAAGACATGAAGCAAAGAGCCATCAGAATCCGCCAATACAACCCAAAGCCTGGTGCGAGTTTTAGTCATGATACAGTCGGGACCACTCGAGAACCTGACTTAATTGTGAAGCGTAAAGCGAACGAGATTGAAATCTCGTTAAACAGAGCTTCTTTGCCGAGTGTTCGTATCAATTTGGACTATGCAGAAGAGGTTGGGAAAAAGCCTTCAAACGAAAATAAATCCGTAGAATTTGTGAAGAATTCAGTTGCAACAGGTCATTGGTTGAAAAGAGCAATAGCGCAAAGAAACCAAACGTTGCAAACGGTGGCTTCCTATATTCTAAAGCATCAAATAAATTTCTTTGATCAAGGTGTTGAGGGCTTGCGCCCACTTCAACTACGTATTGTCGCAGAAGCTTTAGGAATACATGAAAGCACAGTAAGCCGCTCTACAGCTTCGGTATTAATTCAAACACCGCGTGGGACATTTCCTCTTAAAATGTTTTTTAGCAGTGGGCTGCAAGCGAAAGAGAACGATGAAGGTGTCTCTGCACGTGCGATTAGAACCAAAATAAAAGATATAATTGCTCGCGAAAACCCATTGAAGCCAACCAGCGATGCAAAAATATCCAGTGCCTTAAGCGATGAAGGTTACCAAGTCGCAAGGCGTACAGTAGCTAAATACAGAGAATTAGAAAACATAAAATCGACGTCGCAACGCAAGCGAGCCCATAAACTCAGCGAATTAATGGAACATTAATCTGTGGTTCAGTTGTTGGTTGTGTTGAATTTAAGCCAGTTTGTTTATTAACTATAAACCTCAGCAAAGTCTCACGCCTTTGATTGGTTTTTCTTTCTTTTTTTAGGTCTAATTTGTTCTAAGCCTTGAACAGGCCTTTGAAAAAACAGCTCTTCATCTATGCTCAGAGCTACTCTCTGCGCTTGCAATTCTGTTTCAGCTGCAATTGTCTGTAGATATATAAAACGACGATAACTCATAAAACTGATTGCCAAGTTCATATGCTCTCTACCAACATATAGGCACAAAACTACAAAATAAATCATTGCTAATAGCCAATGGACTGCGAGGGTCGCTACTAAGGCAAGAAGGCTTGCGATCGCGGCTTCCCAGACCCGTTGGTTCAAAAACCAAAACGGCGGCATTATCATTGCGAGTAGGGATTTAGTTCTAAGAACCAATTCAGCATTCTTCTTAATATCGTAGAAGATCATATATTGATACAGGCCATCACTTTTGGCGTTTTGCAAAAGCTCTTCAAACCTAGTTGGATTAATCACTTCTACCGCATCTTTTTCTTCAAAGGTAACCAAAAGTGGTTGATCGATGATCACATTGAAAATACGACCTTCTCTGCTGACCGTTAAAACCGCTTGGATCGTAGCGCGGGCGTATTCTTCTTCATCAACATCAAACCGTTCATTTATATCCGATGCAGAACCAAAAAATTCATCTCCATCCAATCCAACGATGCGGTCTCCGAGTTGCAATCCTAGGTTTTTAGCATATCCCCCTCTAAAACTCTTTAAACTAAGAGCTTTAGGGCTAGAGGGTTCTTGGTCTAGTACATCCATTACACTTCACGCTTCTCTAGAAATTCAGGGCTATGGAAACTTGATAACATCTTCTGATTTATCTTGAGCAGCTTTTGCATTCGCATTCGCTCTGGCTTTTGCCTGAGCAGCGCTACGCTTCGCTGCAGCTAAACTCTTATCAAGATTAGAAATCCGAGCGGAAAGTTCTGCATTGACATCCTGAAGGGATTGAAGTGCTTCGCGCTGATCTTTGATATCAGAAGAAGTATCGGAAATGGTTTGGAGCGCGGAAATAACAGACTTTGTGAAGTTCCCCATGATCATATTCTGCGCCTTGAATTCTTCATTTGTCATCTCTGCAAATGAAAGGGTCAATTCAGAGTTCATGATGGATGTCTTCTCATACATGTCCAAAATGCTTGCATCTAACATTGGTTTTAAAGTGTTCATTTCAGCAATTGCTGTGGCGATTTCGACAGATAGGACATCGGACTTTTCGCTTATAGAAACCAGGGCCGCGTTAGAGGTTTCTACAGAATTTCTTAATTGAGAAAGCTCTGTCAATGCAGGCTCTAACTTGTTAATACTAACGTTTAGATTATCCACATTTTCCACAAAGACAGTCAAAAGCTCTGTGTTTGTCGCAGTTAAAAGCTTCAATTGCGATGAAGCTTGCATGAATATTACTATTGAAAGCGCGACAGCACCTAAACTGGCGACAAACCCTATAATCATACTGGTTCTGCCAAGCTTTTCTATTCCTGAAAGTTTAAGTGTGGATTTTTTAATTTGTTGCGCAACCTTAGCGTATTCCGACGTAACATCCATGGCCGCATCGGCTGCATCCAAAGCGATTTGAATGCTCTTTTCAACATCAGCCGTTGTCGCAGAACGATCACCTGTCATCAGCTAAAGTCCTCTTTTGTTTTTTGCCGTACTCTTTGGTATTTTATAAGCACAATTCGTGCCACTTGTTCGGAAAACGGCCTGAGCTGGTATTATTGCAGATTTAAATCCAAAATGCCTACACCCCCACGGATTTCGTGTTTCATGGGTAATGTAGAAAAATTTGCACTCATTGCACGTTACGTTGATTTTTTTGTCTTTTGGCATCAATCGTAACCATTAAGTTGAACACGAAGTTTTGTATAACAAAGCGCAGGCATGCAGCAAAACTGATGATTGCACACAAAAATAAACCAAACGCTCGCCATAAATTTCCAGTTTCAAAAAAGTCTACTCCGTGGGAAAGCCAAATAACTCCAACAAAAAAGAAGCATAAAGAACTTATGGCTTCTCCCATGCTGATTGACTTTTTATACGTGATCCTAGGCATTGTGAAGGGCTCCTGTCTCAGTGAACTTTAGGTTTTCCGGAATTTCAATTTCTGGTGCAGCCACGTCTTCTCCATTGGCCAATCTAAAGATAAAGGCCAAAACTGCCGCAACAGCATTAAATAATTCTTCGCTAATTTCCTGACCAATATCGCCAGTAAAAAACAAAGCACGAGCAAGAAACGGGCTTTGGAATATTGCGATATTCTCTCTTGATCCAATTTCAATTATGTCTTCAGCTAATTTCCCCCGGCCCATTGCAAGGATTACCGGTGCGCCGCGTTCACCCACATCATATTTTAAAGCCACAGCAAAGTGAGTGGGGTTGGTAATGATTGCTGTTGCTTGTGGAACATCTTCGAGTGCAGACCTTTGCCGCGCGGCTTGAGCGGCAGATGCCATTTGTAAGCGGCGTATTTTGGCTTTTACTTCGGGTGAGCCTTCGGTTTGTTTATTTTCGTCTTTTACATCCTGAAGGCTCATTTTTAACTGTTCAATATGTTGATATCGTTGCCAAATAACATCGATGAGGGCAATCAATACGAGAACAATGAGCAATGCGATAAACAAGCTAATAAAGAGACTGTGCGCTCGCGATACCCCGTGAATTATATTGCTATCGGATGCGGTCAGAAGTGTTGATATTTGGCTGTTAATAATAAATGCAGCTGAACCGATCAAGAAGATGACCTTTAGAATACTTTTCACAAGCTCCACCAGCGACTTAAGAGAAAACATGCGCTTAAGTCCCTTCAACGGATCTATCCGAGAACCTTTGAATTCTAAAGCTTTAGGTGCAAAATTTATGCGTCCTGCCAGCGCCCCTTGAGTGAACAGGACTATGACAAAGAGCGGAACTCCAAACAATAAGCCATAAAATAAAATATATCTTACAGCCTGATAGCTGAGCCGGGTTAATTCACCTTCAAATTCACTCATGTTAAAGGTAAAAAATCCGCCCCATTCTCCGAGTATTTGGCCTGCAGATTCGACTGAGAAAAAGTATAATATTAGACCTGTAAAGAGAGTTGAAAAGACAAAGAGTTCTTTAGAGCTTAAAACCTGGCCGTCTTCAAATGCCTTTTCCAGCCGTTTTGGTGTGGGGTCTTCTGTTTTTTCCTGAGCGCTATTTTCACTGGCCATTGCTGATGCTTTCAAAAAATTGATCGACGAATGAAAGTGAAAACTCCACCAGTTCTTCCATAGCGTAGCCAAGAGGTGTTGCAGATGCATAGAGCCCTAAAAACACAACAAGAAGTGTAATTGGGAAGCCAAATGAAAATAAGTTTAATTGTGGGGCGGATCTCGTCACAACCCCGACTGTAAAATTAGTCATCAACAGTAAAATAACGATTGGCAACATAATTACGGTTGCGATTTCAAACATTGCCCCGGCTGCGTCTACGCCAAATTTACTTGCATTTCGCAAGTCTAATGAAATCCCCATAGGCAAAATTTCATAACTGAAGTGAATTGCGCGGATGAGTGCCAGGTGACCATCAATAGACAAAAAGATTACAATCAAAAAAAGTGTAAGAATATTGCTTATTACGGGTGTCTGGCCACCTGAATTTGGATCTATTTGAGCCGCAAATCCTAATCCACCTGAGGTTGCTATTTTCTCTCCAGCCAGAGCAACAGAAGCAAATAGAATACTAACAAACAAACCTACCACTAATCCAATCAGGATTTCTGCAAAAATAACCCGAACTAAGTCCAGATTGTCGAAATTAGAAATTTGTATGGATGCAAACTGGCTATGGAAGGCAAAGCCCAAAAGTATACTTGTGATAATCCTAACTTGAAGAGGAATTGATTGTGCCCCGAAAAATGGCGAGGAGATTAAAAATGCACCAATTCTAATCGAGCTGAGAAAGAAAATCGAAAGTTGCTCAACCAGATTTTGCAGGCTGAGCCCCGGAATTCCGCTAGCTTGATCGAGCAGGAGGTTACCCATGTCACCCCATGCCACTTATTGTGTCGAAAATAAATGAAAAGTAATCAGCAAGACGTGTCATCATGAAGCCAGATAGCAAGGCAAAACCGCCTAGAACAAATACCAGTTTTGGTACGAAACTGAGCGTCATTTCATTAATTGAGGTTGCAGCTTGGATAATCCCAATCACCAAACCAATCGCTAAAGCAATTCCCAAAATAGGTCCGGCCGCCATTACGACATTCCAAAAAGCGAGCCTTATGTGTTCAATATTTGCATCAAATTCCATTGAAACCCTCAGTTTAGATACGTTGAAGAAATTGAACCAATTGTCATTGCCCAGCCATCGACAAGCACGAAAAGCAATAATTTAAATGGTAGTGAGATCAGCATTGGGCTCAGCATCATCATGCCCAAAGACATAAGGATTGAGGCAATGACCATATCGATAACCAAAAAGGGCAAAAATAATAAAAACCCGATTTGGAATGCGGTTTTAAGCTCTGATGTGATAAAGGCAGGCATCAAAACTCTAAATGGCACGTCTTGATTGGAAGCATAGGGTTGGTCACCTGCAAGTTCCGCAAACATAGCCAATTCTGCTTCGCGCGTATTGAGAACCAGAAATTCTTTGAGAATCTCAGCCGCTGAGTTGATTGCAGTTAATATTCCAACTTGTCCGTCCAGATAGGGCGATACTGATACAATATAGATATTATCCAAGGTTGGGTACATTATGAAAATTGTCAAAAACAGGGCAATAGAAACCAAAACTTGGTTAGGAGGTGTTTGCTGAGTACCCATAGCCTGTCTTAAGATAGATAAAACAATGATGATCCTGGTAAATGCTGTAGCGCCAAGAAGCAGGCTGGGTAGCAGTGTTATTGCTGACATTAAGGCAAGCAATTGCAAAGACAGCGAATATTGTTGGGTTCCGTCCTGATCTTCGGCGACAGATAATGCTGGCAGGCCAACTACTGGGGCTTGTTGAGCTGAAACAAAGTTAGCGTTTAAAAATGTAAGTATCGCTGCCAAGAAGAGACAAATTCCAACTTTATACCATTTTTCTTGGTCAAACACTTTAGAGGATAGCATCATTTTCATCCTCTTCAGTTACTTTATTTGTAATGTCTAAAGCAGTTGCACCATGTTTACCTTGAAGGATTAAAATCGTTTTTTGGTTGACTTCAAAAAGTGACACAATATTTGAATGCGCCAAACGGCGGCTCTCAATATGAGTAACTCTCGATTGATTGCCGGTTTGTATCTTTTCTGAAAACCTATTCTTTACAAATAACCAAAGCAGCAAAAATACTGCCGTGAACGCGACGACTATTATTATTTTTTGATTTATGTCATCAAAAGCGTTCATTGGCTTGCCTCCTAATTAGAGGAAGGCAAAAATCATGCCATGATTAAACTGACTCTGCTCTTTCTTCTGGATCTACTATGTCTGTCAGTCGGATTCCATATCTTTCCCCAACCATTACGACTTCACCCTTCGCAATTATCGCACCATTCACAAATAGGTCCAATGGCTCTCCGGCTAGTCGGTCTAATTCGATCACTGACCCCTCATTTAACCTTAAAAGGTCGCGTATAGTCATTTCCGTCCGGCCAACTTCTATTGAAAGTGTAACTTCAATATTTTCAAGAATTTTCATTTTTTCGCCGCTAATCTGGCTGGTGCCGCCCTTTGCGTTGCTGGGTTTGGCCGCTTCATGAAGATCATTGACTTCGTCGGGATTTATCTCTGTTTCGCTCATAGCTTTTCCCTTAGGTTTTCTCTGTTTCACGATTTGGTTGGAGCAAGCTGATTGCGATTGTCCCACCTAAATCACCAAGTTCTGCTTCGAAAAATTCACGGTTTTCAACAACCAGATCAAGCGGTCCAGTTATTTGAATTGGTACTATGTCATTGTTCTTGTACTGTAATACATCTGACATTTTGCTATCGACAGTGGTCAAACGCGCCGTGCATGTCAGCGGTATATTAAACACTGCCTGTTGAAGGCGATCTGTCCAGGATAGACTATCAACGCTGTCTGTCTGCATCCTTGACCGCAATTGTGCAGCAATTGGTTTTAGGGTTTGTAAAGGGTAGATGACATCAAATGAAGCGGGTTCTGATCCGGGTAACTGGATCTCAAAGGCACAACAAATCACTTGTTCTGTATCTTCTACAAAGGATGCAAACTGTAAATTCTCTTCACGGCTAATGTCGGAAAATTCAAGCTTTATCAGATCGCTCCAAGCTATATCCAATGCCTCAATCAAACCATCCGTTATAATTTCAATAATTCGATCTTCCGTAGAAGTGAATTCTGTTCGTCTTGCTGATTTTGAGATTGCTAGATTACCGCCGTAATAGGCATTTGTAAGTTTTGAAATTAAGTCAGGCGAAATCACCATCATTAGATTTCCACGCAATATTTCTATACGTGCCAGCGTTAAGCTCATGAAAGCTTCCGATGAAAAGCTATATTCCTCGAAAGTTTTAACAGTTGGGTTCATAGCGGTTATGCGTGGTTGAACTCTTAGCATGGGCTGAAAAACCGTTCTGGCAAATCGTGCAAAACGCTCGTTGATTACACGAAGCGCATAATAGTCACCCAAAAGAGACAAATCGTCCGAGCCAAACTTGAAGTCTCGGACTTTTTTGTCAGAAGATAAACCGTCTACGTTGCCGTCAAGCGTTTCAGCCCCATCAAGTCCAGCGATCAGAGCATCGACTTCGGTTTTCGACAACTTGGATGTTGTTGACATAGACTTATCTCACTGCATTACGTAGGAAGTGAGTAGAACCTCTTCGACACCACCAAAACCTTCGAGTTCTTCTAGTTTAACGTTCATCACATCCCTTATATCGTCCGCTAGTAATTTACGCGCTTCCCGACCAGTAACTTGCTCCTCTGTATAGTCGCTAAGTGCAGCAAGGATTACAGCCTTTAAAGAGGGTAGGTGAGACTCGACATTGTCCAGAATTTTCTGGTCATATTTGGTTGAGACGCCCACTGATATCTGCAAAAAACGTCTTGAACCTTTGAGGTTGGTCGTCAAACTACCAGGTATTTCGTAGTAAAGAGTTTGAAAGACTTCAGCTTTTGGAGTTTCTTTTGAGATCTTTTCGGGATCAGTCTCTTCGATACACTTTCCTTCCTCATCTTTCTCACAGTCCTCATCTTCTGAACCGGAACCATCTTCACCATTTTGCTTGGTGACGATTTCATTGGCTATGTCTTGAGGTGTGTCATTCGATCCGCCAAAAATAAGGTAACCAACGCCTAAGCCGACAGCGACCAAAACGAAACCGGCTACAACAAAAATCAAAATGGTAATTAAACCAGATTTTTTCTTTGGTTCTTCTTCATCTGCCATAGCTTTGTCCTCAACTATATCGTTATGTTGACGATTGTATCATCGTCGTTTGATTTTCCAACTGTCTCATCACTATCTGCCTTTTCAACATTTTGCTCTGGCTCTCTAGTTTGAGATTTTCGATTTTCATCAGAATTTTCATTGTTTCCGTTCGAGCTTGAATTTTGACTAGAGTTATAGGCATTTTCGAACGAATTTGAAGAACTGCATGTCACAGAAGCAACCCGTTGACCAGATGCTTCAATATTGGAGACAAGTTTAGCTTCTGCATCACCAATAAGAGCGGCTGTAGCCTGGCGCTCTGCGCTTATCCGTATATCTAAACCTTTCGCCCCATTCGCAAACGTAACGTTTAACTTCCCCAAAGACTCTGGGGATAATGTTATCGTTAATTTCTGCTGGCCCCGCGACAGTGCGGATAACATGCTTTTTGATAAGTTTGAAACCCAACCACGTGAGTTTAAATCAAGCTGACTATCTACCCATTTCTCTAGCATTTCGAGTGAAGGGGAATTTGATATGTTCGATGTTGAGTTACTTACTTGCACTGACAGCGGACGCGGCGCGTAGGTTTCGACCAAAGCCTCTCCAAATTTATCTTTGCTTAGGGTATTTTTTGACGCTTGTGGTCTATTTAGAGCGTCTATTGCCTTTGCAAATGAGGTGGCCACCTTGTCGACTGCAAAGTTTGTTCCACTACGACTTTTAAGAGAGTTCTTCTGATTGCTCACTTCTGAGGAACGCAGGCGAAAAGCGTTGTCGGAAAAGGCTTGATACTTGTTTTGATCAGGAGTGGCGTTTAGGCTGGGTTGGCGATCTTCGGGACTTGGACCTTTATTTGCAATTACCGAGCCCTTAATATCCGGTCCATTTTTGATATCTATCTCAATTTTAGATTTATTTTCATTCCCAATAGATATTCTCTTAGTGGCTTGTTCTGTGGTCTTTCCCAGACGTTCACCTTTTTGTATGGCGGGCTCATTTCCTGGCTTTGCTGTTTTCAGGGTTTTGCTTTCCTGATTAGGAAAGGAAGCTTGTTGTTTACCTTGAAGGTCATTTCGATCAACCAGAGGGTATTTAGTCTCAGTCTTAGTAATCGTTTGAGGCGGAACTATCTTCTCTTTAGGATTGCCTTCATGCGCTGTGCTTTTTTGTATCAAATCTTCTTTAACTTGCTTCGCTCGTAATGTTTCAGAAATATGAGCGTTTTGTCCAAGTTCATCAGGATCGCCTTCATGCGCTGTGCTTTTCTGTATCAAACCTTCTTTAACTTGCTTCGCTCTTAATGCTTCAGAAATATGAGCGTTTTGTCCAAGTTCCTCCTCAGGAGCTAAGGCATTGACTATTTCCGATGGGTTGCCTTTTAAGCCATGACCGTGTTCTGAAGAGATGGGTGTCTGAAATTTTATAGGCTTAGCGGATAAATTAGGACTCGCTTCTAGGTCCAGGCCAGAATGTGACAATGTTGGTGTTTGAAATTTTGTAGGGCTGGTAGTTAAATCAGAGCCAGATTCTAAGTCCGCACCAAGTTCTGAAGGGGCCAGCGCTCCAAGATTTGCAGCACCCTTAAGTTCAGCTCGAAGTTCTATTGGAACGTTGATTATTGAAGAAATCAGCTGCGATTTTTCATTTGGATAAGCTGCATCAGGTGTTCTCGAATGTTCGGGCAT
The DNA here is from genome assembly GCA_039640505.1 of Rhodobacteraceae bacterium Araon29. NCBI lineage: Bacteria > Pseudomonadati > Pseudomonadota > Alphaproteobacteria > Rhodobacterales > Paracoccaceae > Rhodobacteraceae bacterium Araon29. The sequence continues at coordinate 3,268,115 of CP046865.1, read as the reverse complement.
ATTAAGAGGATTTACTTCAATTGTATTCTTTAGATCAAATTCTCCTTTCCTTGAAGTAGAGCCTAAATGGACTTCATTATCATCAGTTTTTTCAATTTGCTTCCTAAAATCTGCCAGAAGAGACAAAAAGGCATAAAACTCTTTGTTATTGGCAACGGTGGAATTTTCATGAGTTGCCAATAGATATTTATTTTCTCCAGCATGCGCCTCCAATTCAGAAATTAAGTTCTCTAAGCCTCCAAAATCCTTTGAGCCTTCGAGAAGTAAATCGCTCTGTTCCAGTACATCAGCGCTATTTAATTTTGCGATGAGGTTGGTAATTTTTGCAGTCTTTTGAGAATCTTCTGCATCAGGGGAAGCAGCCTCCTGCCACGTTTTACTTTTTAAGCCAATGGGCCCCTTTAAGAGGCTTGAAAAATTGTTACCAAGCCCCGAATCTGCATGCGAATGAGTTCCGCTCAATGAAGCAGAAACTGATTTATTCAGTTCAATCAAAGGTATGTTTGCCAGACTCATTTTGATGTTGCCTTCAACAGCTCACAAATAATGACTGCAAGTTATATGCCATCTTTTGAGGGGATTTAGATAATTAGGGTGTATTGGCACCCTTATTATTCAGATCAAATAATTGCTTTCATGGTTGCTTTGGTTTTTGAAAGCTTCCTTTTTTTTCCAACTCTCTGTCAGTGTCTCTTTGCAAAAGTGTATTTGCTTCAGAAATCAAACGTTCGATTTTTTTTCGTTTCAGTTCATCTTGCCTAGTGATTGAGTATAAGTTTTCAATTTCTTTTTGAATAAATTCGACCCGAGCCTTCAGAATTTTCATTTGATCTGCAAGTTTAGATGAATACCAGCGGTCCGCGCGCAATTGAGAAGGCGTATCGTATAAACATTCAACAGAATTTTCTTGCAATTCTCTAACTCGTTCAACCATGTCTTCCAACTCAGTGAGTTGGTCCTTTTGGCTAATTAGCTCGTTTCTCAGCTTAATAGATGAAGCCATGTTCTTACGAGAAATTTTTTCAAGAACTGACTTTTTTCGCCCTGGGTGCACTTAAACCTCCTTTAGAAGGCTTCTCATAGCTGAAACAGCGGCTTCAAATGAAACAATTTCAGTTGGTTTTTGTTTGAGAAATTCTACAATTTCAGGCCATTTTTTATAGGCAATATCAAGATCTTTATCTTGGCCAGGTGCATAGCCTCCCATTAAAATCAAATCTTTATTTTCATTATAGACGCTGATCAACTTTTTAAGCTTATTTGCCAGCTCGATCTGTTCTGCACTTGCAACATTTACCATAACACGACTGATGGATTGCGATATATCTATTGCGGGATACACACCTAAATTGGCGTATTCTCTATTCAACACCACATGCCCATCTAGAATAGCTCTAGCCGTGTCAACAACTGGATCATTTGTATCATCACCATCCGCTAAAACAGTGTAAATGCCAGTTATCGATCCTTTGCATTTCTCGGTTCCCATACCGGCGCGTTCTATGAGACCAGAAATAAGCGCATTTACTGAAGCTGGATATCCTTTTGACGTTGGTATTTCCCCCAAAGCGAGGCCTATTTCCCGACGCGCGTGTGCTACTCGTGTTAAGGAATCCATAATTAGCAGTACATTTTTCCCTTGATCACGAAAATATTCGGCTATTGCCGTTGCGCGATTTGCGCCTCTTATCCGCAAAAGTGGGGATCGGTCGGCCGGTACTGCAACAGCGCAGAGCTTTTCACGCGTTTTCTTATCAAAGACCGTGTCGATAAATTCTAACACTTCTCGTGATCGCTCACCAATTAGTCCAACCACAATGACATCTGCCTCACTATGTTTGGTTATCATACTGAGCAATACAGATTTGCCAACTCCAGACCCTGCAATAATTCCAACGCGTTGACCTTTTGCAATCGACAATAGCCCGTTAATGGATTTGACTCCTACATCCAAAGCCGAAGAAATATGGCGCCGCTCTAAAGGATTAATTAGTGTTCCATGCAAAGGCCATTCATGCGGCGCATGCGGTTGGTGGCGTCCATCTAAAGGCGATCCCATGGCATCAAAAACACGTCCCAATAGGTTGTCACCCACCTCTATGGACTGGCCTTCTTCAATCAAGGTAACCCGGTCACCTGCGCGTATCCCCGCAGCCAAGTCGAAAACCACGAGTTGGTTTAAGCCATCCCTAAAGCTGATGACTTCCGCAAATGTCTCTGTATTTGCCCCAGTTTCAATTTTGCAGATTGAGCCAACACGCGCTGGAAAACCATCACAATGGGCAGTTAAGCCATCAAATTTCAGAACTTTTCCCGACATTGTCGAGCGTTTTGAAGGATCCAGTTTTCGATCCAAATCACGCAAAATTTCACTGGTAAAGTCAGACATTCCTCACCTATTTTAATGATCAGAAAATGGGGTGTCACGGATTTCAACACCACCGACTTTCACAATGACGTCGCCTCGGTTGAGAGTTTCATCCCCTTTGATATCTACTCCGTGAAAAAGCTCTTCAAATTCGCCAAAGGACTGCAGCGTCTTTAAATCCTCAGGGTTAAAAGATACTCTTCTCTCGTTTGAGAGAGACTTAATTTGATCAAGGTGTTTTTCTACATGTCTTAAAAAACTCTCGGCATTGCTTTCAATTGCCAAGCCGCAGCGCTCACTTGCAAGAGCATAGACTGTATCCAGAACTTTAGAGGAAATGTCATCAAAATCGAAACAGGACTCATTTTGAAGCCGTTCAGAAATTGATTTGAGTACATTAAGATGCTCTAAGCGCTGCTCCTCTAATTCACTTAACGCGGCTGCGCGGCCAGCAGCAAAGCCTTCTTCATAAGCTTCTGTATTTTGGTCGGGTTCGTCAGTTTCGGGTCGATCTTCGTCTTTTTCTGCGGCTTCTTCTAGTAAATTTGATATTTCCTCTGCATCGTCTTCAAGCTTGCTTTCTTGGTTTTGGGACGCTTCAATTTCAACGAGTTCAGCGTCGCTTTCGGGAGTATTACTAACGTCTTCTTGATCAGAACCAGAGGCCGAAAATCTCTCACCACTTAAATCTTCTAGGCTAATTTTTTCCCTAACAAAGTGGGTTATCGACTTGCGAACAAATGCTTCGTTATCTGGAGTTGTCTTTTTTTCGGATACAAAGCCTGCCGATATGGCAGACTTTATTGCATCCGCCACACGGGTGTGTTTTTCGGCATCTAAGGTTGAAAATTCACTGTGCGCCTGGCTCATAACTATACCATTTCATCGCCGCCACGACCTGCCAGAACGATTGTTCCTTCGTCAGACATTTTGCGTGCAACTGCAATGATGCGTTTTTGCGCATTTTGAACTTCAGTGAGGCGAATTGGTCCCAATGCTTCCATTTCATCTTGTATATTGGCAGCAGCGCGGGTCGACATGCATCCAAACAGCTTTTCGCGCAATACTTCGTCCGCACCCTTAAGCGAGAGAATGAGGTCTTCTGTTTCGACGCTCCGCAAGAGGGTTTGCAGCGAACGATCATCTGACATACCAAGGTTTTCAAAGGTGAACATATTGTCCTGAATTGCCTGCATCAAGTCTTTATCAACTTTCTTCACATCATTTAGGATACGTTTTTCCATAGCCTCTTTTGTAAAGTTCATTATTTTCGCGGCGGCCTTAACACCACCGACTTGTGAAGATCGTAAACTCGTGTTGGCTTTGAATTTACGCTGCATAACCTTTTCAAGTTCTTTTAGCGCTTCTGGATCAACCATTTCCAATGTCGCAATCCGCGTAATTACTTCGGACTGTAAATTAATATCCAAAAGGCCAAGCACGTCAGATGCCAAACCATAATCAAGATATGAAACTATCAATGCAACGATTTGAGGATGTTCATCTTGCACCAACTCGGCAATTGAACGTGCATCCATCCAATCCAGAATTTCAATGGGTCTTTCACTACTTGCAGGCGTGATACGACTGAGAACTGATTGTGCTTTGTCATCTCCTAGGGCTTTATTGAGTACATTTCTAATATAATTTCCAGCACCCATGCCAATGCTTGTTTGTTTTTTTATGATTTCCAAAAACTCGTCTAATACGGAGTTTACGGTTTCTTGATCGGCAGTTTGCACCGAATACATCGCAGTCCCGAGGTGCTGAACCTCACGAGGGGAAAGGTTTTTTAAAACCTCTGCTGCTTCTTCCTCACCAAGCAACATCATTAGAATGGCAGACTTCTGAGTGCCTGTCAGTTCAATCGGTTCTGCGTCTTCCATTGCTGCTTCTGCCATCTGTACTTACCTTTACTATATCACATCAAGGTCGTCTTGCATCATTGCTTTGAAGACGTTTGAAACCCTGCCTGCTTCATCTGTTACCATCATCCGTATCAAAGCCACTTTATCATCGTATGAGTTTGCAGTATCCAACATCTCAGCTGAAATAGTTGCTTTTTTGGGTTTGAGCTTAGCTTTGAGATCCTCTAGGGATTGGCCTTCTTCGAGTTCCATGTTTTCCAAGTCTTCTAAACTTGCTTCTGCGAAAGAAGCTTTAAGAGAGTCTTGCGAAGGTGTCAGCAGACGCGATAGCAGCGGGCGAATAACGGCCAGCGACACAACCGTAATAATCAAAAGCATCAAAGACCTGTTCGCTAAGTCTTTAAGCCATGTTTCTTGATACCATTTGGTTTCAATACCATCGATTATTTTTGTAACAAAAGGTCGGGTGGTGATGATCACTTTATCACCGCGCTCTGGTGTAAGCCCAAGTGCGCTAGCAACTAAATCTTGAATTTCGGACTTCTCAGCTGGGCTGATTTTAATTGTCTGAACTTCTCCATTAGCGTCAACAGTCGTCTGTTCGCGCAGCAATACAGCAACGGTTATTTTTTGAATTGTCGCTGAAGGCATTTTTTTGGTTGATATCTGTCTACTCACCTCAAAATTCTGAACTTCACTGCTTGAGCGAAGTTTGGTTTCGCTAATTTCTTGAGACTGTAGTGGGGATGAACCTGACTTGCCCGGTGCATATGTGCCAACTGTTTTGTCTATGTTGGCTTCTTCCGATGCGGCGGGATCAGTAATAGTAGTTTGATTGCCGTTGACGTCAGTTTTTTCTGCGACTTGATCAACCGTTTTGAAAGTAGTTGCGCTGGGCGGTTGGTTACTAATAGCTCCTGGAATGCCCCCAGATTTGCCCATTACTTCTTCGTCACGGCTTGTTTGTTGGCTTAACAAAACAGTATCATTTGGGAGAACGCGGTCTTCAGTAACTTCTAATGTAGTGAAATCAATTTCAATATTGACCTGAGATGAAATATTCCCTGGTCCGACAATTGGTGTCAGAAGCCGTTCTACTCTGGAACGATAAATGTTTTCGATACGCATGCGGTATTGAAATTGAAGCTCCGATGCGGTTGAAGCCGGATCCTCTATGGAATTTGATAATAAACGGCCGGACTGGTCAACTATAGAAACTTTGTTTTTCCCCAAATTTGGGACAGAGGAAGACACAAGGTTTACTATAGCCTCAACTTGTTGTGAGTTTAACGAACGACCCACTCCCAATTCAACAAACACTGAGGCGCTTGGCTCCTGTGCATTTCTTGCAAAAGCAGATCTTTCCGGAATTGCTAAATGTACTCTGGCATTTGAAACTGTCTCGATTTCCCCAATAGAGCGGGCTAGTTCATACTCTAATGATTGCTTGATTTTAAGGTTTTCTACAGATCGACTTGTACCCATTGGCATATTATCCAAAGAGCCATATCCATCTGCCGCTTGCATTGGAATTCCTTGGGCTGCCAGATTGAGCTTAGCGGTGTGATAATCATCGACCGGAACTGTCAATTCCCCAGTTGCAGGGTCGATTTGAACGTCCATTCCACTATTTTTCAAAGCATCAAAAACACGCGACTTTTCACTTTCGCTCAAGGACGCAAACAAGGTTGTGCGATCAGGTGTTTGTAAAGTTGTAAATATAACTATTCCAATTATTGCAACGATCGCTGCAGCTACACTTGGCAGAGCCCTTTGAATACTTGGCTGCCTATAAAAATCATTGGCTTGCCGAAATGACGAACCAACTGTGGAAATCAAACCGGTTTGTTGTGGGACAACGTTTACAGCATTTGTGGATGTATCAGACATATTTTCAGTTTTCCCCTGATTAAACAGGCATATTCATTATTTCTTTATAGGCACTAAGTGCCTTGTTTCTGACATTCAACGTAAGCTGAAAGCCAAGCGAGGAAATTTGTTGATCTATCATTACCTTTGATAAATCTTGTTCCCTGCCAAGTTCATAGTCACGAACAGATTGTGCTGCTTGGCTCTGTGCATCCGATACAGAATTTAACGACTGTTCCAAACGATCTGCAAAGGCAAAGGATTCTGACTTTGCATTACTTCCATTATCTAACTTCTGTTTTATCGCATCACTTTTGCTTACAGCTGCATCATGTGATGACTGAATGGCTTGCAAACTACTTACGCCTGAAATTCCTGACATCTTCAATTCCCCCCTTAAACTTGTGAAACCAAGTTATTTTCTGGTTGATCTTCCAATGCTGGAGCATCGATCATTATATCTTGCAGGCTAATCAAGCGGTTATTTCTTAAGACATTTGCTCGCTGAATTACGTTTTCCAACTCACGAACATTGCCTGGCCAAGAGTAATCACGTAGCCTTTCGAGCGCTTCGCCAGAAATAGTTGGGAAATCTTCAACATCAGTTTGATGTCTTACCAAAAGCTCTGCTGCTATTGGAATGATATCGTTTACTCTCTCGCTCAAAGAATGGGTGGCTAGTGGGAAAACATTCAGACGAAAATATAAGTCTTCTCTAAAGTTTCCGCGCCTAATTTCTTGAGGAATATTACGGTTTGAAGTTGCCAGTGTTCTTACATCTACAGGAATAGACTTTGAATCCCCTAAAGGCACAACTGACTTTTCTTGTAAAACACGCAGTAGTTTTGCCTGAAGCGGCATCGACATTTCCGAGATTTCATCCAGAAGAAGTGTTCCCCCATCGGCAGCTTTGAAAATTCCATCACTTGCTGTGGATGCGCCCGTAAATGCGCCTTTCTTATGCCCAAAAAGAAGAGCTTCAAGCATATTCTCGGGTATTGCAGCGCAGTTGATTGCCACAAAGGGGTTTTCACAACGTGGGGAATTATTGTGGATATATTGGGCGAGTACTTCTTTGCCGCTGCCGGTAGGCCCGTTGATAAATACATTCACATTAGATTTTGAAACTTTTCGTGCCAGAGTTAGTAATTCAATTGAAGTTTTATCAGCGGCAATTGTGCTTTCACCTTGGGTTATGAAGCTGACGATTAGGTTCAATAAAAATGATTTTTCTAGGCTGTCATTCACAGATGGGATAGCAATGCGCAGCATGGCCCCATTCATCGAGCGTTCAACTTTTAATTCGTCTGCGCCTTCTTCAATTATAACAATAGACTTGGCACTTCTTTTTTTTGCAATTTCCACTACGCTTTTTAGACCGCCAACCTTTTTTTCAAAAGCCGCGCTCAATATAGCTTTCACTTTTTCAGCGGGCCTATCTATACTTTCCTTGGGATCGGCATGCTCGACGGTACTACACTGGTAGTTCTGAAGTATATTCAGTATTTCTTTGCCAGCTGAGAATTCTGTGGCCTGTAGCGAGTAAAGCATTTTTATCTCCTTCAAGCTATAACAGGCAAATTGCATGCCAAAATTCTTGGGAAATTTATGCAGTAAGATATTTTGTGATTATTAATTCTGGATAATTGTTTAAAATGATGCAAAAACGAGGATATAGCAAAGCAATTTCAAAAGTATGGAAGTTTTATGGCAGGTTCAAAATTTCTGGAAAGCTTGATAGCGGGCTCTTCCGAAAAAATGAAAGAAGTTCGAAGACATATAGAACTTGCTGCTCCCTACCCTGTGAATGTTCTAGCCGTCGGGCCGACAGGGTCAGGCAAAGAATTAATTGCAAAAGGAATACATAAACTATCTGGCAGAAGTGGAAAATTCGTGGCTGTCAACTCAGCTGCTATTCCTGCTGAACTTTTAGAGGCTGAATTATTTGGGTATGAGAAAGGGTCTTTTACCGGCGCAGATAAGGGCCGCAAAGGCAAAGTAGAGGAAGCGGCTGGTGGAACCCTATTCCTAGATGAAATAGGGGACATGCCGTTTTCATTGCAGGCCAAGCTACTCCGAGTGTTAGAAACCAAAACTGTTCAAAAAATTGGTTCTGAAAAATTGCTGCCTGTTGATTTTAGATTGGTATGTGCAACTCATGCCGATATAGGCTCTTTAGCAAGACGAGGTAAGTTTAGAGCAGATCTACTTTACAGAATTGCTGTCTATACGATTGAAAACCCGCCTTTGTCTGAAAGAACCGAAGACATAGAAGAGCTGATTAAAATTCTATCGATTAAACTTAAAAAAACCGAAAAGAAAATAATACCAGCCAAGTTTGACAAAGAGGCAATCGGATTTTTATGTTCATATGATTGGCCAGGTAATATTCGGGAGTTGGCAAATTTTTTACAGAAATGCTCTGTACTTTACAGCGGAAAATTGTTGACCTTGCAACAAGTCCGTCCGTTGATGCCTAATTTCACCAACGCTCTCTCTAATTCGGATGAGCAAGCAACTCTTTGGGACGCTGCTAAGTCGACAAATGACAGACAGCTTTCACTTGGCACTTTTCCGCCATTTGAAGATAAGCAAAATATTTTTTCAGAATATTCAAATATATTTGAGAATAATCAGCCTATAAGTTTAAAGAAATTTTTGGAAAATATCGAAGGTACTCTAATTCAAGCAGCTTTGCGCGAAACTGAAGGCAGTATTGATCAAGCTGCAGCTAGACTTGGGGTAGACGTCCCTATTCTTCTAGATAAAATGAAGGCTCATTCACTTTTTGAGCCGAATTAAAGCCAGTAAACCAGTCAATTTAAGTTTCTATCTGAAGGTGCATGTCAATTTCTTTTGCGCTTTAAGTGCCTTCGTTTCTTTTTATTTGGCTTTTTATGGGATGGCAGATTCTTCTTTTGAAATAATTCAAAATACTTGAAGTATTCAGAAGATATAGGTGCGTTTGGAAAAGGAAATGATGCAATGACAACATTGGGTTGCAGAACAAGCCTCTCTTCCGAGGGCTGAGAGAGTGGAAGATGTAAAGATTGTATTTTTGAGATGAGGGGTAGATATTTTTTTATTTTATCTGCCATGTAAATAGACTTTAATGAGTGGTCTTTTTGTATAATTGTAAATCTATAACCCAAAAGAACTTGATTGATTTTAGCGCTGCTTATTGCTTCCATTGGGGCTTGATTGAGAGACGAAAGCACCTCTGGCAGAATTGTTGCCAGTAAGTGGCTGATTGATTGGTTTGTAACGGAAACTGTAGTTCCTATTGATTGGGGCGACACTGAGCTTAGCCGCGAAAATTGAAGGTCCAAATGCGGTTTTAGAAGTTGCCAGCTTTGACTGGCAATCCTATCAGCCATATCACTACTTTGGGGCGGTTTTATCATCAATCCAAGTTTCTAACTTTATATGCTGACTGGAGGCAATTATGTCGGTTTAATTAGATTGGTTCAAGGTTTCATCTTTTTATAGAAGATCTTGGAATACGCAAAAATATATAGTGATTTATAAATAATTAAGAATAAATTTTGTTTGCTCATTAACTTTCCGAATGTTACTAATAAGCCTATCGAGCAAGTAAAAATAACAAATGAAAAGTAGCCTAAGGAGCGCTCTGAATGCGATTTTCTTGCCCGTGTTGTGGAACTGATTATTCTGTACCAATCGTCAATATGCCACGAGGCTACTACAAAGTGGTGTGTTCTCATTGCAGCTATAAATGGCGCAAAGCAATTGGTGTAAAGACAAATTTTCCAAAACAAAGATTTGACCAAAAAAAAGGCAGAAACCAAGGTTTGCCGTCTGGTGCTGTTAAGCCAGTTTATAGACAAGAAGTTTTAGCAATACTGCGAGACGAGGCTGCAGTCGAAACGCGTTTGCGTCGTTCTTAAGCTCCTTTGAAATCGAAAGTATTTCAGTTCCAAAATTCTCATAGTTTAATGTCTGCCAAAAGCTAAACTTCAGGCTCTTGTTACCGTATTCAATGGTAACCTAGGAGCCTGAAATGTCACAATATTATGGTAACCAAACCTCTGATCTTTCCGCGTCGATGACCTCGTCATCTATAGCAAGTGATGTGCAGGAAACGTCTTCGGTCGTACCAACCGGTCCTTACAAAACGCATTCTTCGCTCAATAACTCTGGCCCGATAGTTCCAAGCCAAGTCGATCAAACCTTTGTTAACATACTCTCTACATTATTTGGCAAGGGTAGCTATGAAGCAGTATTGGCAATTGCACAGGAATTATTGTTAAAGCATCCAAGATCAATATTCCTAAACAATATCATCGCTGAAACCAGCGCCCTTATTGATAAAGTTCATACCGCCATACATCATTATAAAGTGGTGCTTGATGAAAATCCTAAATTGCCCAATGCCCATAACAATATTGCAGTTGCCTATAAAAACATTGGGTTTTTAGACCGTGCCGAAGATCATTTAAAAATGGCGATCCATTTGAAACCGGATTTTGCACAGGCGTATAATAACTTTGGCAATGTTGCGACCGATCAGGCAGATATGGTGACAGCTCAAAAACACTTTTTAAAGTCCATTGAATTAGATCCGAACAAAGCAAGTGCATATTGGAACCTTCATTCGACCACGAAGGATCTCGATGTAGCCAAAGCCATTGTTGAATTGTGCCTTGAAAAGGATGCCAACTATGAGCCAGCGGTATATACTCTGGCCGCCATCAATGCGTATAAAGGCGATCGTCAATTTTTTGATTGGCTGATGAGCACAGATGTAGCTTCTGACTCTGTTCTTCGCTCGATCGACTGGATTTTATCGCTTCCAAAGCTTCCCGATTTGCATTTTAATCGGTGGTCACTTTTTGATGCGGCAATCAAAATGTCTGACAAAACAAGGCCATTTTATGAGTACGGCGTATGGATGGGCGAGTCATTTAATTACCTGATCAAAGCTTACAAAAAAGGCTACGGGTTTGATACATTCACCGGCCTTCCCGAGGATTGGAATACGGTACCTCAGGGGACTTATTCCAGCTTTGGGAACATCCCCAAAATAGTGGGGGGACAGTTTATTGTTGGGGAATTTAGTGAATCGCTGCCAAGGTTTTTCGCAAAAAAACGGCCCATGGCTAGCTTGATTAACTTTGATGCAGATTTGTATTCATCAACGCTGTGTGCGTTAAATCATTCTCTACCTGTCATTGATGCAAAAACGATTTTGGTGTTTGATGAGTTGATCGTCAACCAAGAATGGGAAAATGACGAATATAAAGCGTTAATTGAGTTTTGTGCGGCGCATAACTTTAAATTTGATGTCCATATGGTGTCGCTCTTTACCAAACAAGTCGGTATCACTCTTAGGTCACACACTTAGTCGGCACGCCCCTCAAACCTCCTGTTGTTGTTTCTTGCGTAGCTAAATTGTGCTGTTGTGGTGTGTGGTATTATGCCGCCATGAGTGATAATCTTATCACGTGGCTCTATTATAGCACCTATTTGGTCGCTGAAACAGAATACCTAAGAACCAAAACCAATGGGATTGCTAGACGCACTCTGCCCCAGAGATTTAACAATGCGGTCTTGCCTCATGGGAGAGGCGAGCTGCCTTTAAATTTGGCTCGCAATATTGGCCAAAGTTTGATGCCTGCCTAAACGCTTTTGCATCAAACATAATTGGCTTTATTGAATGTAATTCTGTTCTGCCGTGTACGCAGCCTGTTCGGATGTAGGTTGTTAGTCAAATTCAAGGGGGCCTTTAGATCGATTTGTGTACCCCGTCATCTTAGGATTAAATGTATCTAGAAAATCTATATGCTGCCTAAGCTGAATTTAAACGTTCCAAAGGCCAGGGCATTGGGGTTAGGTGACTGAATAACCATTTTTTAAATATGCAAAAGGCCCAAGGGAAACCTTGGGCCTTTTTTGGTCTGAGCAGTGTATGTATCCGTTTTCGGATTAACCTTGAAGCAGGCTCAACACGTTCTGCTTGGCTGCATTTGCCTGCGCGAGCATCGCTGTTGAAGCTTGCTGAAGGATTTGCGATTTTGCCAAGTTCGTTGTCTCGGCGGCGAAATCTGCATCTTCAATCCGGCCGCGACCCGCTTGCAAGTTTGAGCTTACATTTGTCAAGTTGCTCACTGTGCTATCAAGACGGTTTGAATAAGCACCCAGAGTCGCACGCTGGGCGTTCAATGTCTGAATTGCCGCATCAACCTTTGTGACCGCTGTCTGTGCTTCACTAGTGTTGGAAACGGTGATCGCACCCTTATTGATAGTGATCGTTCCGGTCCCATCAGTTGACGCCACAGCTGTAAATTTAGCAAAGGCTGCAGCCTTGTTCAGACCTTCGGCAACAGTTGCAGCTGCTGTATTCAAGGCAAGTTGGCCAGTGCTGATATCGGCAGCCAATGCAGTAGTCGCAGTCACTGTAGTACCGTCGCCCATGGCTAGTCCAAGTGTCCCGCCAGCAGTTGTGTCGGCGGAAATCGTGATAACATTGCCAGAGATGGTGTAACCTGTGCCTGCAGCACCGAGATCTTTTGACCCATCAGTAACACCACCCTGTGTTGCGGCACCGCTCAAGTTCAGTGTACTTGATGAAATTGAGTTTACTGTCACATTAATAAAATCGGCGGCAGCTGTGCCTGACCCGACCTGTAGGTTGATGCCATTGGTATCAGACCCATCCAAGAGCTTTTGGCCGGCCCAAGTGGTTGTGCTTGAAATACGATCAATTTCATTAACCAGTTGGTTCAGTTCGCTTTGGATATTGGTCCGGTCATTTGCGTCATTTGTATCGTTTGCAGACTGAACAGCAAGCTCACGCATCCGCTGCAAAATATTTTCAACTTCTTGGTGTGCGCCTTCGGCTGTATCAAGCATTGCCTGACCGTCTAAGGCATTGCGGATCGCTTGGTTTGTTCCTTTGATTTCAGAAGTCAGACGTGAAGCAATTGCCACGCCCGCAGCATCATCAGAAGCGCCGTTAATTCTTTTTCCGGTTGAAAGCCGCTCCATTGAGACTTCCATCTCTTTATTGACGCTGCTGGCAGCCGCCTGGGCCATCAACGCGCCGGTATTTGTAGCAACAGTAAGTGCCATTTTTGTTTCTCCTTGTTGTGCCGACTAAATCGGCGTTCGACGCCCAGCGCCATGATGTCGCCGGACTTCTCAGATTTTAGGTCAAGAATCCAGCTCACATTGTTAAACGGCACGCAGGTAGAATTGTTTAGGGAATTAGGGTCGGAAAGTGTTGGAAAATATGAATTAATACTTGATGATTTTACGATGTTTGCCTTTTTGGTCATATCCGATAAAGTCACAATGAAGAAATTGTTGCTGGCTGATCAGTAAAAAAAAGAGGGCTCAGAATGAAGGTATGCTTTGACCACTTGAGGTTTCTAATTTTAAGCCTGATTTTATTTTCAACGGCCCCGTTTTTGGCAATGGCGGATGGGCACGGTACACCGTTTAATGACGCGGTTCAGGCGGTGCGTGATGAAAATTACGGCGCAGCGTATGAAGGATTTTTGTCCCTGGCGGAAGCAACAGATCATGATGCCCAGTATAATTTGGCAATACTTTTGCGAAAGGGCCTTGGCCATCCTGCAAATTATGCGCAAAGCTTGAAATGGGCTTGGTTGGCAGACGTGGGCGGGAATGCGAAAGCATCAAAGCTATGTGAAGAATTGGTTGAAGTAATCCCTGATGACACAAAAGAAACTATTAGGTTGCAGGTCAAAAAAGTGCTGGATAGCCGCTTCGAGGAAGGCGACAGCAAGGTAATTTTACAGCTTGCTGAATATCATCTGAGCATTGTGATTGAGCCCGATTATAAATCCGCTTATGCGCTACGGGCTTTGGCCGCTGCGATTGGCGTGAAGAAAGCGCTGGAATTGCGCAATGAGATCGAAGCTGAATTAGAGCCGGCTGATTTAATTGAGGCCCAGCAGATGGCAGCAACGCTCTTTGCTGGAAAAAACTGGCTGATTGAAGTCGTCGAATAATTTGGCTTTTATGGTTTATGCTGTTTAATTAATATTTCAAGGTAACGACTATCAATACCAAGATCCGATTGTATTTGAGAAAGTGGAGTGCTCGCTTTGATCATTGCTATGGCTTTTTCGATCAGCAAAGAGTCCGGGAGGCCATGATTTGTTGAGTTTGAAGCAGACGTCTGTTGCAATTGTTTAGTCGCGTTCTGACCCAAACCATTGCCGGTCATGTGACGTAAACCATTACTGCCAAAGCCCAGCCCCTTTATTTCCCGTCTTAGATCTGCAAACCTTGAAGCTAAAATAAATATCACCAACAGGTTGAGGATTAATAATACAGTAATGAGTCCTAAGAGCAGGGCAGGGTTGCCTTCGATCCACTTTAAAGCGTTATCCATTGTTTAAAAGCCTGTTTAAATCGGAGATACTGCGCAAATCAGAAGCGGTGTTTGCATAGGTTTCTTCGGCTGTAAGTTGGCTATAAATTTCTGCAATTAACGTTTTTTCATTGCTACTAAGCACAAATCCCTCGGCTGATATATCAGCGAGGGCAGTCTCAAGTTCTGAGACAATTTCATTACAGCGTTTTAAGTAGTCCGAACTATCTTTTCGTATGTCTCGTAGTTTCGCTAAGTCTAAAAGGATATTGTCAAATATCTCTTTATGCGAACCTGTCAAAACGCCCGCCGCTAAACAATTTCGTTCAGTGACGCCATCAGCGCATCAGAGATTTTATCGTAATCCACTGGGTATTCATTGTTTGCGATTTCTGCTTTCAACCGTGAAACAGCTTCAAGATCAATTGGGGGAGGCATATCCTTCATTGCATCCACCACTGACCCCATCGCAGAGTTCACATCTACTGACACGCTGCCAGCGTCGGATGCGGTAACTGGGGAGGCAGGCGCAGTTGTGCCAACTTCGCCTGAGCCAGAAGTGGCCCCTGTTCCACCAGTTGAAACCTTCGGCGCACTTGACGTCTCTGGGACCACAACAGCTGCTGTTGTTCCAACTAGGTTTTGTACTGTATCAACCATAATTAAACTCCTGGGCAGTCATTGCCCAATCATTGCTTTGCTTCTCTTCGTAACATATAACGGTCCCTCAGTTCAATTGTTTAGAAATTATTTGTGCTTGATGGCGATTTTTTATTAATGCTTTTAATTTTGTCCCACTGGATAGATTGGAAACACTTATAATTTCCCCAATTTGGCCATTAGATAATGCTATCCCTTTGCCAGTCACCTCAATTCCTGAGCGATAAAGGATAATATCAATTATTGCGTTTTTTTCAACTGCATAATCAAGAGTGAGGTGGCGTGCTAAAATTGGAGCACCTTTCGGTACCGATTGTGCTAATTTTCTTCCAATCAATTGATCCTTTGTTGAAAACGCTCCTGGAATCCACGTTGCAAAATTTGCCACTTGCGCAACGTCTGCCGCCGAAAGAACGGTGCCCTTCTGAACTGGTCTGTCAAATACAACATAAATAAATGTTTCTTTTTGCTCTTGGTCCCCTTCAGGCGCTGGAGTTCCTGTCGATATAACCTTTGATCTGAACACTAAATTCCATGCATATGGCTTGGTGCAAGAGATTTGAATAGTTTCCCACGTGTCGAATTTGGGTCTAATTATTAAGTCTGTTTTGCAAGGGTAAAATATTTTATGATCTGAAATAATTGGAGAAACCTGAACTCCAGACTTTTGAGCCTGAGCAATTATTTCTTCTTTCAGCATGCTTCCAGTAAATCTATCCTCTGCAAAGGTAGCCTCTGCTATAAAACAGAGCCCAAAAATCGTGATGAATATTCGATTAAAAAAAGTAAATATCATCACCACGATCCAGTACCATACCACCCATGGCCGGCATTTTTAGAACTTTACCAGCAAGCAGCATATTTGGGTTCATTCGTAAAAAAGCGTGTGGATTATCAGAGATAATTTGCTGAAATAATGCAGCTCTGCCTGTGACGTTTGGGTAAAATTGCGCAACAATTTTAGCCAAAGTATCGCCGCGCCTCACTTTGTAGTTTCCAGAACTTGCATAGCCGCTATCTGAATTGTTCTGTAACACGACAAAAGGCTCAGTTGCATATGCAGGACCAAATCCGAGAACCAGAAAAATTAGCGCAGATGTGATTTTTATCATCTGATTGTTCCCTCGATTATGCGGACAGTTTGATTTGCCAATCTAGACTTGTTTTGGAGGTTGTTAATTGGAACCATGGCGGAAGAGGTAGGGAAAACTTTGGTCACTTCTAATAAGCTCCAGCTTTCGCTTCCATTAGTGACATAGGCCAAGCCACCCGTTTTCAGGCCTGCATCGCTGCCAAACGGAAAAATAAGTTGACCCCCTTGTGCTTGTAAGCGCCCCTGTAGTGGCTTGCATGCCATTTGTACCAAATTTTGATTTAACAGCTCAATGGGTTCAATAAGCGGTTCAGTATTCAGGTTTATATCTTTTGGCATCAGTACATTGATTGTTTTGAAGGGGGATTTCTCGGGCAACTTTGCAGTCAAGCGGCGTTCATATTCTCTATAAACGGAATGATCCGAACCCAATAGAACATTCAATTTAACGTCAGCATTTAGGATCTTACCAGAGCGGTGCACACGAACATCCGAAACGATAATGAAGTCTGCGTTATTGGACGCAGGCTGGTTCGATTGCAACGAGGAGTAAGAAAAAAGGCGGTTCTTGGAGGCAGATTTTTTGTAGTCTTCCTGGGATAAATTTGAATAGTCATGTACAACGCCAGAATAGAATTGCGCTAAGGTTTCTTGGAGTTGATTGCTAATACTTCCTGCTAATTCATGGTATCTAACATCAACATTCGAGGAAACATAACTCTGTGGCTTTAGAAGTAAAATGGACGGAAACCTTGGATTTTGGCACTGAGATCTACTTTTTTGGACAAAAAAGGCCTCTACGGAAACTTGATAGTGTGTTTCGGTTTTGCCCTCTTTGAGCACAGTAAAATCAACAAGTTGGGCATTTGTATTTAAACTCACAACGTCGCGAACAAGAATGCCATTTGTTGAAATGGTGGTGCCGCTAATTTCTGTACCTGCGCTGATGGCTGCTAAATAGAGGGCGTCTTCTAATGCAATCCGGCGAACTTTTTGCATTGAATGACCGGAAAGCGCCGCCTGCCCAGACGCCTTCACCGTACTTATCTCTGCAGCAAGGGCGCCGGTATGAGCCCCAGTTAGCAGATAAATGCAAAGTGCAGCAAAAGCGGCCTTGGGCAAAACTCTTAGCAGCATAATCAGCCTCTGGCGGCTTTCATGATCGTCGCGATTAAGGCTTGATCAAGTTCCAAAACCACTTCGTAGGTATCACTTCCCACCGGGTTAATACGAACAGTCCTTGCCCCCAAGATGGTGCCTTCAACTGTTGCACGCAGAGAATCATTTTGAACAATTGCGTCAATAATTGTTGTTCGAGAGTTGATTTTCAAACCGTGGACCTGTTCGGTTAGATTACGCATTGCTTCCAAACGTGCGGCTCTTATAGCCATCAGTCGCCGTTGGTTTGATGATTTCGCTGGTTGAGATGAAATGCTCGCGTAACCCATTCCGGTAATAGTCGGAACGACCTTTAATTTGGGTTTTGTGACCGCAGCAGTAGCAGCGGCAGCATTATTGATCGCAGCCAGATCATCGGACTCAGCTTGAGAACTTGAGGATGTTGGAAGCTCTATTCGGGGTAGTGAAATGCTGCCTTCGCAACCTGCCACGAACACCATACATAATGTTCCAACTGCAATCGGCTTGAATTTATTTTTTGCAGACCAGTTAAATTTATGTTTCGACACGGGCTTTACTCCATAGCTTGTTCAAATTCATACATGCATAATTCATGCCAACGTCAAATCACCCTAAACCACGAGCGAGAATGGCACAGTTCTTGCCTTTGTATATTTATGAATAGGCTTTTAGGTTGAAATAAGTGGCAAATTTAGAAACATTCGGAATTTCCTGGTCACGCAGATATCTCAGCGATGCTGTTCTGCCCCTGGGTATTTTATTCATAGTGGCAATGATGGTTCTTCCATTGCCAACGGTTGTGTTAGATATTTTCTTTAGTTTCAATATTTTATTGTCCTTGCTGATCCTAATGGTGGCAATACACACTTTTAGGCCTCTTGATTTTTCTAGTTTTCCAACCTTGCTGTTGGTGGCAACGGTTTTGCGCTTGGCGTTGAATGTAGCTTCAACACGCATTGTTTTAGCAAATGGGCACACAGGAACTGATGCCGCTGGCCAAGTGATCCAAGCTTTTGGTGAATTTGTTATCGCGGGTAATTTTGCGGTTGGGATATTTGTCTTTGCCATTCTTGTTATTATTAATTTGGTGGTTATTACTCGTGGTGCGGGCCGTGTTTCTGAGGTGTCGGCTCGATTTACACTTGATGCGATGCCGGGCAAACAAATGGCGATTGACGCAGATTTGAATGCTGGAATTCTGACACCAGAAGAAGCAACATTTAGACGTAGTGAAGTTGCAAGAGAAGCAGATTTCCATGGCGCCATGGACGGTGCTTCGAAATTTGTGAAAGGTGATGCGGTTGCGGGTATATTAATTCTTGCGATTAATATAATTGGCGGAGTTTCAATTGGGTTATTACAACATGACTTGAGCCTCGGTGATGCTGCGCAGTTTTACGTAGTTCTGTCTATTGGTGACGGCCTTGTAGCGCAAATTCCCTCATTATTGTTATCAATCGCAACTGCGATCATTGTAACGCGGGTTTCTGCCAGCCAAGCGATGGCTGAGCATATTGGAGGGGAAATTGCGATAGCGCGCGCTTGGTATCCAGTGGCAGCTGTGATCGGGATAATCGGTCTTGTGCCCGGTATGCCAACCAACTTGTTTTTAGCTTTTGCTGCAACGGCAGCCACAATTGCGTTTTTGATTAACCGGCGCAACCGCGATGTGTCCTCTGACGGGCAAGATATCGACGATATGGATCAGGATAACGAGGAAAATGACGGTATTGTTAGTGCAGATCAAATTGCCGACAATGCTCGGATATCTGTTATCCTAAGCTACCCTCTTATTTCTTTGGTTGAGGACGAAGTTAGTGGATTATTGGTCACCAAAGTTTCCGGTATTCGCAAAGAGCTCTCGAAATCACTAGGGTTTGTCATTCCCAGTGTTCGCATCAAAGATGACCTCAATCTTCAGCCAAACTTTTACCAGATTAAAATTGGTCAACGGATTGTTGCCGAAGATAAAGTCTATCCGGGTAGACTTTTGACGATCCCTACTGGCGATGCAGCTGTTGCATTGGATGGTGAAAAGGTTATCGAGCCAACCTTTGGTCTAGAGGCTTATTGGATCAATGAACAACAAAGAACACTTGCAGAGGCCAGAGGGTATGTAGTGGTCGAGCCCGAATCCGTTATAACCACCCAGCTTTCAAGAATGATAGAACAACACGCTTTTGAGCTGATTGGTCAGGATGAGTTAAAGCAAGTCATTGATAAATTGTCTGAGGAAAGCCCATCGCTTGTTGAATCGGTCGTTCCTAAACTAATTCCAATGCATAATTTGACAGCAGTGATGAAAAAGCTGTTGGAGGAACAAATTCCAATCAATGACATGCGGAAGATACTTGAGGTATTGGCGGAATTAGCTGGTCGTAATATGAGTGTGCCAGATACAGCAGAGGCTTTGCGCCCGCATTTGGTGCCTTTATTGTTGCAAAGAATTGTACCTCACAAAGATCCGGTACCTGTGATTACGTTAGATCCCGAATTTGAAAACCTCTTAATCAATGCGGATCGGCAAAACCAACAAGAAGATTTGATTATTGATGGCAATCTTTCCCAAAACATGATCCGCCAATTGTCAGATGTTGTGGATCAGCAGATGGTCGAAAGTAAGACACCTTTTTTAATTGTCGCTCCGTTAATTCGTAAAAAACTATCAAAAATGATTAGAGCGCACTTAACCGACTTAAACGTGCTCTCATTCACAGAACTGCCTGAGAACAAGAAGGTCGATGTTATAGCGACTGTTTCTGGGGCAGATCAAGCTGGAGCTAGTCCGGAACAAGGTGAATAGGTTGCTTCCATTAGTAGAGGTCAGTTATGGTAAATGAGCTAGTTTTTAGAGCAGCAGATACAGCAACTGCACTTGAAAAGGTACAGGATAATCTTGGTGAGAATGCTTTTATTATCGAGATTAAAAATGTAGGCAATTTTGTCGAAATTACAGCTTCTTTACAAGAGCCTGTCGCGGTTAAGGGGAGCGCCAAAACTGCACCCAAGAATTCTGTTCTCGTGCTGTCTAAAAGATTGCAAGAAAATGCTGCATTGGGCACGGGCAAAGATAACACAGATTTAGAAACGCTAGCGGATTTTGATGAGCTTATTCCATATAAGCCAACGCCAAGCGAGATTGGTGCTGAGCAAGGTTTAATGGCTGATACGGATATTGAAAATACCGTTAAAGAGGCTTTGCCTCATTCAGGTCTTGCGAAAGAGAAAAGGCTGGACAAGGACCATAGTAATTCTGCGCAGGATTTGGACTTAAGCAATAATCCAAATGAAAGCCTGCTACAAGAAACCGACCCTAAAGATGAGGATATTCCGTTCGATTCGAATGTGCCATCAGCAGAGTTGGCTCTATCAGAAATGCATGATGGTCAACTAAGTTTTGGGGATCTTTTAAATATCGGGTTAACCAGTGAGTTCATAAAGAAAGAGTTCTCAATCTCAGAGTTTTCCGGTTCGATCACCAAAGATCATCTAGTTAACACGTTGATCAGGACGTTTTGGGACTCTAGCAGCCGAAGAATTTTAGATGTTTATTATAACATTGTTCTTTTAGGCACTCCAGGGTCAGGAAAGTCGACGATCTGCGCTAAATTAATGCAGCATTACAGCCTTTTTCGCCAAGATATGCCTCGCGTTTTACAAGTTTCACCGGATAAAATCTTTGAGCTAGATCGCTTGAGTTATTTCGCTCGTCTTTTCAATTTCCCGTTTGAAAAGCAGCAGAGTTTTAAATCGGAGGCTATCTTTCAGGTGGAAAAACAGCTCACCGAAATATCTTGGGAGTATTACTTCGAGTTCTTTGAAGCCATAGCGCAGCAAAGTAAACATTTGCCGCATGTTAAACTGCTTTTGGTGTTGCCAGCATCAATAAATACTGGCTCGCTGGCAGAGGTTTTAAGAGTGAGCCAAGGCGTAAATTCAGTGATTTTGAATAAATGTGACTATGGGCGAATTACAATTAAGCATCTGATGATGCTGTATCGGAAAAATTGCAAAATTGTTGGTCTTTCTGGTGATACTGAAGTCAATGAGCCAATCGAGTTTGTAGATGAAGCTACAATGCGCGGGTTCATTGAATATGTCCTAGATAGTAACCTTTAAGGGCTAACCTGATTTATCAGGTTCTTTTGTCACTTTCACAAATGTCTTCAAAGCATGCTAAGCAGCAATTGGCGACATATAAGCCTTTATTGCATTTTTGCGAAGCAAAAAGTCATTTCGCTTTTTTGTAGACTGATTTCTAATAAGTACCTTTTCTTTGCTAAGGCACTCTAAGGTTTCAGTTGATATTTTTTTTAAATTCGCCAAGTTTGAGGGATCGTTTTCTAAACACTCAAAAATTTTAATCAGGGCCTTTTGACGTTGAAGGGCCAAATCCATAGCTTTGCCCATGTCTTGTGAAGCCACGCATTCTTGTAATGCTTGGTTTAAACTCGCCAAAGTATCGTTTTGCTCTTTTATGCTGTCAGGAGTCATTTGATGGCGTTCCAGGAGTCGTGAATTTCCGAAATTACACTAACAGCCTGAGCAATATCGGCATCTTCTTCACTTTTCGAGTTGGCGATGACTTGGTATTTTACATATTCATAAAGCTTGAACAACTTATCAGCGATAGAAGCGCCCTTTTCAAAATCCAAACTGGTCTGAAGAATATAAATTGCTGTTAAGCATTTGGAGGATACGCGGTTGAAAAGCTCAGAGCCATGGGGAGGGCGGTCAGCCAAAACCTTTAAGTTGTGCAAAAGGGTTTCCAAGCAAACCGATACAGCGCCATGAGCGTCTTCTATTTGCGGGTTTGCCACAGAATTGTTCTGATATGCCTGCTGACCGATGAACTTGTTCATTTGAAACCTCCTTGATGCTTGCTTTTCAATACGGTTAGAATTTTGAAATGTTTAAAAAAATTTAAAAATTAACCTGGGTCAGTTCATTAACCTAAAATATGTTTATTTTAAAAGATTATCGAAATCCCCTAAATCAATCGAATTTTGGAGTAATCTAAGTGTTGGGATCAAATCATTTGGACAACTGACTTCAACGGCATCTTTACCAGGTTCTAATTCGAGGGGTTTGCCTTTGTAGAACAAGGAAATTTGTAATTTCCCACCATCGATTTCGGACCACCAGCGCCTAACCTTAACAGGAAGTGCGACGCGTCTAACATGACCATCAACTTCAGTTATCCATTTGTTTTTTGTTGGGACATAAGATCGATCTGTGGCCATCAGTATTTGTTCTGATAGCTTAGTTTTCAACTGATCTCTTTTTTTCATGGCTGATTTTATTTGGCTGTTCGGTATTTTTCTTACAAACTTCAAACTATTCCAAATGTCAGATTTAACTTCATCTGGTGACTTGATTTTAGAAAAGTGCTTGGTCATCTAGGTCACCTTGAGAAACATCTAGCGTCTAGTAAAATAACCAAAGGTCTTTTTACTGCCAACGCAAACAATTGGTATTCTCCAAGGTTTACGGCTGATATTGGCATTTGTTTAGAACAATCTGACTAATCTTTTTTAGCCAGTGATTAAAAAAGATGAGCCGTTGCGAAAATTTTCAAACAAAGTTTTTGTGATAACCTTAGCTTTAACGCTTTCAATGCTGTTTCGTCCAAGAGCTTTGAGTTAGTAGTTGCTCAGCAAGCGGTAGACCGTTGTTGTTTCAATGTATACTCCCAGTTCGCTAAAAGCCTGAGATATAACTTCGCTTGCTCCGAACGAATTTTCACTGTTTGCTCCAGTGACAGGCAGTTGAAATACATTGATCAGAGTAAGCCCCAATTGTTCGATTATAGGTGCAAATTCTTCGGTGCTGCCTGGTGCGCCTTGTGTGTTCATATTGATAGACTTTACTGGATCCCATCCTGAAATGATAGAACAAGCGAACTGACGCGTTACCTGCGATAAATGGTCATCCGACAGCAACTTTGCCGCAATATATGAGCGCGCAAATTCCCAAGTTTTTTTATCGAAGCTCGCAAGATAGAAGAGTGAACTTTCCAAGTGATCTGGCAAATCATCAAAGTTTGTAATGCCTTTGGATTGGGCATCGTTAAACAGTGTAATCAGCGCGTTTAACTCATGAGGTTTGGAGTGCAATTTACTATTAACTACATAGCCGCTTTGCGCTAAAACTTGGAGCGTCAAATTTTTAAAATCATGTATAGAGTGCATAGCGTTTGGTATCTGATGTTTACAGCACTAACAAACCATTTAAATATTTCAAAATCAACCAATTTGGTTATAAGATGACATTAAATAATTCGAGTAGGAGGTGAATATGAAAGTTCGTGCGAATGTAAAAATGTCGGGATGCTCTTTTGATGAGTGGAAAACCTTTTTTGACAGTTATGAGGCGGACCGTGTCAGATTTGTAAGAAACGAAACAGTTTTGCAGATCAGTGACAGCGAAGCAGAGGTTGTATTTGAAATATCCGATATTGAGGGCTTAACCGGCTTATCCCAACGAGGTGATATTCTTGATTTTGAGCAACAAAACGGTGTTGTTGTTTCAATAGAGGGTGCATAGCTAGTCGTAGGCAAGGCTGTATTCGGTAACGGCCACCCTTTACAATATTTAGATAATACAGCCTATTTTAGCGAAAAATTATTTCGCCTATTATTATATATTTTTCCAGACTGTGATTGTTTTGATGAATAAATTTATTTTAAGATTATATAAGGTGGGAGTGGGTGGAAGTTGGTATTATCGTCTGAGTTAAGTTTGGCTCGAATTTTGCAGATTAGATTACCAAGAGTTCACCAGTTGTGCGTGTAAAAGTAAAGAGAGGTAGCGCAGATGCAGTTTTGTCCGTTGTGGATTCTAGGCATTGTGTCGGCGCACGCGACTGAAAGCTATATTGCTAAAGATGTGCCACTAGACGCTTATGCCATTAAGTATAGTAGAATTCTGGGCAATCAATATTCAGACACGACAACAAAAAAATTAAAGTTGATCTGCGAAGAGATGATGCTTTTTCTGATTGAAATTCAGGCAGAGGATTTATCTGATCTTTTCAATTCGTATATCTATTTTATGACAACTTTTGATGAACGGGGTGAACCAAGAAAAATAAAGACATTTTTTAAAAATGCTTTGGCTCCTGTGAATGCAGAAGCTACCGTTGCAGAGGTGATGAAATCTTTCAAGGTATTTACCTTTAAATATAGATCTAATGACGTTCTAACTGTGCCAGTTGATTGGCAAGTATCTGATGTAGAAAAAATTAGCTGGTTGGGCGATCTCTTTGATGAAGAAATCACATATCGTGATGGTTTTGATCTGTCATAACAACAAAATGGGAAAAGTATTATGCCACTGTCACTTTCTGATGCTGCAAAACGAGCCAAATTATCGACTGACGAATTAAAGCTTCATATTGAAAGTGGGAAATTAGTTGCTGGTCGAGCTTCTGACGGTCCATCAGCCCGTTACCTAATTGAAGAAAGTGATTTAGATGCGTTTTTGGCAGCAAATCAATCATTCACTGAGTTATGGTCAGATGATAAGGAATTGGACGAACATGAAGAACAATTAGTTCTGGGAACGTCAGCGGGAGGAAGTCTAAGAAAAGTGCTAACTGTCGAGGCCGTTTCTGAATTGCGCGTTCACTATAGAATTTTGACAGGTCGGGTTGAAACTCTTGAACGCCTCTTTTCTGAGTTTATCGAAGCGGAAAAAACCCTTGATAATACTCTTGTTTTAAATGACTCTTGGAAAGTCCCAGGTGAGGAAAAGGCGGAAGCGTCAAGACCTGAGGTTATTTCGGAAAGCTCAAAGACCGATTCCGCATCGGCTGCTGCGCCTGAAAAGCTAGGCAAAGTTAGTCAAAAACAAGTGCCTTCTTCAGACGATTTGAAATCAAAGTTATCCGCCGCAACAGACTTAGAAGTCGATGAACAGGAAACACCTGTCGGAAGTATTGACTTGCGTTTGCAAGAATATGAGCGTCGTTTGGCAGAGGCAAAACAAACCGCAACAAGGCTATGGCATTAAATAAAATTTCAATTCTCTTTTATGCAAAATTAATGGGGATTGAATGCTAAAATTGCACGCTTCTAATGCATTGATCGATTAAATATTAATTAATTCACTCTCAAATATAAATAAATTTTAGTTGTAAAATTATGATGATCAGTTCTTAATTAAAAAAACACATGGGTTTTTATGGAAAATCGGGCGCAACTATCGGCTACCTTCAAGCATTTAGGTCAAGTTATGATTATTGGCCTTTTTTTTGGATGTTTGGTTGCCGTTGTCGCGCATGTCTTTGTTGTGGGGGTACAGTACTTTTCAGCTCAAAGAACTGCGGTGGCTCCAATTCAAGCCTTTGGCTTGACCCTTCATTACAGTCAAGTTTTCACACTGACCATAGCTGCAACGGCAATTTATATCCTAAAGCGAACGCTTGGTATTGGCCGCTGGCATGGCCCGGCAGATAGTATTTATGCAGCACATAGAACTGACAATGAATTGGATGTTAAAACAGGCTTAAGCTCTACTTTAGCCGCCTTTTTATCTGCATCCGGTGGGGCTTCAGTGGGCCAATATGGTCCGCTTGTCCACTTTGGAGCCGTCATAGGCAGTGGTCTAAAGCGAATCTTGAAAAGCGATATGACTACAGATGTTTTTATTGGATGTGGCGTTGCTGCCGCAATTTCTGCTGGATTTAATGCCCCAATCGCCGGTGTGGTATTTGCTCATGAGGCCCTGATTAGGCATTTTTCACTGCGCGCAATTGCTCCAATTGCAATTGCATCTTGCTCTGCAGCTGGGTTAACCGAATTACTCTGGGGTGGAACAACCCTATTTGAGGTCGGCGTTTTTGAAGGCGAGCTATCGACATTATTACCGTTTGCTCTCGTCATGGGACCATTTTTTGGTTTGGTTGCTGTTTTGTTTATGCAAAGCGTGCGCAATGCCACAAAATTTGTAGGTTCACGTGGTTATAGCCCTTTGGTCGGTTTGACACTTGCCGTGGTTATAACCTCTATCGGCGGCGCCTTTTTTCCTGAAGCGCTTGGTCTTGGTGGCGATACGGTGCGCGGGGCAATCAGTTTAGAATTCACTTTTGCATTCCTTGTTGCCGTGTTGTTGGTAAAGATCGTTTTGACCACGGCATGTCTAAGTTTAGGTCTGTTCGGCGGTATCTTTTCTCCATCATTGGTTATTGGCGCCAGCGCGGGTGCGATCGCCCTTGGTTTATGTAATATGGTCGGGCTAGATCCGGTTGGCTCGATTGGTATCGTTATTTGTGGAATGGCGGCCGTATCCTCAGCGGTGATCGGGGCCCCAATTGCCGGGGTGATGGTGGTATTAGAGCTAACGGGCTCATATGAGTATGCGCTTCTTGCAATGGTTAGTATTGTCACAGCTGTTTTGACATCACATCACCTTTATGGCCATTCATTCTTTGATCGCCAATTGTCTGACCGTGGAATTGATATTGCAAGCGGCCGTACTGGTCTTGAAATGATGGATCGCAGTATAGTGGGTATTGTCCACGATGATTACGCTCGGCTGTCGTCTGCAGACAGTGCCGAGAGCGGTGTAAATGTAATGCTTAGTGCCGGTATGAGCGAAGCCTATATTCTTGAAGAGAACAATAATTTTATCGGCAAGGTTACATTGCAGCAGCTCCTTATGGCTGAGCAGAAATCAACGATCACAAGTCTGCTTCAACAGGATCCAATTTCGATAAAATCAGATGCATCTTTGCAGCAAGCCATGGAAATTGCGGTTGAATTTGTGGGTGAAAGTATTCCAATCATTGATCGGGACACGAATAAGATGCTTGGAATTGTAACCGAAGGTGATTTGTTCAAGGATTACTTGCAACTGCAAAATAAGATTGTCGATCTTGAAAGGCGGTAGTTGATTTATTCTTTTACCTCATCGTCGTAAACGCCCCACAATGTGCTTTTGGGTAACCAGCCTTTAAATCCACCGGCGCGTAGTTGGCACCACTCAATCGTGCATTTTTCTAAGTTTGCGATAGCAGTTTTTTCAAACCGGGCGACAACCAAGCTGTCTTTGTCAGGCTGTGAAAACATAGGTTGCATGTCTTGAAGTATAATAGCGCTTCGAACCCCTGAGAGTAAGGAATAATGTATCCAACCACCGGCGCCATCAATATCGCGAACACGGCGCCAGTTCTCATATTCTGCATAGATTTCCAAAGGCATGTGTTTGCGTTTAAAAACCCAATCGATCCGATGGGAAAGCGATGGTCCGCGGCGCGCGTTGGCTTCGGTGGCCTTGAGCGATACAAATCTTGGCATTGGAAGATTGGTAATAGGCCCTTTCTCTTGGGCAAAGAGTGGGCCTGCGACAATACTCAGCAAGAATAGGATTAAGCCGAAACGTTTCATAGGGGCCTGCTCAAAAACCTAACATGTTTTTTTCTAGGGGTTCTTGTACCCAGATGCAACTTGCGTCAGTTTAAACGTGAAAACTTAATTACGGGGGTCGATATGTCTAGCGATCAAATAAGCGTAGCGGTTACCCGCCGTTTACCAGATGCTGTCGAAAACCGTTTGTCCGAGCTTTTTGATGTTAAACTGCGTGACAGCGACGAACCGATGACCCGGGCCGAATTGGCGCAAGCGGTGAAAACTGCTGATGTTTTAGTGCCTACTGTAACTGATCGAATTGATGCGGCCTTGCTTGCGCAGGCGGGTCCTCGGCTGAAGCTGCTGGCAAATTTTGGTGCTGGGATTGATCATATAGATGTTGATACAGCGCGCCAACGCGGGATTTTGGTGTCTAATACACCGGGTGTGTTAACCGATGATACGGCTGATATGGTCATGGCGTTGATGCTGAGCGTCACGCGGCGCATCCCTGAGGGGCTGGCTGTGATGCAGTCAGGAGACTGGACAGGGTGGGCACCGACTGCATTTTTGGGCGGACGGCTTGGTGGTCGCCGCCTTGGTATTTTAGGGATGGGGCGCATTGGACAGGCCGTTGCACGCCGCGCTGCCGTATTTGGCATGCAGATACATTATCATAATCGCAAACGCTTAAGAGCCGAGATCGAAGAAGAGCTGGGCGCGACCTATTGGGAAAGCCTTGACCAGATGGTTGCGCGGATGGATGTAATCTCGATCAATTGTCCGCACACCCCATCTACTTTCCATTTAATGAATGCGCGGCGGCTAAAATTGATGAAGCCAACGGGGGTGATCATCAATACATCACGCGGTGAGGTGATTGATGAAAATGCGCTGACAAGAATGCTGCGCGCTGGTGAGTTGGCTGGGGCGGGGCTGGATGTCTATGAGCATGGTACGGACATTAATCCCCGTTTACGGCAGCTGGGTAATGTTGTTCTTTTGCCTCATATGGGCTCTGCCACAATAGAGGGACGTATCGAAATGGGCGAAAAGGTATTGATTAACATCAAAACCTTTGCTGATGGGCATCGACCGCCGGATCAGGTTGTCCCGGGAATGCTTTAAGCTCTGAACGGTATCGCCGGACCTAAAAAGCCCGACGATGCCGCAAACTGCGTCTTTGAGAAAACCGCAAAAGGTTTAGACGAAATGTTGGCCGCCATTGGCTGTAATGGTAGAGCCATTGATAAAGGCTGCATCATCCGAGGCCAAAAATAGCACGCAGCGTGCGATTTCTTCTGGTTCACCCAAACGGCCTGTTGGAATTTGTGCAACAATACCATCACGCACTTTTTCCGGTACAGCCATAACCATCTCAGTCGCAATATACCCTGGGCAGATGGCATTGGCTGTGATGCCATACCGAGCGCCTTCCTGCGCCAGTGATTTGGTAATGCCAAGGTCTCCTGCCTTCGATGCCGCGTAGTTCACCTGAGCAAATTGACCTTTCTGACCATTGATCGAGCTGATGGTGATAATGCGGCCGAATTTACGTTCGCGCATACCGGGCCAGACCGGATGGGTCATATTAAAAACGCCAGTAAGATTTGTATCGATCACTTGTGACCATTGCTCTTTGGTCATTTTATGAAACGGGGCGTCGCGTGTGATCCCAGCGTTATTAACCAAAATATCAACCGGGCCAAGCTCTGCTTCGACTTTTGAAATGCCCGCAGCACATTCATCATAGTCTGCAACATTCCATTTGAATGTTTTAATACCTGTTTGCTCGGTAAAGGCGGCCGCCGCCGCATCGTTCCCGGCATAGGTCGCTGCAACTTGATATCCTGTGTTGCTCAGAGCAACTGAAATAGCGGCGCCAATGCCACGTGATCCGCCGGTAACCAGCGCTGTTCTAGACATAAAGGGTCTCCTTAGAATTTAATTGCCTTGGTAATGCTATTACGTTTTTTGTATTAAATTAGCAATATTATTTCGTAAAGAAATTTCTGCAGCGCAGCAATTTATGGGCAAAAAAAGGGGAATAACCCCTTTTTTATTGAACTAAATCAGTCTCTTTCGAGACACATAGCAACGCCCATTCCGCCACCGATACAAAGTGTCGCAAGGCCTTTTTTTGCATCCCGGCGCTTCATTTCAAACAGCAAAGTGTTCAAAATACGCGCGCCAGAGGCTCCGATTGGATGGCCAATAGCAATTGCACCGCCATTGACGTTCACGATCGCAGGGTCCCATCCCATGTCTTTATTTACCGCGCAGGCCTGCGCTGCAAAGGCTTCGTTGGCTTCAACCAAATCCAGATCTGAAACTGACCAGCCAGCTTTTTCCAACGCCTTGCGGCTGGCATAGACCGGCCCAACGCCCATAATCGCTGGGTCAAGCCCAACAGTCGCATAAGAGGCAATGCGCGCCAAAGGCTCGATACCGCGTTTTTCTGCTTCATCCGCGCTCATGAGTAAGGCGCCAGCAGCGCCATCATTAATGCCTGAGGCATTGGCCGCTGTCACGCTACCCTCTTTGACAAATGCAGGTCGCAGTTTTTGCATGTTTTCGATGGTCGCTCCGTGGCGGATGTACTCGTCTTGATCCACTACAATATCGCCCTTTCGGGTTTTAACGGTGAAGGGTGTGATTTCATCCGCGAACTTACCCGCTTTTTGCGCTGCTTCGGCTTTGTTTTGCGAGCTGACGGCAAATTCATCCTGCATGTCGCGGCTAATCTGCCACTTCTGTGCAACATTCTCGGCTGTTTGACCCATGTGGTAGCCATTAAAGGCATCCCACAGGCCGTCCTTAATCATACAGTCTATATACTTAAGATCACCCATTTTGTGACCGGCTCGAAGGTGTGCAACATGCGGTGAAAGTGACATGTTTTCCTGACCGCCCGCAGCCACAATATCCGCATCACCCAATTGGATGTGCTGTGCCGCCAAAGCAACGGCCCGCAAACCCGATCCACAAACCTGATTGATACCCCAAGCTGAACTTTCAATGGGCAAACCTGCGTTCACATGTGCTTGGCGTGCTGGGTTTTGTCCCTGACCTGCGCTCAGCACTTGGCCAAGAATGGTTTCAGATACGTCCGACTTTTCAATGCCCGCGCGATCAACCAAGGCTTCTAAAACGGTTGTGCCCAAATCATGGGCGGGCGTATTGGCAAAGGATCCGGTAAAGCTTCCCACTGAGGTGCGGGCGGCTGAGGCGATTACTACATTCGTCATTTTTGCGATCTCCAAAAGAAAACACCGCAGATAAAATCTGCTCCTTGAGCGCATTGATAACCGAAATGCTGCAATGCGGCAACTGCCAAGCTGTCGGATGACGTAATCAGGCGAACTTTTTTGATTTCTGCTTTGATTTCTGCGCCCAAGGAGGATGAACTGTCGGAACCCCGAAATAATATCCCTGTTGGCAATCGACCCCTGTGCTGCAAAGCCATTCACTGGCTTCGACGGTTTCAACGGCTTCTGCAATGGCGAACATATCAAAATGTTCTGCAATAGAAATAAGAGCTTGGGTCAATACCTGGTTGTCTGCGTTTGACTCTATATTGCGCATGAATTGACCATCAATTTTCAGGATATCGAAGTGGAAATCACGCAGATATCGAAATGAAGTTGCTCCGGAACCAAAGTCATCCAGCGCAAAACGAATGCCGCGCCTGTTCATATCGCGCATAAAATTCATCACCAACTCAGGCACAAGCATGGCAGAACTTTCGGTGATTTCTAGAATAAGGCGCGCCCCAAGGGTCGAATCATATCGAAGCGCTTTTCCAAGGATTTCCAACCAGCGGCCATAGCCGATAGATCGCGCCGACATATTAATCGATAGCTTTATCTGTGGATTAGATGCGAGCGTGCGCAGCCCTATTTCCAGAGCTTTACAATCTATAAGCCGGCCAGTTTCAAGTTCTTCTACTTTGTGGATGAATTCGCCAGCCGGAATAATCCGCCCGGTTGGGTCGGGTATGCGGATCAAGCCTTCGTAAAAAACAATGGTATGAGGTTTTGAGCTGGTGACTATTGGTTGAAACGCCAGCATTGCTTCATCATGCCTAAGAGCCGCATCGACCATTGAAACACTGGTTTTATCTCGTTTGCCAACAGCGTGATCTAGTGGGTTTTCCTCATGCGCCAAAACATCAAGTCGGTTGCGGGTTTCCATTTTCCCCTCCATCATCAACTTGGTCAGACTGCCGAAAATAGGATAACAAAGCCCTAATGGATCGAAATTGAACGGATTATAATGGACAAAGAAAATCGGTGCGGCTGGGCCGGGCAGGATCCGCTTTATATTGCCTACCATGATAGCGAATGGGGCATCCCTGAATATGACAGTCGTGCGCTTTGGGAAAAACTTGTGCTCGAGGGATTTCAGGCTGGGCTAAGTTGGATTACCATATTGAAAAAACGCGATAATTTTCGCAGGGCATTCGGTGGATTTGATCCTAACGTGATTGCAAGTTGGGGAGCGAATAAGGTGGAAATCCTGATGCAGGATAGTGGGATTATACGGCATCGTGGTAAAATCGAGGCGACGATAGGCAATGCAAAAGCATGGCAAAACATCGAAAAATCCCAAGGATTTGATACATTTCTTTGGCGTTACATCGACCATAAGCCGATCATAAACAATTGGACCACCCTCTCTGAGGTACCTGCGCAAACCCCTTTATCACAGCAAATATCGCGGGATTTAAAGGCTGCTGGCTTTAAGTTTTGTGGCCCAACAATTGTCTATGCTTTCATGCAGGCCTCTGGCATGGTCAATGATCATCTGGTGGGTTGTCCGGCCCGCGGTGTGCGGCGCTAAAAGCGGCAAAATGGGATGTCTGTATTGCGTCTGTATCGCGGCAGTATCGCGTAGGTGCACAGAACCGTCCATAAACCTTGCAAATCTGGGTAATTCTTTGCCGCACAGAGCATTGACTCCGCTCCGCACCAGTGTATAAGCGCGGCTTCATTGGTGTTGGTGGCTCCCGCAAGGGATCGCCTGTCAGGAGCAATCCAGAGGACAACGCCCTTCACGATGGCCTCAAGGGGACATCACATATAAGGAAGGAGATCAGCCGTGACCAAACGCACGTCTGCCAAATATAAACTAGATCGCCGGATGGGCGAAAACATCTGGGGTCGTCCCAAATCACCCGTTAACCGCCGTGAATATGGCCCCGGTCAGCATGGCCAGCGCCGCAAGGCAAAACTGTCAGACTTTGGTCTGCAGCTGCGCGCCAAGCAAAAGCTCAAAGGCTATTACGGCGATCTGACCGAAAAACAATTCCGCCGCATCTATGCAGAAGCCGAGCGTATTCGTGGTGATACCGGCGAAAACCTGATTGGTTTGCTTGAGCGCCGTCTGGATGCGGTTGTGTACCGTGCCAAGTTTGTGGCCACCATGTTTGCCGCGCGTCAGTTCGTCAATCATGGCCATGTCACTGTGAACGGCAAGCGGGTGAATATCCCGTCTTACCGTGTCAAAGAAGGTGACGTGATCGAAGTGCGCGAAAAATCAAAACAGATTGTTGTGGTGCTTGAGGCCGTACAACTGGCCGAGCGTGATGTTCCTGATTACATCAATGCAGACCATTCGAAAATGGCAGCAACATTTGTCCGCACACCAGGACTTGGCGATGTGCCTTATCCGGTGATGATGGAACCAAACCTCGTCATCGAATATTACGCCCAGAACTAATAGAAGTTCACCGCAAAAAATAGGGGCCGTGACGGGAAACCGCCACGGCCTTTTTCGTTTCCCTCTGGTCATGGCCCCCCACCGCCGCTAAGAAGAAACCCAAGTCGGAGTTATGCAAATGGATAAGATCAAACCACAACCCGGGATCGACCAAATCGAGCTTTACCAAGGCGGCGCTGCGCATGTCGACGGGGTGAGCAATATTGTCAAACTGAGCTCAAACGAAAACCCCAACGGACCCAGCGAAGCCGCGATTGAGGCATTTCGCAAAACCGCCCATGAATTGCATCTTTATCCTTCCACCGACCACGGCAGCTTGCGGCAGGCAATCGCAGCCCAATTTGAGTTGACGGCTGATAATATCATCTGTGGTGTGGGCAGTGACGAAATTATTAGTTTCTTATGCCAAGCCTATGCCGGACCGGGTGATGAGGTGATCCATACCGAGCATGGTTTTGCCCTTTATCGCATTTCGGCGTTTGCCGCCGGCGCAAGCCCGGTAGAAGTAAAAGAGCGCAATCGCATCACCGATGTGGATGCCATTTTGGCTGCTTGCACGGATCGCACACGGCTGGTGTTTATCGCCAACCCTAATAATCCCACCGGCACCATGATTGATGATGGGGAAATAGCCCGTTTGGCGGATGGTTTGCCAAAGCAGACGCTCTTGGTTCTAGACGGTGCCTATGCAGACTATGTCGAGGGTTTTGACGGCGGCGCCAGATTGGTCGAAAGCCGTCACAACATCGTTATGACGCGCACCTTTTCCAAGCTTTACGGGCTTGGGGGAATGCGCGTTGGTTGGGGGTACGGGCCGCGGCCGGTGATTGATACTTTAAACCGCGTGCGCGGGCCTTTTAACCTGTCCTCTGCTGCGCTTGCAGCGGCAGAGGCCGCGGTGAAAGATCAAGACTATGCCGATAAATGCAGACGCGACAACAATCAGTTGCGTGACTGGCTGTCGATTGCTTTGGCCGAACACGGTGTGCCGTCTGATCCATCTCTAACCAATTTCATTCTGGCGCGATTTGCCTCACAGTCGCAAACCGAGGCCTGTGATGAATATCTTAAATCCCAAGGTCTGATTGTGCGCCGTGTTGCGGGCTATAACCTGCCCGATTGTCTGCGCATTTCAGTGGGCGATGAAAGCGCGTGCCGCCGTGTGGCCCATGCGGTTGGACAGTTTAAGGCAGGTGTGAAATGAGCCAGGTTTATGACCGTGTTGCCCTCATTGGACTTGGGCTTATTGCTTCGTCCATGTTTTGGGCGATCAAGCGCGCTGGGCTTGCCGGGGAAGTAACTGGCTATGCAAGATCACAAGAAACCCGCGATACAGCGCGCCGTATCGGGCTTTGCGACCGCGTTTGTGACAGTGCGCGCGAGGCTGTCGAAGGCGCCGATTTGGTGGTGCTTTGTGTGCCGGTGGGGGCCATGGGGCAAGTGGCCGCCGACTTGGCCCCGGCTTTAAAACCCGGCGCAACCGTGAGTGATGTGGGCTCGGTAAAACGCGCGGTGATTGATGCCGTTGCGCCGCATATTCCCGAAACTGTGCATTTCATCCCGGCGCATCCGCTTGCTGGAACCGAACATTCCGGGCCAGAAAGTGGATTTGAAAGCCTATTTGACAACCGATGGTGCCTTTTGGTGTCCGACAATGGCGCAGATGAGCAGGCCATAGCGGCTTTGCAGCAGCTGTGGCAAGGCATGGGTGCAAAAGTAGAGCGCATGGATCCTGATCACCATGATCTTGTGCTGTCCGTCACCAGCCATGCACCGCATTTAATTGCTTACACAATGGTAGGTGTGGCAGATGACCTCAGCCGCGTAACCGATAGCGAAGTGATCCAATACTCGGCTGCAGGCTTTCGGGACTTTACCCGTATCGCTGCCTCGGACCCCACCATGTGGCGGGATGTATTTTTGGCCAACAAAGACGCCACATTGGAAATTCTTGGCCGCTTTACCGAAGAGCTGTTCGCGCTGCAACGGGCGATCCGGCGCGGTGACGGCGCGCATCTGCACGACTATTTCACCCGCACGCGGCAAATTCGCCGCGGCATTATTGAAGCAGGTCAAGATACAGATGCGCCGGACTTTGGTCGGGGTCAGGCGTCTAAGGAATAGCGGCCTGCATGGCTTTGTGACGCAACGTCGAGCGGTGTTTGCGCAACCGTGCGATATGAGTAACTATATGTATTCAATATAATTTTCATCTCGCCCAAGCCAGTGACAATGAGTTACCAGTTTTTTTCAAGTTTACTTTTCCGGGGTTTGTACGTTTGCTGGCATTGATAGGTTTGACCACCGTGGCGGGCCATTATTTGATCAGGTGCACAGGTTATATTTAGGGGGTAGCATGTCGGTTTACGGCGAAAATGAAGATCAGGGCAAATACTGGAACGAAAAACCGGGCCGCTCTTGGGTTGTTCACGACCAAGAGATGAACAACAGGTTTCAGAATATTTCGGATATTCTTTTTTCCTGCATTGATCCGCTAGACCTTCCCAGCGCGTTGGATATCGGTTGCGGGGCAGGGGCTACCACCCTGCGCATGGCGAAAACGCTATCTGGTCGCGGCGCAGTCACCGGAATAGACATATCCGACGCGCTGCTCAGCTTGGCCCGGGAAAAAGCCAGCGCTGTGGACAATGTGACTTTCAAATGGGCGGATGCCCAATCCTATCAATTTGAACCGGCGGGTTTTGATGGCGCATTTTCCCGCTTCGGAGTGATGTTCTTTGCCGATCCCGAAAAAGCCTTTGGCAACCTCCGTGCGGCTTTAGCCCCCGGATCAAAGCTTGTCTTCGTTTGCTGGGCACCCCTGCAGGACAACCCGTTTTTTCTTGAGCCAATGGAAGTGGTTAGCAAACATACAAATTCACCTGTTGTCACGCCTGGTACCGCGCCGGGGCCGATGGCATTTAGCGATCGTGATTATCTGTCGGGTATTTTGCGCGCGGCAGGGTATCAGGCGATTGAGATTGCCACCCAGAAAACCACATTGGATACCCGACAAAGCCCGCAAGAAGATGCCGCTTTGCTGATGAAAATCGGCGCTGGTGCGCGCATGCTTTTCGAAGCCGAACCAAGCAAGGCGCAGGTGCAAAGCGTGCAAGAGGATTTTGTGCGGATGTCTGCAGCCAAAAGAAGCGGTGGCATCACCCGCTATCCGGCAACCATCCATGTGGTCACTGCAACGGCATAATCCAATTCTGAAGAGGTAAAGAGCAAAATGAGTAACGAAATTGATGCAATGTCCCCTGAAATGCCCCCTGAAATACCCCGTGCAATGCCCCCTGAAATGACAACGCAAGAGGCCATGTCCCTTACTGGATTTGAGCAAATAAACGGCATCTTGGAGGGCCGGTTTGCCCCGCCAAGCATCGGAACATTAATGAAATATAAAATGCATGCGGTGGCGGAGGGACGGGTGGTTTTTCGCAGCACGCCGGATGACACTGTGCTCAACCCGATGGGCAGTGTTCATGGCGGCTGGTATGGCACCCTTCTCGACAGTGCGATGGCCTGCGCTGTTGCGACGCGCGTGCCCAAAGGATTTTTCTCGACCACGTTGGAATATAAAGTCAATATCATCCGTCCTATTGCAGTTGGCACGAGCGTGGATGCCATAGGGGAAACGGATCATATTGGCCGTTCTACTGGTGTAGCAACAGGCAAAATCGTCGGGGTAGAAGACGGGCGACTTTATGCAACGGCCTCGACCACGTGCATTGTGATCAAGCTGGAACCAACGAAGCCAGAATAACGCTAAAAGCATTTTGATCGATCACCCGTCCAACAATTGCCTAGCCAATAGCTGGGCGATGCTTTATCCGATCCAGATTGATAGATAGGAAATTATTCAACTCGTAACTTGGAGCGCAGTGCAAAGTACACTAGGGAAGCATTCCAGCTGTGTTCCTGCTAAAATGGCTTTGAAAAATGACAAAAGATTCAAAAACCCAGCCGCTTCAAAATGGTACCCTACTGATTTTAGGCAGTGCGCCAGAAGTTGTTTCAATCGCGGACCAAAAGCTTCCCGCAGGCTGTGATCTTCTTGCGGTCAATAATGCCTGGCGTGTGCATCCAGAGACAAGGCATTTGATCATTCCAGGAGATTTTCCGGAAAAGGACCTACCTCCGGTCGAACGAGGCATGAATATAATAAGAGGGCAGCAGTCCAGTCGAGCGTCATGGAATGCCGGCGGACATTTATTTTGTGGAACAACAATGGTTTTTCTAGCGGGATACTTTGCAATCTGGGCCTTTAAGCAGCGCCAGATTAACATTTTTGGCTGCAATATGATGTATGAGGGCAAAGAGACACATTTTTATGGTTTGGGAAGTCCTGATCCGTTGATCGAAGATATTTATACCTATCCAGGAAAACGCAATCTTTTGGCAAAATCAGTTCGCCTATTCGCTTATGGGGCCATACAAAACAAGTTGGTCTTAAATGCCAATGCCCAACCAGGCAGCCGGCTATTTCTACCACCAATGCCCAACGCGCCATTAACCGATGAGCAGATCGAAGACGTTATGTGCAGTGAAACCACTGGCTGTCTGCTCAGCGATGCGATCGAGATTTTGAAATTCGAGCGAAAATTTCCCGGAAATAGGTATACTTTAGACCTAAGTGTTGTTTCTCGAACAAAGGAAATGATCAGTTTTATTGATCAAGTTGACGATAAATGGGAGGCGCTGGGCCACAAATATTACGCGGATATAGAGCACTTGCTGAAATAGTATAGCATCTTTGGGCATGTATTGCAGATTATCCTGCATTGCTTCATTGTATAAAACCGTTGCTAAGCATTTGAAAGCTGGCCTTTAATTCATGCTACTGTATCTTTTCCCAAGCTCTTTGGTTGTGCTAAATCACCTTTTGATCTGCCAAGGCCAGTAGCGCGGCCGTATCATAGCCCAGCTGTGCGTAAACCGCGTGGTTGTCCTGTCCAAGCTCGGGCGGCGGCTGTAATGCCTTAGGCCGGTCGCCATCAACCACTACGGGCGCTGCAACGGTATCAATGGATTGATCTGCCGCCTGATGGGTTTGGGTCAGTTGACGGCCGGTGATTTGGCCGCTGTGCAGCGCCTCTGGCACGCTTTGGATCACCGCGCAGGGCACGCCCAATCCGCTAAGCTCGTGCGCCCAATCGGCAGCAGGCCGGGTTTTCAGCACCGCTTCAAGCGCGGTCTTAAGCTGGATGCGGTTGGCCTTTCGTTGCTCGCGGGTGCGATACGCGGCTTGCTCGATCAAGCCTTCTAATCCCAAATGCCGCGCCAGCGCGCGCCATTGCTGATCTTTATTGGCGGCAATATTGATCTTTTGGTCTTTGGCTTCAAAACTTCCCGATGGCGCAGAGGTGACATTTTCATTGCCATGCGGCTCGGGCAGCTTGCCCCCGATCAGGTAATCTGACACCACCCAACCCATGCCGGAAAGCACCGCCTCGGTCATTGAGATATCCAAAAATGTCCCGCGCGGCGCCGCGTTTAACGCCGCTGCAATCGCAAAGGCGGCGGTCATGCCGCCCACCGTATCTGCCAAAGGATAGCCCACCCGTAGCGGGGCGCTGCCTTGGTCGCCGGTGATTGACATCAGCCCCGAGATACCTTGGATGATTTGATCATAGGCCGGATCATCCGCCATTGGGCCGTCTTGGCCAAAACCGGAAATGGCGCAGTAGATCAACTCGGGGCAGGTGGGTTTTAGATCGCCGTACCCAAGCCCCAGCCGCGCCATCACGCCGGGTCTAAAATTCTCCACCAAAACATCACTGGCCGCGGCCAGTTGCTTGAGGATTTTGGTCCCTTCGGGATGCTTTAGATTGAGCGTCACCGATTTTTTACCGGCGTTTTGCGCCAGAAAGCTGATCCCCATGTTTCGCGCACTAAGCGTAGGGTCGGCGCCAAGTTGACGGGCAAGATCGCCCGACCCGGGGCGTTCAACCTTAATCACTTCTGCGCCCATAAGGCTGAGCTGATAGCAACAATATGGACCGGACAGCACATTGGTCAGGTCAAGCACACGCACACCCGAAAGCGGCTTAGTCCCCATCGGCAATCCCTTGACTGCGCAGCCGTGCGCGCCGCGCCCGATAACTGGGCAGCGCCACCAGTAAAATCGCCAGCGCCAAAAGCCCCATGGTCATTGGCCGTTCTAGAACGAAACTAAAGCCGTCATAAAGCTGCATGGAGCGGGAAAAATTATCCTCAAGCATCCGCCCCAAGATAAAACCGATCAGCAAAGGCGCCAGTGGGTAATCGGCAAAGCGCAGCACTGTGGCGCAGATACCAAATCCCACAAGGATCAGCAGCTCGGTGGCATTGTTTTGCCCAATATAAGCCCCCATCAGGGTGAAAAACAGAATAAACGGGATTAGATAATTGCGCGGAATTGTCAGCACTTTTGCAATATAGGGGATCAGCGGCAGGTTGAGGATCAGCAAGATCACATTGCCAACATACATCGAAATAATCACCGACCAGAAAATTTCCGGCTGATCCACCATCAAGCGTGGCCCGGGTGAGACATTCAAAGCGATGAGTGCGCCCAAAAGAATGGCGGTTGTGCCCGATCCCGGAATGCCCAATGTCAAAAGCGGCACAAAAGACCCTGTGCAAGCGGCATTATTGGCGCTTTCTGGTGCTGCAAGGCCTTTGACAGACCCTTTGCCAAACTGGGCCTGATCTTCTTTCGATGCAATGTTGCGCTCGACCGCATAGCCCAGAAAACTGGCAATTGTCGCGCCGGCGCCAGGCAGCACCCCGATTAAAAACCCTTGGATCGATTGCCGGCCAATCACCGGTGCGATTGCGCGGGCTTCTTCGCGGGTAATCCGAAGGTCTTTGATATCCTCATTGGCTTTGCCGCTGTTTGATCGCGCCGGATCAAGCACCAGATACAGCGCCTCTGGCAGGGCAAACATCGCCATTGCTAGGGTGATAAACCCAAAGCCGGATTGCAGATCCATAATCCCCATGGTGAAGCGTGGCAGGTTAAACAAAGCGCCTTCTCCCACCGTGGCCATTATCAGCCCCAAAAGTGTCATTAGTAGCGCTTTGCCCACTTGCCCTGTGCCGGCAAAAGCTGCGATGGCAGACAGCCCCACCACCATCAGTGCGAAATACTCAGCCGAATGAAACAGCAAGGCCACGCTGGCCAGCGCCGGTGCAAAAATCATCAGCAGGATGGCGCCGATTGTCCCACCACAAAACGATGCAATGGCCGCAACGGTCAGGGCTTTGCCCGCTTTGCCTTGCCGCGCCATGGGGTAGCCATCAAAGCTTGTGGCAACGGTCGAAGCCACACCGGGCGCATTGATTAAAATCGACGAGGTCGAGCCGCCAAAAATAGCGCCATAATAAACACCGGCCAAAAGAATGATAGCCGCCGAAGGATCGCCAATGGTGATGGCGATGGGGATCATGATGGCGATGATCGACATCGGCCCCAAACCGGGCAGCATACCGATAAATGTGCCGATTAGGCAGCCGCCAACCACCATAAGAATATTGGTAATGGAAAAGGCGGTTCCAAGCCCAAGCAGTAGACCTTCTAGCATTTCATCACCTTTTTATGTCAAAACATAGGGCAGGGGCCGCAGGAATATTCCAAGCACCACTTGCACCAGATACCACACAAATCCGCTTGCCAGAGCAGAGATTATCAGCAGCCTAATCCACTTGCGTTCGCCAAGCACGGCCGCAGACAAGAACAAAAAGCCTGTAGTGGACAATAAAAATCCCATGGACCTTAGCAAAAGCGCATAGGCCACCATCAAAGCCAAAAGTCCTGCAGCCTGACCAATTTTATAATCTCCGAGCCGGCGGTAGTTGATCCCGCCTTCCTTGATGGAACCATCCGATTTCTCCACGCCAAGTACGATAAGCAGCGCTGTTACGCCGGTCAGAACGGCAAGCACCTTAGGAAAGGTACTGGGCCAGATCGGACTGCGGCGCATAAAGGGCGGCAATCCCTCATCCATGGTGAAAAAAGCGGTATAGCCATAGGCCAAACAGATCAGAAGTACGATCAGCGCGATCCAGCGATCCAGTGCCATGTCATCCCTCATTTGATGTGACGACCCCAGCATAGCAGGGATCGCCAAGAGTTAAAAAGCTTTAGAGAAAGCCCAGTTTTCTCATCAGATCACCGATGACTTTTTCCTGTGCTTCAAGGAAGCTTTTGAAATCATCACCCGGGTTGTGGATGTTGACCCAACCGTTGCGTGCACGTACGGCTTCCCACTCGGGTGTGTCATACATTTTTGCAATCGCATCCTGATATGCGGCCAGTGTGTCGGCAGGCAAGCCGGGTGCTGCAAAAAATCCGCGCCAGTTGACAAAGTTTGTATCAATACCTTGCTCTTTCATGGTTGGTGCATCGGCAAATGCATCAACGCGCGCATCAGATGTCACGCCAAGGATTTTCACTTCACCCGCTTGGGCAAGCGCAACCGCTTCTGAGAAGCCTGTTGAAAGCGCTTTAATCTCGCCTGACAGCAGGGCCGCCATAGCTTTACCGCCTGCATCATAGGCGACATATTTAACGCCCAAGGCATCTTTTCCAGCCGCTTCCATAACCATCGCGGCCACCAAGTGGTCCATGCCGCCCGGTACAGAGCCGCCGCCAATGGCTGTATCGCCTGGGTTTGCATCATAAGCAGCGATCAAGTCGGCCATTGAATTCAGCGGGCTATCCTTGCCCACCACCAAAGCGGCGTAATCACCGATGGTGCCGGATACAAGTGTCAGGTCGCGGAAGTTATGTGGAAACACACCGGTGAGCGAGCGAATTACGATCGGTGTTGAGTTGACCATCATTGTGCCGTGCTGGCTGTCAGCATTTTCGATCAGATAGCCAATCGCTTTCCCGCCGCCGCCGCCGGACATGTTTTCATAAGATGCAGAGCCCACGAGGCCAGATTTGGTCAGCGCCTCACCGGTCCCGCGTGCGGTTCCGTCCCAACCACCGCCGGCACCGCCGGGGATGAGGAAGTGGATGCTGTCTACAACTTGGTGACCGCCGGCAAGAACCGGTGTTCCCAAAGACAGCGTAGCTGCCGCCGCGGCGGCCAGCGCCCGGCGGGTAAATTTTAAAGTCGACATATTGTCCTCCCATTTGACATGTCCGTTATTTACGGACCATGACTAAGACTAGGGATCAAAACTGTCATAGACCTGTCACGTTGCAGGATCGCAAAGGATCACAAATGCGATATTTGCTTGTTGAAGATAATGTTGCACTGGCCAAGGCCGTTTTGGACCGGCTGTCGCTGGATGGCCATGTTGTGGATCATGCCGCGACGCTTGAAACCGCGCAGGATTATCTAAGCACAACTGATTACGATCTGATTTTATTGGATATTATGCTGCCGGACGGAGATGCGCGCAGCCTTTTGAAATCCTATAGAATGGCCGGTGGAAAAACCCCCATTATCACCATAACGGCGCGCTCTGAGGTGTCAGATCGGGTTGGCGTTTTGGATCTTGGGGCGGATGATTATATCACCAAACCGTTTGATTTTTCCGAACTTGAGGCGCGCTGCCGTGCGGTGATCAGGCGCCAGGGCGGTATGGCAAATAATATCAAACGATTCGGAAATACCCAATTTGACCCGCTTGCCGGAACCCTGACAGTGTCCGGACAAAAGGTGCAGCTTAGAAACCGAGAGCTTAGGCTTTTGGAAATTTTCATAAATTCAACGGATCAACTTTTTTCAAAATCCAAACTGGTCGACAGGTTGTTTTCCTATGAAGATGATGTGGCCGAAAATGCCATTGAGGTTTATGTCGGAC
The DNA here is from genome assembly GCA_039640505.1 of Rhodobacteraceae bacterium Araon29. NCBI lineage: Bacteria > Pseudomonadati > Pseudomonadota > Alphaproteobacteria > Rhodobacterales > Paracoccaceae > Rhodobacteraceae bacterium Araon29. Next base: position 3,224,881 of record CP046865.1, on the reverse strand, counting down.
GCCTTCGCAAACAATTAGAGGGATCCGATTTAAACATCGTGACCGTGCGCGGCATGGGCTATCGGCTAAGTGTTTCATGAACGATCATGTGACCGCAACCCGATCAATCCGGCGCCGGCTGATTGTCCGGCTTTTAGCAAGTGCCGCGATTTTGGCGGTGATCCTGTTTTTGGTGGTGCAAAGTTATGGCCGGCAGCTGGCTCAGGAAAGCCAGGATAATATTCTGGCCGCATCGGTCACTTCGGTACTTGATGCGGTCACCGTGCAGGACGGGGCGTTGAATGTGGATATCCCCTATTCTGCGTTTTCTATGCTGGGCAATATCTCGGATGATCGGGTGTTTTACAAAATTGAGCAAAATCAGGTCTATTTGACCGGTTATGAGGACCTGCCATTTGCCGAAGAACCAACTATGGAAAGCCAGCCGGCCTTTGCCACAGAGCAATATCTGGGGGAAGATATCCGTTTGGTGACAGCCAGCCGGAAACTATCTTTGAACAATCAACCGGTTGTGGTGCGCGCCACGATTGCGCAAACTCGCAATGGCCAAAAACAGACCTTGCGGCAGATTTCCCAGACGGTGCTTTTTCTGGGCATTGGGTTTTTTGCCATTGCGATGGTTTTGACATTTTATGCAGCACAGTCGACGATTGGTCCGTTGCGGCGTTTGGCGGCCTCGGTCTCGCGGCGCGGGCCGCAGGATTTACGCCCTGTGGAATCGCCGGTACCCAGCGAAATGGTGCCGCTGGTACGCTCGCTAAACCAGTTTATCGGGCGGCTTAAAAAGTCGCTATCGCAATCGGAAGAGTTTATTGCCGAGGCGGCGCATCGGGTGCGCACGCCTTTGGCCACGGTTCGGATGCAGGCCGAAGTGACGCTGCGGCGGGTTGAGCGGGATGAAAACCGTGAAGCTTTGCGCGAAATGATCCGGGCCATTGATGAAAGTTCGCGCGCCGCGGGCCAATTGCTGGATCATGCCATGGTGACCTTTCGAACCGATCATCTGGTGGCTGAAAGTTTCGACTTTCAGGCGCTTGTGGATGAGTTGGTCACTCGGCTAAGGCCCGTTGCCGAGCTTAAGGAAATTGATCTTGACTGGCAATTGGGCACGCCTTTGACCGTAAAAGGTGATGCGATCTTAATTCAGAACGCGGTGCGCAACTTGATTGATAATGCGATCAAATATTCACCGACGGAAAGTTCGGTAAAGCTCACCTTGAGCGAGCGGCACTCTGGCGTTGCCTTGGAGCTCATGGACCAAGGAAGAGGCTTTCTTGATGACGAGTTTAAACTTTTAACCGACCGCTTTGTACGGGGTTCAAACGCCCATGACACCATCGGTTCCGGCCTTGGACTGACCATTGCTGATGATGTGGCGAATGCGCATGGCGGCAGCTTAGAGCTAAAAAACAACACAGAAGGAGTGGGCGCATGCGTTACCTTTTATTTGCCCTTGCGCTAGGGATGTTTCCAACCCTTGGTTTCGGTTTTGATGTTGACCAGCGGCGGCAATTTCCGGCCGAAGCCGGAAGCCAAGTTCTAAAAGTGATTTCCACTGCCGACCTTGATCTTTTTGCCGGGGTCATAGAAGCGTTTCAACGCCAGAATCCGTCCGTATCTGTCGATTACTTTGAAGTCAGTTCTACCGAACTGGTTAAGGCTTTGGTTGATGAGGGGGCACAGTTCGACCTTGCTGTGTCCAGTGCCATGGATTTGCAAACCAAGCTGGCCAATGACGGCATGGCGTTGCCGTTCCGTTCGGAGTTTACCGCCCAATTGCCTGACTGGGCCCATTGGCAGGATCTGGTTTTTGCCTTTACACAAGAGCCTGCAGCACTGGTTTTTTCCGCCCGCGACTTTGACGGTCAATCGGTGCCTAGAACCCGACAAGAACTAATTGCATTCATGCGGTCGCACCCGATGCAGTTCAAAAACCGCGTTGGCACCTATGATATTCGTAGCAGCGGGCTGGGCTATCTGTTCGCCACCCAAGATGCCCGCACATCGGAAACCTATTGGCGGCTGGCCGAAGTGATGGGCAATATGAACGCCCAGCTTTACTGCTGCTCGGGAAAAATGATCGAGGATGTGGGTTCGGGTAAACTGGCCTTTGCCTATAATGTTCTGGGCAGCTATGCGGCGGCGCAAACCAATAACCAAGACGATATCATCATCGTCGAGCCAAGTGATTTTACCACTTTGATGCTCCGCTCGGCGCTGATCCCCAAAAATGCCAAACAGCCGCAGCTTGCCGGTCTGTTTATAGATCATCTGCTGTCCTTTAGCCTTGAGGCCGGCAAAGCCGGGGACTTTCCCTTTCCCACGCTACAACGCGATGTGCTAGAACAGGAAACCGCACTGCGGCCCATTCGGCTTGGCCCCGGCCTGATGGTGTATCTTGACCGCTTAAAGCGAAAGAACTTCCTAAAGGCATGGGAAAACGCGATATTGCAAAAGCCTTAATGCGGCCGCATTTTGCGGCTGACCTTTTTCGAAAAATCATTGGAAAAGCCTTTGATCCGGCTTTCAGTGTCGTGTTCTCGGAACATATTTTATAGGCATCGCAGCGATTTCACTTCGCTTAACACATCGGAAAATTCAAGCTCACTTTCGAAAACATCACGGCCCTTCATGCCTTTGGCTTCCATCAAATGTCCAACCGCCAGTCTATAAAGAAAGTAGTCGCTAGAGGCGCTATCTTCTAATGTATCCCCGCAAAAATCTGCTAACATCTTCTTGGCATCACGATGCTTCGGTGGGGAAATATGCTCTGCATAGCCCTCATATTTCCAAGTGGGCAAAAATCTAGCCTTAACGGACCCGAGCGCTTTATTGACCATTAAATGAATGCCTTCATGCGCAATCACATCTTCAAGTGAAGGTGTCGCAGGCTGCAATTTTGTCCGAGCGCCTGCAATAATTTCGCCAGTTTGCGCATCAATTGGGGCAATAAAGGCATAATTGAAAAAGGGATAGGCTGCGCCAAATGATCGGGGAAAATACGGAACCATGACTGTATATTGAAAATTATGGGATGCGATTGTCATTTTGAGTGTGAATGCATCACTATAGAACTCGGAACGCTTGAGGCGACTGATAATCTCTGGCTCTGCGCGAATGACGTGCTGTTTAATTTCTTTATCCATATTTAGATGCAGGACGCCGCTGTTAAAAGTGGTTTTTGGGAAATGGAACCAGACCATTAAACTTACATAGACCAGCAAAGCGACTAAAGTCGCTCTGTTCGCGAAACGGTTTATGGCTTTCAATTTAAATCGGATAGAGGCTTTCAAGTTATTTCTCCGCTTTGAATACATTTAGAAAAATCAGTTTCTTTTTAAATCGTCCCAAAAAGCTGTGCCCGTTAGGCAAATAAGTTTTGCGATCTTCCTGAGAAGCGCGGTGGTTTTTAAAATGTGATGCAATTGGAAGGTCCATAACTCTGAGTTTTAATAGCCTGCTCGCGAAATATTTAATTTGCACGAAGACTTTTGCTAAAACGGGTAAAAACAAAAATAGAAATGCCTAAGTTCATTAAGTCCAAGAATGTAAATTCAAACATAACTAGGTTTGCCCACATCGCCATCCGATATCCAGTGTAGAGAAACGTAATTGCAGATAATACAAATATCCCGGATAATTCTTTTGCTGATATTATCTTTGAAATGTCGCTGAAGACTCTATAATAGCGAGAACTTGTAGCGATAAAAATGCTCAGCAGTACGACTTCGATGAGGCCAAACTCCACCACATTTAACTCCACCCATTTTGCAAGTCCATATCCGAGGTGCCAAAATAGCATAGCAGCTAACGCAAGCATCCCGCATACTTCGCCTTTTAATTTGTCTGCCATAATGTCTCTTGCTAAGCTGGCTAAAGTTAATCGTGATAAAACAGGGCGCGGCACATTCACCATATCTTCGTATTGCCCAGCCGATCAACTAAGCGTGGAAATATATTTTGTTCAACAGTCAACAGAATTGTAACGCTCTTTATCGGAATTACCGGAGGTTCGATCCCAATCTGTTTATCCGGCCTACTGCAACGCGTGAGGGCCAAGAATACAACTGAAGGTTAAATGCACAAAAACCATAGTGCAGCCGGGCCATGGTTGCAGCTTAGGGTTCGGCAAGCCAGACGTGGTTGTCGCTTTCAAGGGTCAGAAAGGTTTTGATCGGGTTTTGCTTGATCGACGTGATCATGGCCTTGTTTTCTGCCGGCATATCATCTGGCAAGCCCTCGCACCATTTGGTGACTTCGCCGGTTTTGGTGCAATAGGCAGTGCCATGGAAGGGGCAGGTAATGTTGCCACCATCATCAATGTCCCCACCGGTTAAAGGTAAATTCATATGTGTGCAGGCATTTTGAACGGCGCGCAACTCGCCGTCATGGCGAAACACTAAAACAGCCTCATCTTGATAGCTGGTTTCTAGTTTGCTGCCCTCTTTTAGGTCCGCAACAGGAACCGAGCGGTGCCACTCAATACCGCCAATAATTTTTTGCTCGGTGTTTTCTTTTGCAAGGCTATCCCCGATAACCGACTTGATTTCATAAAGCGTGGTGCGTTCGCTGGTACCTTTAAGCTTCATACGGATGAAATCTTCGACCTCGACACGGCCCTCAACCTGACTAAAGGCCATTTCAGTGATTAACATATCTGTGTCTGCGTCTTTATTTGCCGCCTCGGCGCGAGCTGCCATATTAACCGTATCGCCAATCACACTCAGCCGCTCGGTCCCGCGGCAACCCAACATACCAACGATCACCTCGCCATAATGAATACCGATACGCACTTTGAACAATTCGTCAAAGTCTTCTTCCACCTGCGCCGAAAATTCATTGAGCCTTGATTGAATTTCAATCCCGGCCTTTACGGCACGAAAGGTTTCATCCCCGGTATCATCCAGACCAAAAACTGCTAGAAATGCGTCACCAATGTAATTGTTCATAGCGCCGCCATTGCTCATCACAATATCACCGGCAAAGTCAAAATACTTATTCAACAGATACATCACGTCGAACGAGGCCATACGCTCGCTGAGCGGGGTGAAATTTTCGATATCTGCAAACAGAATGGCAACATCTTTATTGGATCCAATCGGCCCGGATTGTTCAATCGCGGATTTTGCAAATTTGATATCTTCCATCCCGTTAAGCAACCTACGGATGGTGACATCGCCTTTAAGTTTGGTTTGGCAGGCCAAGCGAACATCATCGGGGAAATCCAGCTTTTCTGACATCGCCTGCTCTATGGCATTTCGATTTTCGCAGTTTTCCAAGCCATCTAAAACTTGGACACGGCAGGTTGAACATCTTCCATGCCCGCCACATACGTGCAGGTGGCTCAATTCATTTTCGAGGGAAACTTCGAGTATCGTTTGGTTTTTTTCAAACTCAAAACGACCTTTTTCATTTCTGGAACTTAAAACCGGCATAAACGAAACCTTTTTACACACAACCGTTTAAGCCTAATCAGCTTTATCCAATTACATCAACAATTCCGTTACGATCCAAAAACAAGTTTACAGATTTTTCAAAACTATTCTGTTCATTGATTATAAAGCAGGCAGTTTAAATACAGCACAGACCGCTGTGTAATGCAGCCACTGTTCGCGAAACGGTTTATGGCTTTCAATTTAAATCGGATAGAGGCTTTCAAGTTATTTCGCCGCTTTGAATACATTTAGAAAAATCAGTTTCTTTTTAAATCGTCCCAAAAAGCTGCGCCCGTTAGGCAAATAAGTTTTGCGATCTTCCTGAGAAGCGTGGTGGTTTTTAAAATGTGATGCAATTGGAAGGTTCATAAAACTGGGCATCAATAGATTTGTACTAAAAAAAAGGCCTTATAAACAGTTCAGAAGAGTTCTCATTAAAACTAGGGTTGACACTTGAGGTTGACAAAAAATGGGAACCCACCTTTTGAAAAGTTACTTTTTTGCTCCAATTGTGGATATCATCCACTCCGCGATGGGCGAAAGATAGATACTCTCTCCCCCTCATTTTCCTTCAATAGATCCACCCCGCAACGTTGCGATATGTATGCTACGGCAAACGGGTTTACATTGAAGTTTTTTTGAACAGTCAAACCTAAGCTGGGCGCATTAATTGAGATGGCATGTTGTCTTGATGAAATCAGTGCGGTCAAAATACGAACTGATCTTTTTGGCTTTGATCTCAGATGATCTGGATTGACAAGAAACACCTTATTTTTCGTCCCCTCGATATTGTGTAACAATCCGTTGAAACTAGATGAACGCCCATCATCTCTTTTCAAAATAATGTTGGCCTCAGTAAAATTATCAATATTGGGTTGTAAATTGAGTAAAACCGATACTCGAAGGTCGTTGTTCAAATAGCATTCCACTAAGACAGTAGTATCTTGATCCGCGCTCTCAAATTCAACGGCTCTGAAGTTTTCGTCACCAGTGATGCGTGCGGCACCGTCTGCCAGCAAGAAGCCTTCTTTCAGATTATCGTTAGCTAGAAGTGATGATCCGCAGAAGCCCGCTAACAAAGTACATAAAATGTATTTTTTCATCATTTAGCTCCTATAAGCTAGAGAATTTGGCACATGAGTAAGGCATGAAAATGCCTTTATATACTATCCACAATAATGTGGGCGGGCTCTGTCCAAAACGCTTTTCAGAGGTTCAGTTGCCTCAACCAAATGCAGCAAAGAGGCGCCGTCTTGATTCAATACGAAGCCCACTGCGATTTTGTATAGGAAATACCGATAGGCATGGCTTTTATCCTCTTTCCCATCACAGAATTTTTTTAGCCCGTCTTCATAGGCTATGCTGCCGCCACCGGCTATATATTCTGCCAACCCTTCTTCAGCCCAGGGTTTCATCTTGCGGTAGGTGAGAAATTCTAGGTTTTGTGAAAGAGCTTGGTGGACAAGCTCATGGGTCAGTACGTCCTGAATACTTCTGGTAAATCCTTCACCGGAGGTCACAGTGTTTTTTTCTTGATCATATGGGGCAAAGATGAGCGTATTGATAAAGGGGAAAGACAAAGCATAGGGGCGCCCATAAAACGGCGCGTAAACAAAAAATTCTGGCCAAGATTTTGTAAAAACAATCCGTACCGGCTTGAGATCAAGATCAGAAACAAGGCTTGATCTTAACCAAGCGTCTGACGACTTCAAAATGCTAAAAAATTCGCTTTGGTCATCTGGGTTCACATTTTGAATAGACGAGCGGTCATAGGTTATGGTGTCGGAAACAAAAACAAAGATAATGAAAATTGCGCCTGCCCAAAGCCCTAAGGCTGTTCCTACGACCCAGTTCAGAGTTTTGTATATTTTCCTAAATGACATATAAATATCTTGAGTTAGTGGTCTATAAAATTGAATTTTAAGTGCTAAAAAATACACCAATGT